>WYAY01000047.1 GCA_011526165.1 Sulfuritalea sp.
CATCCCGAACAGGACCGTGAAACGACTCCGCGCCGATGATAGTGCGTACTACGCGTGCGAAAGTAGGTCATCGTCAGACTAGTTACACAAAAAGCCCGACTTCGAACGAAGCCGGGCTTTTTTATTTACGGCTCGTGCTACGCTTTCGGCATTTGCCCGCCGAGGAATGCACACCATGAAATTCAAGGCTGCCGTTCTCAGAGAATCCGGCCTGCCGCATCCGTATGCGACAAGCCGCCCGCTTGCCATCGAAACCGTCGAAGTGCCGCCGCCCGCCGCGGGCGAGGTCATCGTTGCCATCAAGGCGGCGAGCCTGTGCCATTCCGACCTGTCCGTGGTGAATGGCGACCGCGCCTGGCCGATGCCGATCGTGCCCGGGCACGAGGCGGCCGGCGTGGTGGCGGAGGTCGGGCCCGGCATCCATTCGGTCAAGCCGGGAGACCATGTGGCGCTGATCTTCCTCACCCAGTGCGGCGAGTGCGAGCACTGCATCGAGGGCCGGCCCTCGCTGTGCGCGCGCGGCACGCAGGCCAACCGCGAGGGGCGGCTGCTCACCGGCGGGCCGCGCCTGCGCCTGGACGGGCAGGCCGTGCATCACCACATGGGTCTCTCTGCCTTCGCCGAATACGCGCTGGTGTCGGAAAAATCCCTCGTGAAGATCCCCGAGGACCTGTCCTTCGTCGAAGCCAGCCTGTTCGGCTGCGCCGTGATGTGCGGCGCCGGGACGGCGTTGTATACCGCGGGCATTCGACCCGGCCAGAGCGTGGCGGTGTTCGGCCTGGGCGGCGTCGGCCTGTCGGCGGTGCTCGGTGCGGTGACGGCAGGGGCCGGACGCATCGTCGCCGTCGATCCGAACGCAGAAAAGCTGGCCCTGGCGCAGGCGATCGGCGCGACCGATTGCGTGCAGGCCGGCGGCGCAGGCGCAGTGGAGACAGTGCGGGAACTGACGGGCGGCGGCGTCGACCATGCCATCGATGCCAGTTCGTCGCTGGACGGTTTCGGCAGCGCCTTCGAAGCGACGCGGCGCGGCGGCAGCACGGTGACGACGAGCCTGACCCACCCATCGCAGAAATTCAG
Organism: Sulfuritalea sp.; assembly: GCA_011526165.1. Classification (GTDB taxonomy): domain Bacteria; phylum Pseudomonadota; class Gammaproteobacteria; order Burkholderiales; family Rhodocyclaceae; genus Desulfobacillus. The sequence continues at coordinate 1,078 of WYAY01000047.1, forward strand.
CTTTCCCGTCGCGCGCATCGTCGCCGAGGCGCGCACCATCAAGGGCAGCTACATCGGCACCTGCGTGCCGGGGCGCGATATTCCGGCGTTCATCCGGCTTTATCGCCAGGGGCGCATGCCGGTGGACAAGCTGGTGACGCGGACCTTGCGCCTGGATGAAATCAACGAGGCTTTCGATGCCCTGTCCGAGGCCAGGGTGGTGCGGCAAGTCATCACGTTTTAATCGTCTGCCTCGGTCTCAAGATCGGGGATATGGTTGAAGGCGATGCGCATCGGCGCGGCGCTGAGCGCCCGGTAGGCGCCGCCGAAATAAAGGGTCTGCCGGCCGTAGCGCAGGTTTACCGAGTCGATCACCGCGTCGAGCTTGTCATGGGCGCGGCCCTGGTCGAACAGGGCGCGGTTGCGCTGCGTCTGCTCGTCCAGCTGCGACAGCGCGACGGATACGCCGTGCGGCGGAGACTGACTTTTTCCCGGGAAGGCCTGCCACAGGCGATTCAGCGCGTCGAGCAGTTGCAGCGTGTCGCTGGTCGGATCGAACCGGGCCTGCCGCTCCCAGCGACTGCCGTCTTGGAATTTCACCTTTACGTGCAGGGCACCGGCGATGCAGCCGTAGCTGCGCAGGCGCATGGCCGCCTTCTGCAGCAGGCGGTGCAGGACGGAGAAGGCCGTCTCGGACCTGCGCAACTCCGGCGGCAGCACATGCGAGTGGCTGACGCTGCCGCGCTGCGAAGGCAGTACCGGCAGTTCCTCTCCGCGCAGCCGTGCATGCACCCGCTCGCCCTCGATGCTGCCCCAGGCAGCGCGCAGCTCCTCCCTGCTCGCGGCGCACAGCTCGCGTACGCTGCGGATGCCGTGGCGGTTCAAGCGCTGCTCCATCGCCTTGCCGATGCCGCAGAGGTCGCGCAGGCCGAGGCCGTACAGCGCCTCGGGCAGATCGGCCTGTTCGATGACGACCAGGCCGTCCGGCTTTTCCATGTCGGAGGCCACCTTGGCGAGGAAGGTATTCGGCGCGATGCCGATCGAACAGCGGATTTCCGAGCCGACCGCCTCGGCGATGGTGCGCTTGATCTGGCGCGCGATGGCGAGTGCGCGCCCGCGCCGGCTGTCGCTGCCGCTCAGCCGGCAGGCCATCTCGTCGATGGACAGCACGCGCCCGACATGCAGGCAGGATTCGACAGCCCCGATCAGCCGGTGATGCAGTTCGACATAGGCCGCGGGCCGCGCCTCGACGAGATGGATGCCGGGGCAGAGCTTGCGCGCCTGCGCGACGAGCGTGCCGGTTTTCACGCCATGGCGCCTGGCCTCGTAGCTGGCGGCAATGCAGCAGGTGGTCTCGGCCAGCACGGGCAGCACCGCCACCGGCTTGCCGCGCAGTTCCGGCCGCAGCTGCTGTTCGACCGAAGCGAAATAGGAATTGAAGTCGACGTAAAGCGCACGAAGCGTCATGGGGAAAGTATACGCGCCCTGCTTAGGGCGGGCCGGCAGCGGCCGCGCCAGGACGGCGAACCGTGCCGTCCCCGTCTTGCGTCAATCGCAGACCAGGGTGGTGCCGAACTGATGGCAGACGCGGCTGCCGGCGGGCGGGACGATAACGACGGGAGCCCAGGAGGCGGCGGGTCGGACGGGCTGGAGCGTCGTCGCGGGGGCTGGCAGGATTTCCTGCGTGCCCGCCGCCGTATAGGGGGCATTCATGCCGGGCAACGCATTGTTCTGCTGGAGGGGGTTGGGCAAGGCCGGCGCTTGCATGGGCTGAGGCGGCGCGGAATTCGTTATGACCGTTGTCCTGTCATGCCGGTGAATGAGCGTGCCGCCGCTGCAATAGGTCTTGTTGTTGCCGATGTCCCTGCAATAAGTGACCTGCCCCTGTGCCGCAGTGGCGATGGCGAGAAGAAGCGTCAGGGGCAATGCAGATCTCATGCTGTCATTATAGGCGGGTAAAAGGAAATTCCACCCTGGGCGGCTTGCCGCCCATGATGTCGGCGATTGCCTGGCCGGAGCCGCAGGCGAGCGTCCAGCCGAGGGTGCCGTGGCCGGTGTCGTAGAACAGGTTGTCCAGCCGGCTGCGACCGATGACAGGCACATTGCCGGGCGTGGCCGGACGCAGGCCGGCCCAGTATTCGGCTTGGCCGGCCAGTTCGATGCGGGGAAAGAGCCGAAGCACCCGGCGCAGGATCGCATCGCAGCGGGCCGGATTCACGCGCGTGTCGAAGCCGGTCAGCTCCGCAGTGCCGGCGGCGCGCAGGCGGTTGCCGAGGCGCGAGCAGACGATGCGGCGCGACTCGTCGGTGACGCTGACATAGGGGGCTTCGGTCCCCGGGGCGAGGGGCAGGGTGAGCGAATAGCCCTTGACGGGATAGATCGGCAGGCGGTCGCCGAGCGGACGCGCCAGCGCCGCGCTGTGGCTGCCCAGCGCGAGCAGGAAGGCATCGGCGCCTGCGCGCATGGGCGCGCCGTCCGGGCCGGTGCCCAGCACGGCAACGACGCGGTTCCGTTCGGCAACGAGCGCGCTGACGGTCGCCCCGTGCAGGAATGCCACGCCGGCCTGGCGGCAGCGCTCGGCGAGCTGCTGGGTGAAGGCGAGCGCGTCGCCGGTTTCGTCGTCGGGTGCGTACAGCCCTCCCTGCAGCGTGTCTCCGCAGCCTGCCAGGGCGGATTCGATACGCAGGCAGGCGCCGGCATCGAGCACCTCGGCGCGCATGCCGAGCTGGTGCAGCAGCGCCATCCGCTGTCCGGCCTGGGAGAATTCGCGCGGGCTGAAGAACAGATGCAGGATGCCCTTGCGCAGACGGTCGTATTCGATGCCGGTGTCCGCCAGCAGGGCATGCAGGCAGTCGCGGCTATGCAGAGCGAGGCGGGCGATGGCGAGGGTGTTGCGCCGGCTGCGTTCCGGCAGGCATTCGAAAAGAAAGCGCATGCCCCATGCCCACTGCGCCCAGTCCAGGCGCGGGCGGAACAGCAGGGGCGCATCCTCGCGGCCGAGCCAGCGCAGGACCTGTGCCGGAGCGCCGGGATTGGCCCAGGGCTCGGGGTGGCTGGCCGAAATCTGGCCGCCATTGGCGTAGCTGGTCTCCAGCCCGGCGGCGGGCTGGCGGTCGATGACGGTGACGGTGTGGCCGGCCTGCCGCAGGTACCAGGCACCGGCAACGCCGGCGAGGCCGGCGCCGAGGATGATCACTTCCATGCGGCGATTCTATCGCAGGCATGCGGAGGCTCCCGGAAACCCGGATAATTGGGGTTTTCTCCAACAGGAGCCGAAGTCGATGCGCCGCATCACCCTCATGCAGTATCTCATCGAGCAGGAAAGGCAGCGCGACTGGATCAATGCCGACCTGCGCCTGCTCATCGAAGTCGTTTCGCGCGCCTGCAAGGCCATTTCGATCGCCATCGGCAAGGGCGACCTGGCCGGCATCCTGGGCGGCGCCGGCAGCGAGAACGTGCAGGGGGAGGCGCAGAAGAAACTCGATGTCATCTCCAACGAGATCCTGCTCGAGGCCAACGAATGGGGCGGCCACCTTGCCGCCATGGCCTCCGAGGAAATGGACCACCCGCACCAGATCCCGCACCGCTTTCCGCGCGGCGAGTACCTGCTGCTGTTCGACCCGCTCGACGGCTCCAGCAACATCGACGTAAACATCTCCGTCGGCACCATTTTTTCCGTGCTGCGCTGTCCGGAGGGGGTGACGGAGCCGAGCGATGCCGCCTTCCTGCAACCGGGTGCGGCACAGGTGTGCGCGGGCTACGCCGTGTATGGCCCCTCGACGCTTTTGGTGCTTACCCTGGGGCAGGGCGTGGCCTGCTTCACGCTGGACCGCGAAACCGGCAGCTTCATCCTGACCAAGAATGCGCTGCGCATTCCGGAGGACACCGGCGAATTCGCCATCAACGCCTCGAACATGCGCTTCTGGGAGCCGCCGGTGAAGCGCTACATCGACGAACTGATGGCGGGGAAAGGCGGCCCGCGCGGACGCGACTTCAACATGCGCTGGGTGGCCTCCATGGTGGCCGACGTGCATCGCATCCTCACCCGCGGCGGCGTCTTCCTGTACCCCCGCGACACCAAGGACCCGAAGAAAGCCGGCAAGCTGCGACTGATGTACGAGGCGAACCCGATGGCCTTCATCGTCGAGCAGGCGGGCGGCGCCGCCACCAACGGCCGCGAGCGCATCCTCGGCATCCAGCCGACGGAGCTGCATCAGCGCGTTGCCGTGATCCTCGGCTCGAAGAACGAAGTCGAGCGGGTCAGCGCTTACCATGCCGCCTGACGCACCGCCGGTCGGCCGGGAGTTCGCCACCCTGGCGGGCGGCTGCTTCTGGTGCCTGGAAGCCGTCTTCGAGGAACTGGACGGCGTCGACGCGGTGGTCTCGGGCTACACCGGCGGCCATGTTGCGGATCCCAGCTACGAGCAGGTCTGCTCGGAAGAAACCGGCCACGCCGAGGCGGTGCGGCTGACTTTCGATCCGGCAGTCGTCGGCTACCGCGAGATCCTCGAAATCTTCTTCGCCATCCACGATCCGACCACGCCCGATCGCCAGGGCAACGATGTCGGCACGCAATACCGTTCGGCGATCTATGCCCACTCGCCGCAACAGGAAGCCGCGGCACGCGCCCTGCTCGGCGAATATGCCGCGCAGAATGCCTTCGGCGCGCCGGTGGTCACCGAACTGGCGCCGGCCGGCCGGTTCTTCCCGGCCGAGGCTTACCACCAGGGCTATTTTCGCAGCCATCCCCACCAGCCCTATTGCCAGCTCGTCGTCGCGCCCAAGCTGGCCAAGTTCCGCAAGCTCTTTGCAGCCAGGCGCAAGCCGTGAACCCCTACATCGAGGAATTCCCATGAGCCAGACTACCACCACCCCGAGCGGACTGATCTACGAGGATGTCAGCGTCGGCAGCGGCGAGACCGCCGCCGTCGGACAGACCGTGTCGGTGCATTACACGGGCCGGCTGACCGATGGCAGCAAGTTCGATTCGAGCAAGGACCGCAACGAGCCCTTCGAGTTTCCCCTCGGGGCCGGCTATGTCATCCGCGGCTGGGACGAGGGCGTGCAGGGCATGCGGGTGGGCGGCGTGCGCAAGCTGACCATTCCGCCGGAACTTGGCTATGGCGCCCGTGGTGCCGGCGGCGTGATTCCGCCCAATGCCACCCTGATATTCGAAGTCGAACTGCTCGGGATCCATTGATGCGGCGGCCCGCCGCGGACGCTTGATCTGCATCAATCCCTGCCGCAACGGCGCGGCGGCAGCGCGCACATGTTGTAATATGCGCGCAACAATCGACATAAAAGGGGCCAGGGCCATGTTCGGCAGCTTCATGCCCAAGGAAGGCAGATTTTTCGAGCATTTCTCCGATCTCGCCGAGCAGATCGTGCGCGCCAGCCGGGAGCTGGCGGAACTGATGGGCAGCTTCGACGACGTCGAACGGCGCGCCTACAACATCGAAACCATCGAGAAGAACGGCGACAAGATCACCCATGCCGCCGTCGAACTGCTGCACACCACCTTCATCACACCGCTCGACCGCGAGCACATCCATGGTTTGATCACCAACATGGACGACATCCTCGACCTGATGGAGGACGTCGCCCAGTCGGTGTTTCTGTACGACGTGCGCGCTGTCACGCCGGAGGCGCGGAAGCTTGCCGATATCTGTGTCGCCTGCGCAGGCAAGGTAAAGGAGGCCGTTGACCTTCTTTCCGACATGAAGAACGCGCGAGCCATCATGGAGGTGTGCCACGAGGTTGACCGGCTCGAATCGGAGGCCGACCATGTCATGCGCTCGGCGATGGCCAAGCTCTTCCGCGACGAACCGGACGTGCGCCAGGTGATCAAGCTGCGCTCGATCTACGAACTGCTCGAGGCCATCACCGATCGTTGCGAGGATGTGGCCAACCTGATCGAAGGCATCGTTCTAGAGAACTCCTGAGCCGCCGCGAAGGCCGGCAAACCCGCCATGAGCTTCGAGGTCTTCGTCTTCCTGATCATTCTTGCCCTGGCGTTCGACTTCATGAACGGGTTTCATGACGCTGCGAATTCCATTGCCACCGTCGTCTCGACCGGCGTGCTCAAGCCGCATCATGCGGTGGCTTTCGCCGCCTTCTTCAACTTCGCGGCGCTGTTCATCTTCCAGCTGAAGGTGGCGGCCACCGTCGGCAAGGGAATCGTCGATCCTTCCATCGTGGACCACTACGTGATCTTCGGCGCCCTCATGGGGGCGTTGCTGTGGAACGTCATCACCTGGTACTACGGCATTCCCTCCAGTTCCTCGCATGCCCTGATCGGCGGCCTGATCGGCGCCGTGGTGGCCAAGGTCGGCACCGGCGGCTTGATCACCTCCGGCATCAGCAAGACGCTCATCTTCATCATCGTCTCGCCGACGCTGGGCTTCCTCCTGGGCGGGGTGCTGATGCTGCTGGTGTCGAGGCTGTTCTTTCGCACGCCGCCGTCCAGGGTGGACCGCTGGTTCCGCCGCCTGCAGCTGTTCTCGGCCGGCTACTACAGTCTCGGGCACGGCGCCAACGACGCGCAGAAGACCATCGGCATCATCTGGCTGCTGATGATCTCGGGCGGCTACCTGGCGACCGATGCCAAGCGGCCGCCCGACTGGGTGATCCTTTCCTGCTACACGGCCATGGGCCTCGGCACGCTGTTCGGCGGCTGGCGCATCGTCAAGACCATGGGCCAGCGGCTGACCAAGCTGAAGCCGGTCGGCGGCTTCTGCGCCGAGACGGGCGGCGCGATCACGCTGACCATCGCCTCGCTGGCCGGCATCCCGGTATCCACCACCCATACCATCACCGGCGCCATCGTCGGCGTCGGCTCCTCGCGCAAGCTTTCCGCCGTGCGCTGGGGTCTGGCCGGCAACATCGTCTGGGCCTGGGTGCTCACCATCCCCTGCTCGGCTTTCATGGCAGCCGTGGCCTGGTACATCGGCGAGCGCTATCTGTAATCAGGTTGTTTGCGCACCGGGCCGGCCATCCTCGACGACGAAGGCGGCCAGGGTGGCAATCGGCGAATCAGCCCTCTTCTCGCTGCCGAGCACGTGCAACTGCGCCAGGCAGCGCCCCTCCGTCAGCTCCAGCGTCACGTAGCCGCGCTTCTCGCCGTCGATCAGGCGGATGTGGGGGTTTGCGGCGCGCAGCGCGTCGAGCCGCGCCTGCGGCTGCGACTGCGAGCTGATCGAGGTACCGCAGAACTCCGTGGCCACCACCGGCGATCTCGCGTTGTCGAAATCCGCCTTCAGGTCGGCGACGCAATGGAAATGCACGTCGCCGCCGATCACCACCGGATTGGCCGGCTTGCGCTCGGCGATTGCCTGCAGCAGGCGCGTGCGCGCCGCCGGGTAGCCGTCCCAGCCGTCGCTCCAGAAGCGGCGTTCCGGCGCCGGCTGGCGTTGCAGCTGCGCCATCAGCAGCGGCTGGGCGAGGATGTTCCAGCGCGCGCCGTCTGCGGCCAGACCCTCGCGCAGCCAGCGCTCCTGCGCAGCGCCAAGCAGGGAGCGCTGCGGCAACAGGCGCTCCGGGCAGGCCGCGTCGCCGATGACGTTGCTGCCGCCGCGTCCGTAACGCGGGCAGGCCTGGTGGTCGCGGTACTGGCGGCCGTCCAGCACATGGAAGCGTGCCAGCCTGCCGAAGTCGTGGCGGCCGTGGAGCCGCATGTGCGGTCCGTCCGGCATGGCGCTGCGGCGCAGCGGCATGTGCTCCCAGTAGGCCTGATAGGCGGCGGCGCGGCGGGCGAGGAAAAACGGGTCGAGATCCTCCGAGCGGTCGTTGGCGTAATCGTTATCGACCTCGTGGTCGTCCCAGGTGACCAGCCAGGGGAAGGCGGCGTGGCAGCGCTGCAGGTCGGGATCGGACTTGTAGCAGGCATAGCGGTTGCGGTACTGCGCGAGCGTGTAAGGCTCCGGCCCCTCATGCTTGCGCACGTGGCGGCTGCCCCACGAGGACTCGTAGATGTAGTCGCCGAGGAAGACCACCAGGTCGAGATCCTCGGCGGCCATGTGGCGGTGGGCGGCATAGAAGCCCTGTTCGTACTGCTGGCAGGAGGCGAAGGCGAAGCGCAGGCGATCGACCGGACTGTTGGCGGCCGGCGCGGTGCGTGTGCGGCCGACCGGGCTGACGGCCTCGCCGGCCATGAAGCGGTACCAGTACCAGCGCGCCGGTTCGAGCCCGTCCGCCTCGACATGCACGCTGTGGGCGAAACGCGGCTCGGCCAGAGTGGTGCCGTGCCGCACGATGTCGCGGAACGCCTCGTCGCGGGCGATTTCCCAGCGCACCTCGATCGCCGCCGGCGGCAGTGCGTCGGCGTTGAGCGGGTCGGGCGCCAGCCGCGTCCACAGCGCCACGCCGTCGGGCAGCGGCGCACCCGAAGCGATCCCCAGGGCGAAGGGATCGCCGGAAAAGGCCGGGCGTGCCCACAGGCGCGGTACGGCCAGCGCAGCGGCGGCGGCGATCAGGAAGTCGCGGCGATCGAAACGGCTCATGCGATTAGAATTCGAATCTCCCCGATGCGGACGACGCAGAGCATGCCACACATCACCGACTACGGACACGGCATCAGCGCCATTGACTCCGGTTTCGGCCGGCCGCTGCTGGACGCCATCCACCTCGTCGTCGAGGGCGCGCGCGCCGCCCTGGTCGACACCGGCACCAACGCCTCCCTGCCCCTCGTGCTGGAGGCGCTTGCGGCCAAGGGACTGGCGCCCGAGCAGGTCGACTACGTCATGCTCACCCACATCCATCTCGACCATGCCGGCGGCGCCGGCGCGCTGATGCGGGCGCTGCCCAATGCCCGGCTGACCGTGCATCCGCGCGGCGCGCGCCACATGGCCGATCCGGCGCGGCTGGTGGCCGGCACCGTCGCCGTGTATGGCGAAGCGGAAGCCCGCCGCATGTACGGCGAGATTCTGCCCGTGCCGGCCGACCGCATCCTGGAAACGCCCGAGGGCGCCCGCCTGCACCTCGGCGGGCGCGAGCTGGACTTCCTCGACACGCCCGGCCATGCCCGCCACCATGCCTGCATTCGCGACAGCCGTTCCGGCCACCTCTTCGCCGGCGACATGTTCGGCCTGTCCTACCGCGAGCTCGACGTCGGCGGCCGTCAGTTCGTCTTCCCGTCCACCACGCCGGTGCAGTTCGACCCGGCCGCCATGCATGCCTCCATCGACCGGCTGCTGGCCCTGCGGCCGGAGGCGATCTACATCACCCACTACGGCCAGTTGCGCGACGTGCCGCGGCTCGGCGCCGACCTGCATCGGCTCGTCGACGCGCATGTCGATGCCGCGCTGCGTCATGGCGGCGCCGGCGCCGGGCGCCACGCCGGCATCAAGTCCGCGCTGGCCGAAATCCTTCTTGCCGAAGCGCGACGACAAGGCTGGAGAATGGCTTCTGACGCGCTTCTCGAGTTGATGGCGGTCGACCTCGAGCTGAACGCGCAAGGCCTCTGCGCATGGCTCGACGGCGGCGCGTGAGAGGGGAAAATGCGTCGCTTGCGCGCGCGCCGGACGCAACACCCGAGCGAAAAATTTTTCGTTCCCCTCTGAAAAGTGATTGACAAATCGTTTCGGCATGATCATGCTTCGCTCCATTCTTGCTGTACGCAGCAAGGAGATTCGTGGTGTTTTCAGGTGTAAACACATTTTCAGGAGGTGAAGAGATGGCCACAGCCAAGAAAGCCAAGAAACCCGCAGCGAAGAAACCGGCCGCCAAGAAACCGGCCGCCAAGAAAGCAGCCCCGAAGAAAGCCGCCGCCAAAAAGCCGGCCGCGAAGAAAGCCCCCGCCAAGAAGCCGGCAGCCAAGAAGCCGGCAGCCAAGAAAGCCCCCGCCAAGAAGAAAGCAGCCAAGAAGCCGGCCGCCAAGCGCAAGCCCAATGCCGCGTTCATGAAGCCGATGACGCCGAGCGGCGCCCTGGCCGCCATCGTTGGCGCTCTGCCGCTGCCGCGCACCGAGGTCACCAAGAAGGTCTGGGACTACATCAAGAAGAACAAGCTGCAGGACGCCATCAACAGGCGCATGATCAATGCGGACGAGAAGATGAAGCAGATCCTCGGCAAGGCTCAGGTCTCGATGTTCGAGATGACCAAGCTGATCAACAAGCACCTGAAGTAACCGAGTTCCGCAAAACGCCCTCTCTCCTGCCGGAGCGAGGGCGTTTTTTCGCTTACGCCCCGCTACAGCGCCAGCGGGCCGGGCTCGTCCAGCCAGTCGGAGAAATGGCCGGCGGCTGCGGCGGGATCGCTGCGCCAGGCTGCCAGCAGCCGCAGCGCCGCAGCCTCCCAGTGCGCCTGTCCGTCGCTGCAGGCGACGATCAGGTCGGCGGTGTCGTCCGACTTCCGCCATGCCGCGTAGGCCGACCACAGGCGCGGGAAGAGGCTGCGCCGCACGCCTTCGAAGTTGGCGAAATAGAAATGCAGCGCGGGGGATTTGCCGCACTCGATGAGCGCCGGCAGGGTGGACAGGCAGTCCGCCAGGTTGTCGCGCACGGCACGGGCGAGCAGTTCCGCGCGGCGCCCGGGCAAGTCGCCCAGCATCTCGCGCCAGGCCGGCCCGAGCAGCGGCTCGGCGCGCGCCTCACCGACCTCGTGCAGGATCAGGCTTTCCGCTTCCGCGGCTGCCATGCGTTCCAGGGCGGCCGCGGCATCGCCGGAGAAGCCGTAGCCCTCCAGCGCCGCCTGCAGCGCTCCTTCGGCCCGCTTGACGCCCCAGATCTCGGTCTTCTCCCACAGCCAGCGGCGCAATGCGTCCAGGCGCAGGAAGACCATGCCGCCGCGCAGCGCCGCCGGCGGTGCGAAGAGGTCGCGCGCCAGTTCGCGATCCGACACCAGCACGTCGAGGCCGTGCCGCGACTCGCGCCGGACCAGCTCGCCGAGGAAGAAATGCGGCTTGCCCCAGCGGCCGATGCCGCCCGAATAGACCAGCCCGCGCGGCGCCAGCAGGGCGTTGATGGCGGCGTTGTCGAAGGGGTCGCGGCCGCCGTCGAGCGGCAGCAGGCGGAAGTCGGCCTCGTCGAGCGCGTTCCAGCGCGCCTCGCGCTGCGCGATCCAGCCGCCCAGCTCGGCCTGCGACAGCGGCTGCGTGAGCGAAATGCCGCGCTCCCAGCGAAAGAGTTCGCGCATCGCCAGCAGGTAGTTGCACATCGTCATCTCGCGCGCGTGGCGTGCGTCGGCGATGTCGCAGTTGGCCTGCACGGCCTGTGTCAGCCGTTCCAGTTCGGGCGTGTTCATGGCTGTCGCCTGCGCCGGCGCGGCTGCCAGGCCGCCACCGACTGCATGATCCTGGAGTAGGGCAGGGCCTCCAGCCCACCCTCCTGCCGGACGGCGGCCTGCACCAGTTCATGCAAGTCGCCCGCTTCGCCGGCGTCGGCGAGGAGAAGCCGCAGGCCGGTCAGGCCGCCGCACTGTACCTTCATGTCATGCGCATGGGTGAGGCGATCCTCCGCATGGGGCAGATGCAGTGCGAAGGCGGCGTTGCGCCGCAGCAGGCCCAGCACGGCGGCGCAGTCCAGCGGCGCGGCGGCCGTGCGACAGGCGACGATTTCGCGCTCGGCGAGGTTGCGGCGCTGCGCCAGCGCACACACGCCGCAGCCGGCGAGGAGGGCCTTTTCGAAGGGGCAGGGATGTGCGACGGCTGCCTTGCGAGCCTGCCTGAAGGCGGTCTCGTCCATGGCGGCGGATCAGTCGTCGCCGAGTTCCGGCTGCGGCTCGCGCACCTGGGACAGGATATCCTCCGCCTGCAGCTCGTTCTCCGCGAAGATGGTCTTCACGCTGCAGCCCTCGGCGAGGGCCAACTCGCGGCGCAGCGACTTGGCGCGGGCCGAAGCGGCCTTGAAGGCCTCGTGGCTTTCGATCTTTTCCAGGCGGCGGATGGGGGTCTCGAAGACCTTGTAGAGGTAGTAGGGCATATAGGTTTCGGTCTCTCAGTCGACGTAGGATTTGCGCGAGCGGCGCGAACCGGGTTTGCTCTTCTGGATGACGACGCCGCGCACCGCCCCGATGCCGGCGAGTTCGGCGTCGGGGTAGGCCGGGTTGAGCGCGTGCAGCCACCAGCGTCCCTCGCGTTCGACCAACCGGCGCAGGACGGGTTCGCCTTCATGCTGCGCGACGACATAGCTGCCGTCGCGCGCCAGGCCCTCCGGCTCGACGATGATGATCTCGCCCTCGGCAAACTCCGGCAGCATGCTGTCGCCGAGCACCATCAGGGCGAAGGGTTCGGCCGCTTCGCAGCTTTCCGGGGCGGGATCCGGCGCCGGCACGACGGGGATGATTTTGCGCTGCATGGCGCAATGTTAAGGGCTGCCTTCGGCGCCGGCGAGCAGAACCCTTTGATGCCGCCGCCAACGGAATTTATGTCGAGGTGACGCTGAGCTGCGCGGCGGGAAAACCCTGCTGCGCGAGGGCCTTTGCCGCGCCGTCGGCGAAGGCCTCCGGCCCGGCGATGTAGATGTCAAAGGCGGCAAGGTCGGCATGGTCCCGCACCATGCGCGCGACGATGTCATCCGCGCCGCCGCCGGCCATGGTCGTGTAGCGGAAGTTGTCGAGCGCGTCGGCCCAGGCGCGGCAGAGATTCACGAGGTAATGCCCGGCCGGGCGCGCGGCGTGCCAGTAGAGGTGCAGCAGTTCGGCCCGATCGAGCGACAGGGCATGCTCGACGAGGCCCTTGGTCGGCGCAAAGCCGGCCTCCGAGGCCACGAACAGGATCGGCCGCGGCGAGTCCGCGCGTAACACGAAATCGCCCCACGGTCCGAAGATCGTGACCGGGTCGCCGGCCCGCAGCACGTCGAAGACCTGCCGGGCGAAGTCGTCCTTCGGGTCGCGCACGACGTGGAAATGCAGGTTGCGGTCGTCGCACGGGCAGCTGGCGATGGGCAGCTGGGCCTGCGTCTCGCCGGCGGTGAGCGTCGCGCTCTGGCCGGCGAGGAAGCGCAGGCGGTTGTTGCGCGGCGTCTGCAGGTGCAGCAGGCGCACGTCCTCGCCGAGGGCCTCGTTGGCCTTGATGTGCGCCACGATCTGCTGCTGCGGAATGTCGCCGGCGCTGCCGGTCTCCAGCGCCTCGAGGACGAGGTCGCCTACCGCCGCATGCGAACAGAGCAGGGTGTAGCCCTGGTTCTTTTCCGCCTCGGAGAGCACGTAGTCGTGCGGCCGCACCTTCTTTACCTGGCCGGAGACCACGCGCGCCTTGCACAGGCCGCAATTGCCGTTGCTGCAGCCGTAGTTCACCGCCAGCCCGGCCTTCAGCGCGGCCTCGAGAAGCGTGTCGGCGCCTTCCGCGAAGAACTCGTGGCGGCTGGGGTGCAGGGTGACGTGGGCGGACATGACGCGGAGCATATCATCCATGACCGACAGCGCATTCGGCGCCTCGGCGGCACCGAGGATCTCCGCCAGCTGCCCGTCGAGGAAGGCGCCGAGGACGGCCATGCCGGGCTGTGCCTCCTTCTCGCGGATGCGGCCGCGCAGCGCTTCCATCAGGGCGTGGTAGCGCTGCAGGTGGGCGCGCAGGTCGGCCAGTTCCGTGCTCTGCTCGTAGAGGCGCTGGGAGAGGATTTCCTGGCTCGGCAGCATGCGCTCGCGCACGCGCCGGCCGAAGGCCCGCTCCTTGATCTGCATCACCTGCTCGAAGCCGCCATCCTCCTCCAGCTTCAGGTTCGGATAGAGACGCAGGAGGTCGTCGGCGGAGACCATGCCGTCGAAGGACGGCAACTCGCCGCTGCGGATCCTCAGTTGCAGCGCAACCCGGCTGGTGCCGACCAGCCGCGCCGCGCGCGACAGGGTGAGCAATGGGGGCATGTTTTCAGGATAGCACTAGGTATTCGGGAGAAAGGCTTCGATGGCGCCGGCGAGGCCGGGGCTTTCCGCCTCGGCGAACTCGTAGCGGGCGCGCACCACCGGCTTGTGCACCTGGATCAGGGCGGCGAGGTCGATCGGCGTGGCGGAGACGACCAGGTCGGCCGGCGTCGCGTTGATGGTCTGGCGCAGGGCGTCGAGCTGCTCGCGGGAGTAGCCGGTGGCCGGCAGCACTTCGCCGATGTGCGGGTAGCGCGTATAGAGGGCGCGGATGACCGGCCCGGCGAAGGGCCGCGGGTCGACGATCTCGGCGCCGGCGCGCAGGGCGGCGAGGTGGCCGGCGCCCCAGGGCATGCCGCCGTGGGTCAGTGTCGGGCCGTCCTCCACCACCAGCACGCGGCGGCCGCGCACCGATTGCTCGTCGTCGAGGCGCACCGGCGAGGCGGCGCGGAGGATCCGGGCGCGTGGGTTGATGGCCTGCGCCGCCTCCGCCACGCGGCGCACGTCTTCGGCTTTCGCGGCGTCGCTCTTGGCGACGATCACCACATCGGCCATGCGCAGCACCGCCTCGCCCGGATGGTGGCTCGTTTCGTGGCCGGGGCGCAGCGGGTCGACCAGCACGATGTGCAGGTCGGGCCGGACGAAGGGGAAGTCGTTGTTGCCGCCGTCCCAGAGGATCAGGTCGGCTTCCGCTTCCGCCGCGGCGACGATGCGTTGATAGTCCACCCCGGCGAACACCACATTGCCGCAGGCGAGGTGCGGCTCGTATTCCTCGCGCTCCTCGACGGTGCAGGCGGCGGCGTCGAGGTCGGCGCGTGTCGCAAAGCGCTGCACCGCCTGGCGCGCCAGGTCGCCGTAGGGCATTGGGTGGCGGATCACCGCCACGCGCCTGCCGCGGGCTTTCAGCAGGCCGGAGAGGTAGCGCGCCGTCTGCGACTTGCCGCAGCCGGTGCGTACCGCCGAGACGGCGATGACCGGCACGCGGGCCTTGATCTGCGTGCGCGCCGGGCCGAGCAAGGTGAAGTCGGCGCCCGCCGCCAGCACCTTCGAAGCCAGGTGCATGACCTGGGCGTGCGGCACGTCGCTGTAGGCGAACACCACCTCGTCGATGCGCTGCTCGCGCAGGATTGAATCGAGATCGGCTTCGTCGAGGATGAGGATGCCCTCGGGGTAGTGCGGCCCGGCCAGTTCCGGCGGATAGCGGCGACCGGCGATGCCGGGGATCTGCGCGGCGGTGAAGGCGACCACCTCGACCGCGGGGTCGTTGCGGTAGACGAGGTTGAAGTTGTGGAAGTCGCGCCCGGCGGCCCCCAATATGAGAACCCGGCGGCTCATTCGTACTTCAGCTTGTAGGCCGCCTCGGCGCCGGACGGCACGGCCTTGATGCGGTTGAACTTGATCCCCTTGCCGCCGCTTGCCGCCTGTTTCACCGCGCCGGTGACCATGATCTCGTAGGGGCGGGCATGGTCCTCGCCCAGCTTGCTGGCGGCGTTCACCTCGGCGCCGAAGACATCCGAATCGCCGATGCGCAGCACGTCGCCGTAGCCGAGGCCGATGCATAGCAGCACCTCCTCGGCCTTCGGTCGCTTGCGGTTGTATTCACGCGCCCGCCGTTGCATGGCGATGGCGCAGGCGATGGCCTCGTCCACGTCGCGGAAAATCACCAGCAGGGAATCGCCCTCGACCTTGAGCAGGATGCCGCTGTGCTCCTCGATCAGCGGCACCAGCAGGCGGTTCGATTCGTAGATGGTCTGCAGGAAATGGATGATGCCGAAGTCGGCGACCCGGCGCGAGAAGCCGGAGAGGTCGG
>WYAY01000004.1 GCA_011526165.1 Sulfuritalea sp.
CACCTTGACGAACTCCTCCATGGCGATGGAGACGAGGCCCGGGTGGGCCACCCAGCCGCCGTCGTAGCCGTCGTTGGCGTCGCGCGTCTTGTCGTGGCGGATGCCGGCGAGCGCCTTCTCGTTGGCGACGGGGTCGCCCTTGATCGGGATCAGCGCGCTCATGCCGCCGATGGCCGGCGCGCCGCGCTTGTGGCAGGCCTTCACCAGCGCCAGCGCGTAGCTGCGCATGAACGGCACTTCCATGGTGATGGCGCCGCGATTGGCCAGGCAGAAATCCTTGTTGCGCTTGAATTTCTTGATGCAGGAGAAGATGTAGTCCCAGCGCCCGGCATTCAGGCCGGCGGAATGCTCGCGCAGTTCGTAGAGGATCTCTTCCAGCTCGAAGGTGGCGAGGACGGTCTCGACCAGCACGGTGGCCTTGATGCTGCCGCGCGGCAGGCCGAGCTCGTCCTGCGCCAGGCAGAAGATGTCGTTCCACAGGCGCGCTTCGAGATGCGATTCCATCTTCGGCAGGTAGTAGAAGGGCCCGGCGCCGCGGGCAATCTGCTCCTTGGCGTTGTGGAAGAACACCAGACCGAAGTCGAAGATGCCGCCGGAGACGCGCTGGCCGTCGACCAGCATGTGCTTCTCGTCGAGATGCCAGCCGCGCGGGCGGATCTGCAGCACGGCGATCTTGTCGTTGAGCCGGTAGACCTTGCCCGCCTCGTTGGTGAAAGTCAGTCTGCGGCGCACGGCGTCGTAGAGGTTCACCTGGCCCTGCACCTGGTTGAACCAGTTCGGGCTGTTGGAATCCTCGAAGTCGGTCATGTAGGAATCCGCGCCGGAGTTGAAGGCGTTGATGATCATCTTGGCCTCCACCGGGCCGGTGATCTCGACGCGGCGGCACTCCAGCGCCTTCGGCAGCGGCGCGACACGCCATTCGCCTTCGCGGATGTGCTTCGTCTCGGGCAGGAAGTCCGGCATCTCGCCGGCGTCGATGCGCGCCTGGCGCTCGACGCGCTTGGCGAGCAGTTCCTGGCGGCGCGCGGCGAAGGCGCGGTGCAGCTTGGCGACGAAGGCCAGCGCGTCGTGCGTGAGGATCTCTTCGAAGCGCGGATGGATCGGTGCGTTGATCTGCACGCCGGCGGGCAGGTTGAGGCTCATGATGGCTCCTTGGTTGAATTTTTCATATAGGTCACCACGTCGGTCAGCAGGCGTCCCTCGGCCGCGGGTTGCGCGCCGAGTTCCTCCAGCGGCTGGCCGCCGCGGTTGATCCAGAAAGTCGTATAGCCGAACCAGGTGGCGCCGATGGCGTCCCAGCAGTTCGACGAGACGAAGAGAATCTCCCGCGCGGGGAGCTTGAAGGCCTCCGGCCCGAGCCGGTAGGCCTCGGCAGTGGTCTTGTATTTCTTCACCGCTTCGACCGACAGCAGGTGGTCGAAGAGGCCGCTCATGCCGGCGCTCTTGACGGCGATGTCTAGCATCTCGGGCGTGCCGTTGGACAAGATGGCCAGCGGCAGGCCGAGTTTCTTCAGCTCCTTCAGCGCGCCGAGGTTCTCCGGAAAGGCGGATAGGCAGGTGTACTGGCTCATCAGGCGCTTGCGGGCGTCCTCGGACAGGTCGAGGCCGAGCTTGCGCGAGGAAAAGACCAGCGCGTCCTCCGTCACCTGCCAGAAGGGAACATAGCGGTCGGAGAGCGTGCGGATGTGCGTGTAGCCGATCTGCGTGCCGCGCCACAGGGCGGTGAGCTCGGCGCCCTTGCCGGGGAAGAGCTGCTCGGCGAGGGCGCCGACGGAGTACACGTCGAACAGCGTGCCGTAGGCGTCGAAGGCGATGGCGCGGATCATGATTTGTTCATCCAGCAGAGGCCGGCTTCGGTGGTGGCGGCGGGCGTGTATTCGCAGCCCACCCATCCTTTATAGCCGATGCGGTCGAGGTGATTGAGGAGGAAAGCGAAATTGATCTCGCCCGTGCCGGGCTCGTGGCGGCCGGGATTGTCGGCGACCTGGATGTGGGCGATCTTGTCGAGGTGCGCGGCAAGCGTGGCGGCCAGTTCGCCCTCCATGCGCTGCATGTGATAGACGTCGTACTGCAGGAAAAGATTGTCCGCGCCGACCGCCTCGATCAGGGCGAGCGCCTGGCGCGTGCCGCTGAGGAAGAAGCCGGGGATGTCGAACGTGTTGATCGGCTCGACGAGCAGCTTCAGCCCGTGCGCCTTCAGGCGCAGGGCGGCGTAGCGCAGGTTGTCGATCAGCACTTGGCGCGCGGTGTCGGCCGGCAGCTGCGGCGGACGGATGCCGGCGAGGCAGTTCAGCTGCGGCACGCCGAGTGCGCTGGCGTAGGCGAGCGCAGTGTCGATGCCCTGGCGGAACTCGTCCACGCGGTCCGGATGGCAGGCGATGCCGCGCTCGCCGGCGGCCAGATTGCCGGCCGGCAGGTTGTGCAGCACCAGACTCAGTTTGTTGCGGAACAGCGCTTGCTGCAGTTGCTCGGCCGGCAGTTCGTAGGGGAACTGGACCTCCACCGCCGCGAAGCCGGCGCGCGTGGCGCGCTCGAAGCGCTCGAGCAGCGGCGCTTCGGTGAACAGCATCGACAGATTGGCGGCGAATTTGGGCATGTAAGAAAGATACACCGGTTCTTTTGTTCATAAAATGCCGGTAAAATCAATTCATTCTTGCAAAAATAGCAAAACTGGCATGAGCCGTCTGAAGCAGATCGAAACCTTCGTCTCGGTGGCCAGCCGCGGCAGCCTGACCGCTGCGGCGGCGGCCGAGGGCGTGGCGCCGGGCGTGGTCAGCCGGCGCCTGGATGCGCTGGAGGCGCGCCTCGGCGTCAAGCTGCTGCTGCGCACGACACGGCGGGTGACGCTGACCTTCGAGGGCAGCGCCTATCTGGAGGACTGCCAGCGCATCCTGCGCGAACTCGGCGACGCCGAGGCCTCCGTGAGCCTGGGCGGGGTGAAGGCACGCGGCCACCTGCGCCTTTCGGCACCGGCCGGCTTCGGCCGCCGGCACGTCGCACCCCTGGTCATGCAGTTCCTCGACGCCCATCCCGAGGTGACGGTGAATCTCGACCTCTCCGACCGCCTGGTCGACCTTGCGAACGAGGGCATCGACTGCGCCATCCGCGTCGGCGAGCTGAGCGATTCCAGTCTGGTGAGCATCCGCCTGGCGGAAAACCGGCGCGTGGTGGTGGCCAGCCCGGCCTATCTGGAAAAGCACGGCACGCCGCGCACGCTGGCAGACCTTGCGCGCCACAATTGCCTGTCGCTCGGCCAGCAGCGCGGCTGGCTGTTTCGCGTCGACAGCGAGACGGTCAGCATCAAGGTTTCCGGCCAGCTCGAATGCAACGACGGCGCCGTGCTGCACGAATGGGCGCTGGCGGGGCGGGGGCTCGCCTGGCGCTCGCTGTGGGAAGTGGGGGAGGACCTGCAGCAAGGGCGGCTGGTGCCGCTGCTGGACGAATTCGCCGCGCCGCCGACCGGCATCTATGCGGTGTTCCCGCAGCGCAAGTACCTGCCGTTGCGCGTGCGCCTGCTCATCGACCACCTCAAGCACAGCTACGGCAATCCGGATTACTGGAAAACGCCGTCCTACCGGGACTGACTTTTCGCTTTTTCGTAGATCGGCATCACCGCCGGCAGGTGGCGCTCGATCTCGCCGATGCGGTTCTTGCCGGAAGGATGGGTCGACAGCCACTGCGGCGGCGCGCCCTTGTTGGCGGCCATCATCTTTTTCCACAGCGTGATGCCGGCGCGCGGGTCGTAGCCGGCGCGCGCGGCGAGTTCCAGGCCGACGGTGTCGGCCTCGGTCTCGTCGTCGCGCGAGAATTTCAGGGTCATCAACTGGCCGCCCGCGCTGAACACCCCCGCATATTTGCCGCCGCCGACGAACTCGCTGAGCAGGCTGGCGCCGAGCCGCGTGAGTTCCGTCTTGGCGATGCGCTCGCGCGCGTGTTCGCGCAGGGCGTGGGCGATCTCGTGGCCCATCACCACGGCGGCCTCGTCGTCGCTGAGATCGAGGCCGAGCAGCAGGCCGGTGAACACGGCGATCTTGCCGCCGGGCATGCAGAAGGCGTTCACCTGCTGTGCGCCGATCAGGATGACTTCCCACTGCCATTGCCGCGCGCGGGCGTTGAAGCGCTCGGCGTGGGGGATGAGGCGGCCGGCGATCTGGCGCAGGCGTCGCGTCTGCGGGTGGTCGTCGGGGGCGAGGGCTTTCTTCGCGGCGGCCTGCTGCTTGAGCTGGGCGAATTCCTGTACGGCCTGTCTTTCCAGGCCTTCCGCCGGCACCAGCTTGCGCACGGCCGAAGGCTGGCCGACATTCACGCCTTCGCGCGGCTCGGCCGCGGCGAGCGGGAAGGCAGCGAGGCCGCAAAGAAAAAGGGCGATGAGGCTGCGTGCTTTCATCGCCCTATCTTACCGCAGGAGGATTATCGACTTCAGGCTGTCGCGGCCTTCCTTTGCTGCGGCGCTTCGGCCGGCATGGCGGCCCTGGCCGGGCGCTCGATCGACACCTCGGCCAGGCGGTGCGCGATGTGCGCCAGCGCTTCCTCGACCTGGTCGATGAGGATCAGGCACAGCTCGCCCGGCTGCAGGCGCGCCAGCGCCGTGTCGATGGCGAGGAACTCGCCGCGGATCTCTTCCACCGCCGTCGCGCGCTTGGCCTGCTTGAGGCCCTCGCGCAGCAGCGCCAGCACCTCGCCGTCGGCGCGGCCGCGCTGGCACTGGTCCTGGTAGAGGATGACTTCGTCGAAGGCGTCGCCGAGGATCTCGGTCTGCTTGCGGATGTCCTCGTCGCGGCGATCGCCGGCGCCGCTGATGACCATCATGCGCCGCGTGGCGGGCATGGCCTCGACGGCGCGCACCAGCGCCAGGATGGCGTCCGGGTTGTGGCCGTAGTCGGCGATCAGCGTGGCGCCGCGGTAGCCGAAGACGTTGAAGCGGCCGGGCGCCGTCTCGGCGTCGCTGGCGAAGGATTTCAGCGCGGCGCGCACGGCGGCCCAGTCGAGGTTGAGCGCCCAGGCGGCGGCGACGGAAGCCATGGCGTTGTCCACCTGGAAGCTGATGGTGCCCTTGCGCGTCAGCGGCACGTCGCCGAGCGGGATGCGCTGCACCACCGAACCGAGTTCGGCGCAGACGATGCTGTTGCCGTCGATGTAGACCACCCGCTTGCCCTGGGCGTTGTGCGTGGCCATCACCGGATGGTGGCGGTCGGCGGCGAAGAAGGTCACCGCGCCGGGGCAGTTCTCCGCCATCTTCGCCACGATCGGGTCGGCGGCATTGAGCACCGCCATGCCGTCGGGGGCGACGTTCTGCACGATGACGCGCTTCAGCACGGCGAGGTCCTCCACCGTGGTGATGTAGTTGAGGCCGAGGTGGTCGCCCTCGCCGATGTTGGTGACCACCGCCACCTTGCAGCGGTCGAAGGCCAGGCCCTCGCGCAGCAGGCCGCCGCGCGCGGTCTCGAACACCGCGGCGTCGACGTCCGGGTGCATCAGTACGTTGCGCGCGCTCTTCGGGCCGCTGCAGTCGCCGGTGTCGATGCGGCGATCATTGACATACACGCCGTCGGTGCAGGTCATGCCGGTGGTGAGGCCCGTGCCTTGGAGCAGGTGGGCGATCAGGCGCACCGTGGTGGTCTTGCCGTTGGTGCCGGTCACCGCCACCACCGGGATGCGGCCGTCGCAGCCATCCGGGAACAGGTCGGCGACGACGGCCTCGCCCACGGCGCGGCCCTTGCCGAACGAAGGCGCGAGGTGCATGCGCAGGCCGGGGGCGGCGTTGACCTCGACGACGGCGCCGGCCTGCTCCTCGAGCGGCTTCTGCATGGTCTCGCAGACGACGTCGACGCCGGCGATGTCCAGGCCGATCATCTGCGCCGCCGCCACGGCGCGAGCGGCGACTTCCGGATGCACCTCGTCGGTGACGTCGGTGGCGGTGCCGCCGGTGGACAGGTTGGCGTTGTTGCGCAGCACGACGCGCGTGCCCTGCGCGGGAATCGAGTCGGCGGTGAGCCCCTGCAGCGCCAGGCGCGCCAGGGCGATGTCGTCGAAGCGGATGCGGGTGAGCGAGGTGGCGTGGCCGCTGCCGCGGCGCGGGTCGCTGTTCACTTCATCGACCAGCTCGCGCACGCTGTGCACGCCGTCGCCGATGACGTGCGGCGGATCGCGCCGCGCGGCGGCGACCAGGCGGTTGCCGACCACCAGCAGGCGGAAGTCGTGGCCGGGCACGAAGCGCTCGACCATCACGGTCGAGCCGTATTCGGCGGCGGTGGCGAAGGCGGCGCCGAGTTGCTCGCGCGTGGTGACGTTCACCGTGACGCCCTTGCCCTGGTTGCCGTCCTGCGGCTTGATGACGACCGCCGCGCCGATTTCCTGCATGGCGGCCCAGGCGTCCTCCGCGTCGGTCACCGGGCGGCCCTGCGGCACCGGCACGCCGGCGGCCTCCAGCAGGTGCTTGGTGAGCTGCTTGTCCTGGGCGATGGTCTCGGCGATGGCACCGGTGCGGTCGATCTCGGCGGCCTGGATGCGGCGCTGCTTCGAGCCCCAGCCGAACTGCACCAGGCTGCCCTGCGTCAGGCGGCGGAAGGGGATGCCGCGCGCCGCGGCGGCATGCACGATCGCGCCGGTGCTCGGGCCGAGGCGCACGTCCTCGTCGAGATCGCGCAGGCGCGCCAGCGCGTCGGCGAGGTCGAAGGCTGCGTCGTCGAGCGCGGCGCGGCACAACTGCTCGGCGAGTTCCATGGCGAGCCGGCCGACTTCCTCTTCGGAATACTCGACGACGACCTGGAACACGCAGCGCTCGGTGGTCTGGGTGACGCGGCTGAAGGTGACCGGACAGCCGGCCTGGGCCTGCAGGCCCAGTGCGGCGAAGGCCAGGGCATGGGCCACGGAAATGTCGCCCTCGTGGCCGATCGGGCGCATCGGGCCGATGTTCGGGAAACGCGCGCGCAGCCGCTCCTCGAAATGGGGCAGGGCGCCGATGGCGCATTCCGCGCCTTCCGTGCGCACCACCGCCTCGATCGCGGTATGGCGGCTCCACAGGTTGGGGCCGCGCAGGGTTCGAATCCGGGTGACTTCCATGATGGATTTCCTGAAGAAATGATCTTTACTGGTTGGCCACCCGGCGCGGGCGGCTGCGCGGCGGGCGCTTGTGCTCCCGCTCGAAGGTGTCGATGCCGACGCGGATCTTGTCGACCGGGATGTCGAGTGCCACGGCGGCGCCCACCGCCGCCAGCAGGCAGGCGGCGCGCTCCCCGTCGATTGCGTCCTTGTTCATGACGAAGACAGGCAGTTCCATGAAGGGGCCCTCGACGCTGCCGCTCGCCAGCATGATGCGGTTCTCGCGCAGGTAGAGGGCGCGGCCGCCCTTGCGGCGATGTTCGGCAATGGCCGGCAGGTCCTGCGCCAGGCCGTAGAAGATGACATCGCCGTCGCACAGTTCGGCCATGCGCGCCACCTGCGGGTCGGCGGCGTTGAGCACCGCCGTGCCCTCGGGCAGCACGATGTCCACCTGCGTGCGCAGCACGTGGTAGAGCTGGTCCGTCGTATGGATGTCGAATTCGCCGAGCCCTTCGGCGTCCGCGCAGTCGGTGACGATGCCGACCTGGCAGCGGTCGTAGGCGATGCCTTCGCCGAGGATCGTCGCGGCGCCGTTCTCGAATACCGCGGCGTCCACGGAGCGGTTGATGAGCAGGCGCTGGCCGGCGGCCCAGTTGCCGCTGTCGCGCTTGTCCACCACGCGCTTGTCGAGCAGCAGGCCGTCGCGGCAGGCCAGGCCGACATGGCGGCCGGTGAGTTGCACCAGCCAGGAGACCAGGCGCGCGGTGAGCGTCGTGCCCTTGCATCCCGTGACACCGACGGTGGGGATGCGGCCCTTGTCGCCGGCCGGGAACAGGCTGTCGGCGATGGCGGCGCCGACCGGGCGCGGCTTGCCCTTGGCGGGTTTCAGGTGCATGAGCAGGCCGGGACCGGCATTCACCTCGACGATGGCGCCGCGCTGCTCTTCCAGCGGGCGCGAGATGTCCTCGGCGACGATGTCGATGCCGGCGATGTCGAGGCCGACGACGCGGGCGGCCAGTGCGGCGGCGTCCGCCACGTCCGGGTGCACCTCGTCGGTGACGTCGTCGGCGAGATTGCCGTAGCGGATGATGAGGACCTTCTTGCCGGCGGGCGGGACGGACTCCGGCGTGAAGCCCTGGCGCTGGAGTTCCAATTGCACGGCCGGCTCGCGCTCGACGCGGATCGGCTCGAGCGGGAAGGATTCGTCCTCGCCGCAGCGCGGGTCGGAATTGATCTGGTGATCGATGAGTTCGACGATGGTCGATTTGCCGTCGCCGATCACCTGCGCGACTTCGCCGCGCGTGGCGGCGACCAGGCGGCTGCCGACCACCAGCAGGCGGTGCTCGACGCCGGGAATGTAGCGCTCGACCATGACCTCGCTGCCTTCCTCCAGCGCCACGTGGTAGGCGGCCTCGACCTGCTCACGGGAAGTCAGTTCCAGCGAGACGCCGCGCGCGTGGTTGGCGTCGGTCGGCTTGACCGCCACCGGCACGCCGACGTCCTCGGCGGCCTCCCAGGCGTCTGCGGGGCTGGTGACGATGCGGCCTTCCGGTACGGGGACGCCGCAGGAAGTGAGCAATGTCTTGGTGAGATCCTTGTCGCGCGAAATGCTCTCGGCGATGGCGGAAGTGGAATCGGTTTCCGCCGTCCAGATGCGGCGCTGGCGGGCGCCGTAGCCGAGCTGCACCAGGTTGCCCTCGTTGAGGCGGATGAAGGGGATGCCGCGCTCGACGGCGGCGTCCACGATGCTGGTGGTGCTCGGGCCGAGGCAGAGCTTGTCGGCCAGTTCGCGCAGCTTTTCGATGGCGGCGGGGACGTCGTAGTGCGTGTCGTTGATGGCGGCCATGACCAGGTCGCGGCCGGCCAGCAGGCAGGCGCGGGTGACCTGTTCCTGGCGCGAGCGCACCACCACCTTGTAGATGCCGCGCCGGGAAGTCTGGCGCGCCTTGCCGAAACCGGTGCGCTGGCCGGCCAGGTTCTGCAGTTCGAGGGTGACGTGCTCCAGGATATGGGCGGCCCAGGTGCCTTCCTTCAGGCGCTGCAGGAAGCCGCCGCGCTCGCCTTCGCTGCAGCGGTGCTCGATCAGCGAGGGCAGCCAGGCGGACAGCCGCTCATAGAAGCCGGGGATCTTGTTGGAGGGGGCATCCTCCAGTTCGCCGATATCGACCCAGGCCTCGATGATCGGCCGGTAGGTCCACATGGTTGGCCCGCGGAGCGGGGTGATGCGCAGGAATTCGATGTCTTTGTATTTCATATTCCCCTGCCGCCAGGCCGGCGGCCCCGGCAGGGTGTGTGTCTGTTTGCGCTGAATAACGAGGCATGGCGTTTTAGGTTTACCTGCCATGCAAAAAACCTTTGGGCGGGCTTGTATACCGGGTGGCCACCGGCTGCGTTACAAAAGCTATACTTTCTGGCGTTTGCCTGTTGTTGCGGTGCAGCAACGAGCGGCAAGCCTCCGGGAAAGTAAAATAATTAAATGAATTCAACAGACTTGCAGGATATGAAGAGCCCGCTAGCGGCCGAACCCTGGCGCAGCGAGGCGCTTGCCCATCTGAGTGGGGGGGAGTCCCTGGAAGCCGGTCTGACCCTCGACCTGGATGAGGCGCTGCGTTATGGGCGGGGGCTGCTGGTCGTCACCGACCGGCGGCTGCTGGCCCGTTTCCCCGGCCGGACCGAATGGCAGGAATGGCCCTACCGGCGCGGCCTCCAGCTGCTGCATCACGACCACGCCGGGGTCGGCGGCCTGGAACTGCAGGACGAATCCGCCCGCCTGGGCGGCTGGCGCTTCACCATCGGCAACAATCCCGCCGCCCTGCGCCTGGTCGATGCCTTCGAGCGGCAGCTGGAAAGTCATCTCACCGGCCGGCCGGCCGAGCGGCCGGAAGAGGACGCCTGCCCGAAATGCGGCGCGCCTCTCGACGGGGAAGGGGAATGCCCGGTCTGCGCGCGGGAGATCCACGCGCCGCCCTCGACCCGCACCCTGCTGCGACTGGGGCGCTTCGCCCGGCCCTACCGCTGGCCGCTGTTCTGGGGCTTCGTCCTGACGCTGGCCTCGACCGCCGCGGCGATGGTGCCGCCCTACCTCTCCATGCCGCTGATGGACGACGTGCTGATTCCCTATCAGAACGGCAAGCCCATCGACGTCGATCTGGTCATGCTGCTGCTGGGCGGCCTGCTCGGCGCGGCGCTCGTGGCCTGGGGCCTGGGCTGGGCGCGCACCTACATCCTGTCGCTGGTGGCCGAACACATCGGCAAGGATCTGCGCACCGTCACCTTCGAGCACCTGATGGGCCTGTCCCTGGAATATTACGGCGGCAAGCGCACCGGCGACCTGATGGCGCGCATCGGCTCCGAATCGGACCGCATCTGCCAGTTCCTCTCGGTGCAGGTGCTCGACTTCGCCACCGACGTGCTGATGATCGCGATGACCGCCGTCATCCTGTTCTCCATCAGCCCCTGGCTGGCGCTGGTGACGCTGCTGCCGCTGCCCTTCATCGCCTGGATGATCCAGCTCGTGCGCGACCGCCTGCGCAACGGCTTCGAGAAGGCCGACCGCATCTGGTCGGAGGTGACCAACGTGCTGGCCGACACCATCCCGGGCGTGCGCGTCGTCAAGGCCTTCGCCCAGGAGCGCCGCGAGACGCAGCGCTTCCGCGCCGCCAACGCCATCAACCTGACGGTGAACGACCGGGTCAATCGCGTCTGGTCGCTGTTCTCGCCGACCGTCACCCTGCTCACCGAAATCGGCCTGCTGGTGGTGTGGGCCTTCGGCATCTGGCAGGTCTCGCAGGACCAGATCACGGTGGGCGTGCTCACCGCCTTCCTCGCCTACATCACGCGCTTCTACACGCGGCTGGATTCGATGAGCCGCATCGTCTCGAGCACGCAACGCGCCGCCTCCAGCGCCAAGCGCCTGTTCGACATCCTCGACCACGTCTCCAGCGTGCCGGAGCCGGCCAGCCCGCAGCGCCTGCCCGAGGTGAAGGGGCGCATCGAGCTCGACGACGTCGCCTTCCGCTACGGCAACCGCTCGGTGCTGCGCGGCGTCGACCTGGCCATCGCGCCGGGCGAGATGATCGGCCTGGTCGGCCACAGCGGCTCGGGCAAGACCACGCTGGTGAACCTCATCTGCCGCTTCTACGACGTCACGGAAGGCGCCATCCGCCTCGAGGGCATCGACATCCGCCAGCTGGCGGTGGCCGACTACCGGCGCAACATCGGCCTGGTGCTGCAGGAACCCTTCCTGTTCTTCGGCACGGTGGCCGACAACATCGCCTACGGCAAGCCGGAGGCCACGCGCGAGGAGGTCGTCGCCGCCGCCCGCGCCGCGCATGCCCACGAATTCATCCTGCGCCTGCCGCAGGGCTACGATTCGCTGGTCGGCGAGCGCGGCCAGGGATTGTCCGGCGGCGAGCGCCAGCGCATCTCCATCGCCCGCGCCCTGCTCATCGATCCGCGCATCCTCATCCTCGACGAGGCCACCTCGTCGGTGGATACCGAGACGGAAAAGGAAATCCAGAAGGCGCTCGACAACCTGGTGCGCGGCCGCACCACCATCGCCATCGCCCACCGCCTGTCCACGCTGCGCAAGGCCGACCGGCTGGTGGTGATGGACCGCGGCCGCATCGTCGAGGTCGGCAACCACGACGAGTTGATGGCGCGCGAGGGCGCCTACTACCGCCTCTACCAGGCGCAGGCGCGCAACGTCGACGTCGAGGAAACGGGCGAGGACCTGCCGCGCATCGAGCACAAGGCGAAGGGACAATGACCATGGATACGGATTACCAGCTCACGCGCAACGCTTTTGGCCGCCTGGTGCTCACCACCGCCGCGGGAGATGTCTGCGAAGGCGTCGTGCCGGTGCGCGCCTTTCCGATCGCCGCGCCCGGCGAGGGCATCTCGCTGGTCGGCCCGGATGGACACGAGGCCGGCTGGATCGAGCGCCTCGACCAACTGCCGGCGCCGCAGCGGCAGCTGGTGGAAGAGGAGCTCGGCCGGCGCGAATTCATGCCGCAGATCCGCCGCATCCGCAGCGTCTCCAGCTTCGCCACGCCGAGCACCTGGCAGGTCGACACCGACCGCGGCGCGACGAGCCTGGTGCTGTGGGGCGAGGAGTTCATCCGCCGCCTGGGCAAGTCGGGGCTGCTCATCGAGGACAGCCACGGCATCCATTTCCTGGTGCGCGACATCAACGGCCTCGACCTGGCCAGCCGCAAGCTGCTCGACCGATTCCTTTAACGCCGCATTGCCCTGCTTCAGGCCGCCTTCAGCTGCGCGGCCGGGCTGCGGATCAGGTGGTCGAAGGCCGACAGGCTGGCCTTGGCGCCTTCGCCCAGGGCGATGACGATCTGCTTGTAGGGCACCGTCGTCGCGTCGCCGGCAGCGAACACGCCCGGCAGCGAGGTCTGGCCGCGCGCGTCGATCTCGATCTCGCCGAAGCGGCTGAGCGCCACTGTGCCCTTCAGCCAATCGGTGTTGGGCAGCAGGCCGATCTGCACGAAGATGCCTTCCAGCGCGATGCGCTGCGATTCCCCCGTGTTGCGGTCGGTGTAGGCGAGGCCGGTCACCTTCTGGCCGTCGCCGACGACCTCGGTGGTCTGCGCGCTCCTGATCACCGTCACGTTGGGCAGGCTGGCCAGCTTGTCCTGCAGCACCGCGTCGGCGCGCAGCTTGCCGTCGAACTCGAGCAGCGTGACGTGGGCGACGATGCCGGCGAGGTCGATCGCCGCCTCGACGCCGGAGTTGCCGCCGCCGATGACGGCGACGTGCTTGCCCTTGAACAGCGGCCCGTCGCAGTGCGGGCAGAAGCAGACGCCCTTCGCCTTGTACTCGGCCTCGCCGGGCACGTTCATCTCGCGCCAGCGCGCGCCGGTGGCCAGCACCAGCGTCTTCGCCTTCAGCGTCGCGCCGCTGGCGAGCTTCACTTCGTGCAGCCCTTCGCCCGGCACCAGCGCCTGGGCGCGCTGCAGCGGCATGATGTCCACGCCGTACTCCCTGACGTGGCTTTCCAGCGCCGCGGCGAGCTGCGGGCCCTCGGTGTGCTTCACCGAGACGAAGTTCTCGATCGCCAGCGTGTCGAGCACCTGGCCGCCGAAGCGCTCGGCCACCACGCCGGTGCGGATGCCCTTCCTCGCGGCGTAGATCGCCGCTGCGGCGCCGGCCGGGCCGCCGCCGACCACCAGCACGTCGAAGGGCGCCTTGGCGTCGAGCGCCTCGGCCGCCTTCGCCGCGGCGCCGGTATCCAGCTTCGCCACGATCTCCTCGAGCGTCATGCGGCCCTGGCCGAAGGGTTCGCCGTTCGCGAACACCGCCGGCACGGCCATGATGCCGCGCGCCTCGACCTCCTGCTGGAACAGGGCGCCGTCGACCATGGTCGCCTCGACGTTCGGATTGAGCACCGCCATCAGGTTGAGCGCCTGCACCACGTCCGGGCAGTTGTGGCAGGACAGCGAGATGAAGGTCTCGAAGCGGAAGCGGCCTTCGATGCCCCGGATCTGCGCGATCAGCGCCTCATCGACCTTGGGCGGGTGGCCGCCGGTCTGCAGCAGGGCGAGGATCAGCGAAGTGAATTCGTGGCCCATCGGCAGGCCGGCGAAGTGGATGCGCGGCGCCTGGCCCGGGCGGCCGACCGAGAACGACGGCCGGCGCTCGGACTGGCCGTCCTCCCGCACGCTGACCTTCGGCGACAACGCGGCGATGTCGGCGAGCAGTTCGCGCATCTGGCGCGAAGCGCCGCTGCCGTCCGGCGAGGCGACGAGTTCGATCGGCTCGCGCAGCTTTTCGAGATAGGCGGCCAGTTGGGCCTTGATGTTGGTGTCGAGCATTCGGGTCTCCCTTGATCGGTTTGCACTGGGAAGGCGGCCGCGGCGTCTTGGGCCGCAGCGCCTTGCCGCTGCAATCCCGCCCCGGGATGGCCGGAACGGGAAGGTTGGGGTCGGGGCAGCTGTCAGATTTTTCCGACGAGGTCGAGCGAGGGCGCCAGCGTCTTGTCGCCTTCCTTCCACTTGGCCGGGCAGACCTCGCCCGGATGGGCGGCGACGTACTGCGCGGCCTTGATCTTGCGCAGCAGTTCGGAGGCGTCGCGGCCGATGCCGCCGGCGTTGACCTCGATGATCTGGATCCTGCCCTGCGGGTCCATGACGAAGGTGCCGCGCTCGGCCAGGCCGGCTTCCTCGATCATCACGCCGAAGTTGCGGGTGAGGGCGCCGGTCGGGTCGCCGATCATCGGGTACTTGATCTTGCCGATGGTCTCCGAGGTGTCGTGCCAGGCCTTGTGCGTGAAATGGGTGTCGGTGGACACGCCGTAGATCTCCACGCCGAGCTTCTGGAACTCCGGGTACAGGTCGGCCATGTCGCCCAGTTCGGTCGGGCAGACGAAGGTGAAGTCGGCCGGGTAGAAGAACATCACCGACCACTTGCCCTTGAGCGTGGCGTCGGTGACGTCGACGAACTTGCCGTTGTGGTAGGCGGTCGCCTTGAAGGGGAGGATCTCGGTGTTGATGAGCGTCGTGTTCATGCGTTTTCTCCTGTCTCGGTTGATGAATAAGGGTTGAATTGCTTGCGACAAGTGCATGATGCCGGCGCGGCGTCGATTAATCCAATTGAATGATATTAATTGTGCGATAGCCAATAACAATAATGCCGGCTATCCCCGCTGCGCTGCGCCGGCTCCAGCCTGAGGCGCAGCCGCGGCCGACGTACCGTTCATCGAGCGCGTGCTGCGGGCGATGCGGCAGCCTCCCTCGCCATCCGGTCCCCGCATGAAAAGTCAGTCCGCGTCGGACGGCAACATTCCGCCCCCCGGGAAATCCCGCAGAACGAAGCCGGCCTGGCAAGCTGCTGGACGCTGATCGCGACAGCGGCTATCATGAAAAATGAATAACGCCCGCCTGGCTGTCTACCGCGCGAGTCGCGCAGGAAGAAGAGGGATGATTTCGCTCGACCCATCGCATGAGCCGCGCGGACGGCAGCCGATGCCAACATTGCCGTGCAGTTGCTGCTGCGGCATTGCGTGCGCCGGGCTCGTTCTTTGCCGCTCCCCGGCGGGGGGCAACATTCCGTGAGCCTGCGCACGCGGATCCTGCTGCTGGTCCTTTTGGCCACCTTGCTGCCGGCGGCGATCAGGACCTACATCCTCGCCGGCGAACGCGAAGCCGACATCACCCGGGCACGGGAGCAGTTGCAAACCGCCGGCCGGCTCATAGCCGAGGATCTCCAGGACGCCGTGCGCAGCACGGCGCAGCTCGAGTACGGACTGTCCCGCGCCCGCGACCTCGACACCGAAGACCGGGCGGCCTGCTCCGCCTTCCTCGCCGGGGTGCTCAGGGAATACCCCCAATACACCGGCCTGCTCACCGTCAAGCCCGACGGCTACCTGTTCTGCGATTCGCTGCGCACCGGCAGGGCGCTGAAGCTGACCGACCGCCGCTACTTCCAGCAGGCGCTCGCCGCGCCGCATACCCTGGCCCTCGAACCGGCCTTCGGCCGGCTCACCGGCAAGGCCGTGCTGCAGATCGCCTATCCGGCGCACAACGACGACGGCGCGGTGAAATTCGTCCTGCTTGCCTCGCTCGACCTGGACAAGTTCATGCGAGGCCGTTTCCGCAGCCTGCCCTTCGAGTCGGCCGTGCTCGTCCTCATGGACGGGAACGGGACGGTGCTGACCTGGCATCCGCAGGGCGAGACGAAGCCCGCTTCCTCCCTCGCCGGCTCGCCGCTCCATCGGCTGGCGCAACGGCGCGACGGCCAGGATGGCCATGCGGAAATCACGACAGACGGCGTGGCGCGGGTCTGGGCCGTCGCCGAGCCCGAGTCGCGCGAGGTGCCCGGCGCCGACCTTTCCGTCCTCGTCAGCGTGGCGAAGGACGAACTGACCGCGGCAGCGGACCGCCGGCAGAAACAGATCCTCGCCGTCGTGGCCGTGGCCACCCTGCTGGCCTTCATCCTCGCCTGGGTGCTGGCGGAGGCCGGCATCCGGCGCCCGATCAAGCGCATGCTGGATGCCTCCGCGCGCCTGGCGTCCGGCGAGTTGGGTGCGCGCATCGGCAGGCCGTATTCGCGCGGCGAGCTGGGCGCGCTGATGCGCCAGCTCGACGCCACCGCCGAGCGGATCGATCTTTTCAATGCCGAACTGGAGCGCCGCGTTGCCGAACGCACTGCCCAGCTCGAGGCGGCGAACCAGGAGATCGACAGTTTCAGCTATTCCGTCTCGCACGACCTGCGCGCGCCGCTGCGCGCCATCGACGGCTATGCGCAGATATTGAAGGAGGACTACTCTGACAGGCTGGACGACGAGGGCCGCCGCCTGATCGGCGTGGTGCGCGACCGCGCACAGAGGATGGGCGAACTGATCGACGAACTGCTGTTGTTTTCCCGCCTCGGCCGCAGTCCGCTTGCCGAGGCCCGGATCGACATGGCGTCCCAGGTGCACGGCGTCATCGACGAAATCGCCGCCGCCGGCACGGGCCCGCTGCCACGCATAGAGGTCGGCGCGCTGCCCGCGGCCTCCGGCGATGCCGCCCTGATCCGGCAGGTCTGGGCCAATCTCATTTCCAACGCCGTCAAGTTCACCGGCAAGCGCGCGGATGCCCGCATCGCTGTGAGGGGCTCGAACATGGACGGCGAACTGGTCTATTGCGTCGAAGACAACGGCGCCGGCTTCGACATGCGCTACTACGACAAGCTGTTCGGCGTCTTCCAGCGACTGCATGACGCGGCTGCGTTCCCCGGCACCGGCGTCGGCCTGGCCATCGTCGAGCGCATCGTGACGCGGCATGGCGGGCGGGTCTGGGCGGAGGGCAAACCGGGGGAGGGTGCGGTTTTCTTTTTCTCATTGCCTATCCCGCCGGATTCCACCGGTAACCCTGCTTAGATACCGCTTCCAGGCGGACGGGTGCGGTTTTAGCGAGCTGCCGCGACAGGCGGAGTGCGGGCGAAAGGGTTTGTCAGGCATACTTGAGGACGACGCAACAACCCCCGCCGTCCCGCCGGGACTGACTTTTACCGATGAATTCCACTGCCAGGCTGTTCCTCGCCTGCGGCGCGCTGAGCGCCGCCGCCTCGGTCGCGCTCGGCGCGGCCGGCGCCCATATGTTTTCCGGCCTGCCGGAAGGCGCGCTGGCCTGGTTCCACACCGCGCTGCAATACCACCAGTTCCACGCGCTCGGCCTCATCGCCGTCGGCCTCGCTGCCGTGCAGCGCCCGGCCTCGCGCTGGATCGCCGCGGCCGGCGTCCTGATGCTGGCCGGCACGCTGCTCTTCTCGGGCAACCTCTACCTGCGCAGCCTCGCCGAGTTCCATGCGCTGCACGCCGTCACTCCGTATGGCGGCGTCGCCTTCATCCTCGGCTGGCTGGCGCTGGCGATCGGAGCGATCGGAAAATGAGCAGGAAATGCTGCAAGCGCAAGCCGCGCTGCAAAGACTGCCCGCGGCGCAAGAAGTAAGCCGGCCATGAATCCGCCGGCATCGAATCGTTCGCGCCAGTGGCTCGGCCTCGCCGGCTGGCTGGCGCTGGCCTTTGCCACTGCGGCGATCGGCGCCGTGGCCTCCGTCAGCGCAAAAGCGTTCTACGCCGAACTCGTGCGCCCCGCCTGGGCGCCGCCCGGCTGGCTGTTCGGCCCGGTGTGGACCGCGCTCTACGCGCTGATGGGCGTGTCCGCCTGGCTGGTCTGGCGCGAGCGCGGCTTTGCCGGCGCCCGCGCGGCGCTGGCGCTCTTCGTCGTCCAGCTGGCCGTCAACGCACTGTGGAGCTGGCTGTTCTTCGCCTGGCGCCTGGGCGGCCCGGCCTTCGCCGAAGTGCTGCTCCTGTGGGGCCTGATCGTCGCCACCGCGATCGCCTTCCGGCGGATCAGCGCGATGGCCGCCGTCCTGCTCCTGCCCTACCTTGCGTGGGTCACCTTCGCCGCGGCGCTGACCTTTGCCGTCTGGCGGCTCAATCCGGCGCTGCTGGGCTGAACGCTGCCGGGGCCGGTCCCCGTTGCAGGAGGAAGGCCTCCCAGTCCCGCCTGAGCGTGGCGGCGGAGACGCGCGACAGCACCTCGCCGTCCTCGCCGAGGAACGCCACCTCGCCCATCACGACCACGAACACCAGCAGCGGCTCGTCGCCGACGGCCTGCCACCAGTCGGTGTTGCCGGGCGGCTCATAGACGTACTCGCCCGGCCCGACGGTCTCGCCCGTGCACAGCACGCGGCTGCCGGCAAGGTTCCAGGCATGCACCTCGCCGGCGTGGCGATGCAGCGGCATGCGCACGCCCGGTTCCATGCGCAGCAGCTCGACGAAGCCGGCGTCGCCGGGCAGGAAATGCAGCAGCTTGGCGGCCTTGCCGGGCGAGGCGGAAGGCATCCAGGGCAGTTCGGCAGGTCGGCCGACGCAGGCGGGCAGGAAGGCGGCGGGGGCGGGGGGCGTCATGGCGGTCTCCATCGTGGGCACTGTGGCGATGCGTGCTACTCTAGCTTCCGGCTGGCACCCTTGTTGCGCCAGAATAGAGAATAAACATGGAGCCAGATTTCCCGCTCGACCTCGACCTGCCCGCGGTGCGCGGCCGGCGCGGCCGCACCCTGCACGCGCGCCTGCGCGCCGCCATCCTCGACGGACGGCTGGCCGCCGGCGCCATGCTGCCCTCGACGCGCAACGCCGCCGCCGCGCTCGGCGTGGCGCGCAACACCGTGGCGGCGGCCTACGACCGGCTGGTCGCCGAGGGCTACGTCCTGCCCCGCACCCGCGCCCGCCCCGTGGTGGCCGACCTGCGCGCCCGGCGCGGCAAGGCGACGGCGCAGCCGGCCGTCGCCCTCAATCCGGCCTGGCGCCGTCCGCCCGTGCGTGCGCCGCTGGCCGACGCGCAGGATGCGGCGCCGTTCCGCCTCGGTCTGCCGGAGCACCGCCTGTTTCCGCACGCCGCCTGGCGTCGCGTCGTGCTGCGCGCCCTGCGCGCCGCCGCCCGCGGCCCCTTCGCGCAGGGCGATGCGGCGGGCCTGCCCGTCCTGCGCGCCGCCATCGCGCGGCACGTCGCCTTCGCGCGCGCCGTCGCCTGCGGCGCCGACGACGTCCTCGTCACCGCCGGCGCGCAGCAGGCCTTCGACCTCCTCGCCCGCCTGCTGGTCGCGCCCGGGGGCACGCGCGTGGCGGTCGAGGATCCCGGCTATCCCGGCCTGCGCGCGGCGTTCCGCGCCGCCGGCGCGCAGCTCGTGCCCGTTCCGGTGGACGGCGAAGGCCTGCGCGTCGACCGGCTTGGCGAAGGCATCGGCGTCGTCTGCGTCACGCCCTCGCACCAGTTCCCCGCCGGCGTGGCGATGAGCCTGGCGCGGCGCATGGCGCTGCTGGCGTGGGCGCGCGCGCACGGCGCCGTCATCGTCGAGGACGACTACGACGGCGAGTTCCGCGCCGAAGGCCGGCCGCTCGATGCCCTGCACGCGCTCGACACCGAGGGCCGCGTCTGCTACGTCGGCACCTTCTCGAAATGCATGTTCCCCTCGCTGCACGCGGGCTACGTCGTCGCGCCGCCCTGGGCGCGCGAACGCCTGGCCGCCCTCAAGCGCTGCACCGATGCGCAGGCCGACACCGTGCAGCAGTCGGCGCTGGCGGCGTTCATCGAGGAAGGCCATCTCGCGCGCCACGTCCGCCGCATGCGCCTGGAGTACGGCCGCCGCCGCGCCGCGCTCGAGGACGGCATCGCGCATTGGCTCGGCGAATGGCTTGTGCCGGTTCCCTCCGCAGCCGGCCTGCACCTCTCCGCGCGCATCCGCCGCGCCGCCGATGCGCCGCGCATCGTCGCCGCCGCGCGCCGCCACCTGCCCGGCGCGCAGCCGTGGTCGGTGTTCGCCCTCAGGACGCGCGCGGCGGAAGGGCTGACCCTCGGCTTCGGCCTGGCCGACGTCCCCGCCATCGAGCGCGCCCTGCGGGCGCTGCGGCAGTCGCTCCTGAAAACCGCGCCGCGCGGGAAAAGTCAGTCCGTGCAACACGGCGTCTAATCGCCGGCAGCGCATAATGCACGGACGCAACCCATGAAACAGGCCCTCACCCTCGTCACCCTCGGCGTCGGCGACCTCGCCCGCAGCCGTGCCTTCTACCGCGCGCTCGGCTGGCGCGAATCCTCCGCCAGCCAGGAAGCCATCGCCTTCTACCAGGCCGGCAGCACGGCCTTCGCGCTCTTCGCGCGCGACGCGCTTGCCGAGGACGCCGGCGTGCCGCCGCAAGGCGCAGGCTTCCCCGGCTTCACCCTCGCGCACAACGTTCCAACGGAGGAAGCGGTCGACGCCACGCTGCGCGAAGCCGTCGCGGCCGGCGGCCGCCTCGTGCGCGCGGGCGAGAAGGCGCCGTGGGGCGGTTATCGCGGCTACTTCGCCGACCCGGGCGGCTTCCTCTGGGAAGTCTGCTTCAATCCTTACTTTCCGCTGGACGAGAACGGGTTCGTGCGCTTGCCGGAGTAGGCGGGAAGTCGCGGGGGAAAGTCAGTAGCTGGGATACGGCGATGGGTTTTCAGAGTGAGTACTATCGGCCAGGAGCGAGAACTCAGGCGGGATAGAACGAGCTTCTCAATTTCGGCCGAAGCGGCCATTCACGGCATGATGAGGGCAGCCACGTGGTAGGTAAATTGAATGTCCGTTCCCCTGCCAAATCTAACCGGCATTCGACTTAAAGCCGCAATTTGCTTCTTGGAAGAACCTCAGCCGATTATGGAAAGAAACGGCATCGATATCGAAAGTCTCCATCGGCCTAGCGTCGCTCTCTGACACGCCGCATCACAACTTCTTTACTATCGGGCCTCTTGCAGCGCAGACGCCAGTCGTCGCCGTGCCTCAGGTGGTCGCATGCGAGTTGTGTGCCGTCGGGTGCCGTCAGGATGGTGGAA
>WYAY01000005.1 GCA_011526165.1 Sulfuritalea sp.
GCGGCAGGTCGCCCAGCGCCACCTGCACGATGAAGGCGGTGATGGTGGCGGCCGGCTCCATCGGATTCCAGGTCAGGTTGGGCTGCATGCCGGCGGCCACCGCCAGGATCATGGTCTCGCCCACCGCGCGCGAGACGCCGAGGATGTAGGCCGCCATGATGCCGGAGAAGGCCGCCGGCACGACGACGCGCGTGGCGGTCTGGAAGCGGGTGGAGCCCATGGCGTAGGCCCCCTCGCGCAGGCTCATCGGCACCGCGCGCATGGCGTCCTCGGCGATGGAGCTCACCGTCGGAATGATCATGATGCCCATGACGATGCCGGCCGAGAGCAGGTTGAAGCCGGGCAGTTCGGGAAATATTTTCTGCAGCAGCGGCGTGACGAAGAGCAGGGCGAAATAGCCGTAGACGATGGTCGGCACGCCGGAGAGCAGTTCCAGCATCGGCTTGACGGTCTCGCGGATGCGCGGGCCGGCGAACTCGGACAGGTAGATCGCGATGATCGTGCCGAGCGGAATGGCGACGAAAAGCGCCACGCCCGAGCTGACCAGCGTGCCGGAGAGCAGCACGACGATGCCGAAGTGGGCGTCGTCGAAGAGCGGCGTCCACTGCGTGTCGGTCAGGAAGTCCCAGATCGGCACGTGGCGGAAGAACACCACCGATTCCGACACCAGGATGTAGACGATGCCCAGCGTCGTGAACACCGACACCAGCGCCGCCAGAAGAAGGATCGGCTCGATGACCTTTTCCTTGACGTGGCGCGAGGCGCGGCGGGCCAGGCGGCTTTCGGCGGGAGACATGGCCTGATCGACGGTCGTGATTATGGTGCCGCTCATGATAGCTAACCTGGTGGGTCTTGCAAGGCAAACGAAGGCCGGCCCGAATGCACGTGGGGCCGGTCTCCGCGACACGGCATCGATCGCTCAGAGCTTGCCTTCGCGCGACTGGAGTTCCTCGATGGTGACGCCGACCTCGGCCACGCCGCCGAAGGCCGTGCCCAGCTTGCCCTTCTTGAGGTGGTCGAGGTTGGTCGTGTAGGCCTTGTCGGGCAGCGGCACGTACTTCACTTCCCTCGACAGCATGGCGCCGTGCTTCATGTAGTACTCGACGAACTTCTTCACCTCGGCGCGCTGGTAGGCTTTCTCCGAGACGTAGATGAAGATCGGCCGCGACAGCGGCTCGTAGGCCCCGCTCAGCACGTTCTCCATCGAGGGCAGCACCGCCTTGCCCTTCGGATTGACGATGGGCACCGCCTTCAGCTTGGCGGTGTTCTCGGCGTAGTAGGCGTAGCCGAAGTAGCCGAGCGCGTTGACGTCCTGCGTCACGCCCTGCACCAGCACGTTGTCGTCCTCGGAGGCGGTGAAGTCGCCGCGGCTCGACTTGGACTTGCCGACGGTGGCTTCGGTGAAGTAGTCGAAGGTGCCGGAATCGGCGCCCGGTCCGAACAGCTTCATCGGCTGGTCCGGCCAGGCCGGGTTCACCTGGTTCCAGCGCGTCACCTTGCCCTGCGCGGCCGGCTCCCACATCTTCTTCAGTTCTTCCACCGTGATCTGCTTGAGGAAGGCGTTCTTCGGGTTGATGACCACGGTCAGCGCGTCGAAGGCGACCGGCAGCTCGAAATACTTGATGCCGGCGGCGGCGCAGGCTTCCATCTCCTTCTTCAGGATGGGGCGCGAGGCGTCGGAAATGTCGGTCTCGCCGCGGCAGAACTTCTTGAAGCCGCCGCCGGTGCCGGAGATGCCGACGGTCACTTTGACGGCGTTCTTCTCCGCCTTCTGGAATTCCTCGGCGACCGCCTCGGTGATCGGATAGACGGTGGATGAGCCGTCGATCTTGACGACGTTGGACTGGGCCAGGGCGCCGCCGGCGGCCAGCTGGCCGAGCGCCAGCGCGATAAGGGTTTGCTTCAGCTGTTTCATTGTCTTCTCTCCTGTCTTAAGATTGCGGAGTGAAGTTTATTGCGTCAATGTGACGGGATTGTTACGGCCGGAGAGGCGCCGAGTCGCCCCGCGGGGACTGACTTTCTCGATCGTCCTGGGTGGTTGCGCCAAGCCGGCGGCATGTCCTTGTTCTGACCAAGGCCACCCATAACGCAAGGCGCGCTTGATGCGAGACCTCGAGGCGGATCGTTGGCAATTGGCCGCTTTCGGAGCAAAATGAATCCGATATGCCTCTGGACCCGAACACCGTTCAAATCATCACTCATCTCGTTGCCGCATTGATTGCGGGCGGCATCGTCGGGCTTGAGAGGAGCTATCACGGCCGTCCTGCCGGCTTCCGTACCCACGCGCTCGTGTGTCTCGCCTCGAGCCTCCTCATGCTGGTCACGTTGTACCAGGAGAAATGGTTTATCGGCATACCGCTCGAGGCGGTTCGAACCGATCCCACGCGCATGGCCCAGGGCATCATGACCGGCATCGGCTTCCTCGGCGCCGGAGTGATCTTCAAGGAAGGCCTGTCCGTTCGCGGCCTGACTACCGCGGCCTCGATCTGGATCACGGCCGCCATCGGCATCCTCATGGGCGTCGGCTTTTATTTGCCGGCGGTCCTGGCAACCCTCCTCACGGTCGCCACGCTTTCATTCTTTCGGTGGATCGAGGCCAGGATTCCTTCCCACTTTTATGCCCATCACTTCGTCCGCTTCGATCGCGACAGCGTCATGCCGGAGCAGGAACTGAAAGGATTTCTGGCAAACCTCGGCTTCACGGTTGCCAACATGAGCCATCGGCTTTCCGACGATGGGATCAATTTCGAATATCGCATGGTGATTCGGACCACCAATCCCCAAAACCTGTCCGAGCTTGCGGTGGCGCTGCGCGAATTGAAGACCGTGCGGGCTTTCCGTATTTCCCCGACCGGAGACTAGGGCGTGTTCTCAAGCATTCGCACCGACAGAATAATTGAGAGCACGCCCTGGCCTCCTGCCGGCTTTCACTTGGTCGGTAGGCGGGGAAATTTACTTTCTTCGCCGCCAGCGCGGCCGCTTTGCCCGCATCCGCCGCCATGAGGTTCCAGGGCGGCGGCACGAAGCCGAAGACGGCAAGCGGCTTTATGAGCCCGCGCCCGCTTTTCCCTGCGACTGGTAGCGCCTGATCCAGTCGGCGATCTGCTGCGTGACCGCGGCCTCGATGCCGAGGAACTGGTGGTAGCCGGAATGGCAGGGGTTGCCGCGGTTCTCGCCGCCCTCGACGGTGATCAGGTCGACGACCTTGGCCCGCTTCATCGAGGCCATGACGCCGGGGATGGCGCCGTAGGGGGTGACGCGGCAGGCGTCGTCCTTGTGGTGGACGAACAGCGTGGGCACCGTGACCTGGTCGAGCGCCGCGTCCGTCACGGGATGGGCGGCGGGCACCGGCTTGCTGGTGGTCGATGAGGTCAGCACGATGCCGTCCGGGCCGCGCTCCTTGAGCAGCACGGCGGCCGTGGCGGCCGACAGGGAGCCGTTGCTGGTGCCGATGGCCCAGACTGGCAGCTTGTTCTGCTGCCGCAGGAAGGCGATGACGGCGGCCGCGTCCTGGGCGTGTTCCGCCGTGTGGCGGAAATCATCCAGGTTGCGGCGGTCGGAGGGCACGTCGACGATGGCCACGGAGATGCCGTTCTGCGTGAATCGCGCGGCGCCGCCGGAGAGGAAGTTCTCGACGCGCATCGAGCCGTTGGGAAAGATGCCGATGTTGCCGGGACCACCCTGGAACAGGATGGCA
The DNA here is from genome assembly GCA_011526165.1 of Sulfuritalea sp. Taxonomy (GTDB): domain Bacteria; phylum Pseudomonadota; class Gammaproteobacteria; order Burkholderiales; family Rhodocyclaceae; genus Desulfobacillus. Next base: position 3,698 of record WYAY01000005.1, read on the forward strand.
TTGGCAACCGGGTTTTCCGCCCTGGCGTAGACGA
>WYAY01000048.1 GCA_011526165.1 Sulfuritalea sp.
TGTCGCGGATGGCTTCGATGGCGGCCGGTCCCCGTTCCGCCTTGCCGACCATGCCGAGCAGTCCGGTCTGTTCCAGCATCTGACGGGTGAACTTGTCCATGCGGGTGGCCGTGGTCGGGCCGGCCGGCCCCACTACTTCGTCGCGCACCGGATCGACCGGGCCGACGTAGTAGATGAAGCGGTTGGTGAAATCCACCGGCAGCTTCTCGCCCTTGTTCAGCATGTCGACCAGGCGCTTATGGGCGGCGTCGCGACCGGTTAGCAGCTTGCCGTTGAGCAGCAGTACGTCGCCGGGTTGCCAGCTGGCCACTTCCTCGCGCGTGACCTTGTCGAGGTCGACGCGCTTGCCCTTGCTGGCGTCGTAGGCCAGCTTCGGCCAGTCGGCCAGGTTGGGCGGATCCAGCCTGGCGGGGCCGGAGCCGTCGAGGTGGAAATGCGCGTGGCGGGTGGCGGCGCAGTTGGGGATCATCGCCACCGGCAGCGAGGCGGCATGCGTCGGGTAGTCGAGGATCTTGACGTCCAGCACGGTCGTCAGTCCACCCAGACCCTGGGCGCCGATGCCGAGGGCGTTGACCTTCTCATACAGTTCCAGGCGCAGTTCCTCGATGCGGTTCCTCGGGCCGCGCGCGATCAGTTCGTGGATGTCCACCGGCGCCATCAGCGATTCCTTAGCCAGCAGCATGGCCTTCTCCGGCGTGCCGCCGATGCCGATGCCGAGGATGCCGGGCGGGCACCAGCCGGCGCCCATGGTCGGTACGGTCTTCAGCACCCAGTCGACGATCGAATCCGAAGGATTCAGGGCATAGAACTTGGACTTGTTCTCCGAGCCGCCGCCCTTGGCGGCGCAGATCACTTCGACGTGGTCTCCCGGAACAATCTCGGTGTGCACCACGGCCGGTGTATTGTCCTTCGAGTTGGTGCGCGCGCCGGCGGGATCGAGCAGTACCGAGGCGCGCAGCTTGTTGTCCGGATTGTTGTAGGCGCGGCGTACGCCTTCGTCGACCATCTCCTGGATGCTCATGGCGGCGTCCCAGCGGGCGTTCATGCCGACCTTGAGGAAGACCACGGCGATGCCGGTGTCCTGGCAGATCGGGCGGTGGCCCTCGGCGCACATGCGGGAATTGATGAGGATCTGGGCGATGGCGTCCTTCGCGGCCGGGCTCTGCTCGCGCTCGTAGGCGGCGGACAGTGCCTTGATGTAGTCGGCCGGGTGGTAGTAGCTGATGTACTGGAAGGCGTCGGCGATGCTCTGGATGAAGTCTTCCTGGCGGATGGTTGCCATGCGGGGCCCTTTCAATGTTTCTTCGCCATCATCAGCGAACTGGTCATGATCTTGTCGGTCCAGGCCATGGTCAGCGCCGAAACGAGGAAGGTGACGTGGATCACCACCTGCCAGAGGATGGCCCGGTCCTCCAGGTTCGCAGCGTTGATGAAGGTCTTCAGAAGGTGGATCGACGAGATGCTGATGATGGCGGTCGCCAGCTTGATCTTCAGCACGCCGGCGTTGACGTGGGAAAGCCATTCCGGCTGGTCCGGATGGCCTTCCAGGTCGAGGCGCGAGACGAAAGTTTCGTAGCCGCCGATGATGACCATGATCAGCAGGTTGGCGATCATGACCACGTCGATCAGACCCAGCACGATGAGCATCACATCGGTGTCGGTCAGGCTGCCGACCTTGCCGACGAGGTGGCTCAGTTCGACCATGAACTGATAGACATAGACGGCCTGGGCGATGATCAGGCCGATGTAAAGCGGGGCTTGCAGCCAGCGGCTCCAGAAGATGAAGCCCTCCATGGCCTTGAGAGATCGTTCGGCTGGTTTTGTCATGAATTCCGTTAGTTCCGGGTTGAAATCATCCATAAATTCTATCACCCATGCTGCAATGCGACAGAAGCCGCACAATGCTCGTCGCGTTCCTTCGGGCCCTGTAAGACCGACGTAAGCTTTTGACGATAAATTGCATGTTTCGTTAGAATGGGCTGATTCAAGAAAATTATTCAGTCCCGCGAAATCTGCAGTCCCGGCGTTGTGCGGGCGGCTCGCCGCCACATCCAGTAATAACAGAGGAGAGGTTCAGAGATATGTCTACGATCGAATCGGTCTTGAATGAAACCCGCGTTTTCCCGCCGCCCGCCGAGTGTGTTGCCCAGGCGAACGTGTCGGGCATGGAAGCCTACCGGGAGCTTTACGCCAAGAGCGAGAAGGACTACCAGGGGTTCTGGGGCAAGATCGCTCGCGACAACCTGATCTGGCACAAGCAGTTCTCCAAGGTGCTGGATGAATCCAATGCCCCCTTCTATACCTGGTACGAGGACGGCGAGATCAACGTCTCCTACAACTGCCTCGACCGCCATCTCGAATCGAAGCCGCACAAGACGGCCATCATCTTCGAGGCCGACAACGGCCAGGTGACCAGGATCACCTACAAGGAGCTGTATCACCGCGTCTGCCGCTTCGCCAACGGACTGAAGAAGCTGGGCATCACCAAAGGCGACCGCGTCCTCATCTACCTGCCGATGTCCATCGAGGCGGTGGTGGCCATGCAGGCCTGCGCCCGCATCGGCGCGATCCACTCGGTGGTGTTCGGCGGTTTCTCGGCGAAGAGCGTGCAGGAGCGCATCATCGATGCCAAGGCCAGGCTGGTCATTACGGCCGACGGGCAGTACCGCGGCGGCAAGGAAATGGCGCTCAAGCCGGCCGTCGACGAGGCGCTCGGCATGGGCGGCTGCGGCTCCATCGAAAAGGTCGTCGTCTACAAGCGCACAGGCGGCGAGGTGACCTGGAACACCGCCCATGACATCTGGTGGCATGAACTGGAAGAGGGCCTGTCCGACGAATGCCCGCCGACCAACGTCGGCGCCGAGCACCCCCTGTTCATCCTCTACACCTCCGGCTCGACCGGCAAGCCGAAGGGCGTGCAGCATTCCAGCGGCGGCTATCTTCTGGGCGCCGTCATGAGCATGAAGTGGGTGTTCGACATCAAGTCGAACGACGTTTTCTGGTGTACCGCCGACGTCGGCTGGGTCACCGGACATACCTATGTCACTTATGGCCCGCTCGCCATGGGTGCGACCGAAGTGATCTTCGAGGGCGTGCCGACCTACCCGGACGCCGGCCGCTTCTGGCGCATGATCCAGGACCACAAAGTCAGTATCTTCTACACGGCGCCGACCGCCATCCGCTCGCTCATCAAGGCGGGCGCGGACCTGCCGAAGAACTACAATCTGTCCAGCCTGCGCATCCTTGGCACGGTGGGCGAGCCGATCAATCCGGAAGCCTGGATGTGGTACCACAACACCGTCGGGGGCGGCCGCTGCCCCATCGTCGACACCTGGTGGCAGACCGAGACCGGCGGCCACATGATTTCCCCGCTGCCGGGCGCCACGCCGACCAAGCCGGGCTCGTGCACGCTGCCGCTGCCCGGCATCATGGCCGCCATCGTTGACGAAACGGGGGCCGACGTCGAACTGGGCAAAGGCGGCTTCCTCGTCATCAAGAAGCCCTGGCCGTCCATGATCCGCAACATCTGGGGCGACCCCGATCGCTTCAAGCAGTCCTACTATCCGGCGGACTTCGGCGGCAAGTACTACCTGGCCGGCGACGGCGCCAATCGCGACCTGGATGGCTACTTCTGGATCATGGGGCGCATCGACGACGTGCTCAACGTCTCCGGCCATCGCCTCGGCACCATGGAAATCGAATCGGCACTGGTCGCCCATCCCCTGGTGGCGGAAGCCGCCGTGGTGGGCCGCCCGGACGACCTCACCGGCGAGGCGGTGTGCGCCTTCGTCGTGCTCAAGCAGGCCCGACCGTCCGACGCGGAAGCCAAGAAGATCGCCGACGCGCTGCGCATCCATGTGGCCAAGGAGATCGGCGCGCTCGCCAAGCCGAAGGACATCCGCTTCGGCGACAATCTGCCGAAGACGCGTTCCGGCAAGATCATGCGCCGCCTGCTGCGTTCCATCGCCAAGGGCGAGGAGATCACCCAGGACATCACCACCCTGGAGAACCCGGCCATCCTGCAGCAGCTGAAGGAGCCGGCAGCCTGACCGCCTGTCCGGCAGATTGAACAAGGGCGTCGCATGACGCCCTTTTTTTCACCCTATAATCGGGTACGGGACTTCAGCGGAGGGACTTGCCATGATGAAACGCTCCATCCTCACGGGGCAGCGCCTGGTGGCGGTCTTCCTGCTCGGCTGCGTGCTGTTCAACTATCCGGTCATCGCCCTCTTCAACAAGACGGGCGAGCTGTTCGACATCCCGCTGCTGTATCTCTTCCTGTTCGGTGCCTGGGCGCTGCTGATCGGCCTGATGGCCTGGGTGATCGAGCACCGTCAGGAATAGCCCGTGCTCCAGGCCTGGGTCATCGCCAGCGTTTCCTTCGCCTACCTGGGCGTGCTGTTCGCCATCGCCTATTACGGCGACAAGCGCGCCGATGCCGGCCGTTCCATCATCGCCAACCCGACCATCTACGCCCTGTCGCTGGCGGTGTATTGCACGACATGGACCTTTTACGGCAGCGTCGGGCGCGCCGCGTCGACCGGCATCGGCTTCCTGCCGATCTATCTCGGGCCGACGCTGATGGCCGGCCTGTGGTGGTTCGTCATGCTGAAGATCATCCGCATCAGCAAGGCCAACCGCATCACTTCCATCGCCGACTTCGTCTCTTCGCGCTACGGCAAGAGCCAGCTGCTCGGCGGTTTGGTGACGATCATCGCCGTGATCGGCATCGTGCCCTACATCTCCCTGCAGCTGAAGGCCGTTTCGAACAGCTTCACCATCCTGCTGCACTATCCGGACATCGTCATGCCTGCGCGGGCGGCGGCCCAGCCCCTGCTGCAGGACAGCGCGCTCTATATCGCCCTGATCCTGGCCGCCTTCACCATCCTTTTCGGCACGCGCCACCTCGACGCCACCGAGCGGCACGAGGGGATGGTGGCGGCGATCGCCTTCGAGTCCCTCGTCAAGCTGCTGGCTTTCGTGGCCGTCGGCATTTTCGTCACCTTTTTCCTCTATGACGGCTTCGGCGACATCTTCGACCGTGCCGAGCTGGTGCCGAAGCTGAAGGCGCTGATGACGGTGGATGACACCGGTGCCAGCTACGGCAGCTGGTGGTCGCTGACCTTTCTCTCCATGCTTTCCATCATGTTCCTGCCGCGCCAGTTCCAGATCTCGGTGGTCGAGAATGTAAACGAACGCCACCTGGCGCGCGCGATCTGGCTGTTTCCCCTGTATCTGCTGCTGATCAACATCTTCGTGCTGCCGATTGCCGTCGGCGGTTTGCTGCGCTTCCCCGACGGCAGCGTCGATGCCGACACCTTCGTGCTGACGCTGCCGATGGCGGAGCAGCAGGAACTCCTGGCGCTGCTGGTGTATATCGGCGGCCTTTCCGCCGGTACCGGCATGGTGATCGTGGAGACGATCGCGCTGTCGACCATGGTCTGCAACGACCTGGTGATGCCCGTCCTGCTGCGCTGGAAGTCGCTGCGACTGCACGAGGAGCACGATCTGTCGGGGCTGCTGCTGTCCATCCGCCGCTGGGCGATTGCGGCCATCCTGCTGCTCGGCTACGTCTATTTCCGCGCGGCCGGAGAGGCTTATGCGCTGGTCGGCATCGGGCTCATCTCGTTCGCCGCCGTGGCGCAGTTCGCGCCGGCCATCATCGGCGGCATCTACTGGAAGGGCGGCACCCGCGAGGGCGCCATTGCCGGCCTGGTCGCCGGTTTCGCCGTTTGGATCTACACGCTACTGCTGCCTTCCTTCGCCAAGTCGGGCTGGCTCTCGCTGGATTTCATCAAGGAAGGCCTTTTCAGCATCGGCCTGCTCAAGCCGCAGCAGCTGTTCGGTCTCACCGGCCTGGGCGAGATACCGCACAGCCTGTTCTGGAGCATGCTGGCCAACATCGGCTGCTATGTCGCCGTGTCGCTGCGCAGGCGGCCGGATGTGGTCGAGACCGGCCAGGCCACGCTGTTCGTCGACGCTTTCAGGCATACCGAGGGCGAGCAACGCTCGCGCTTCTGGCGCGGTAGCGCGCAGGTGCAGGATCTGCTGCCGCTGATCGGCCGCTTCCTCGGGCCGGAACGGGCCCGCGAGGCCTTCCTGGCCTACGCCCGGCGTCGTGGTGTGGGAACGATCGACCAGCTGGAGGCAAATGCCGACCTGGTGCATTACGCCGAGGCCCTGCTGGCGGGTGCCATTGGCGGGGCTTCCGCCCGGGTCATGGTAGCTTCGGTGGTGAAAGAGGAGCCGCTCGGCATCGACGAGGTCATGAACATCCTCGACGAGGCGTCCCAGGTGCGCGCCTACTCGAAGCAGCTGGAGCAGAAGTCGCGCGAACTCGAGGCGGCCACCGCCGAGCTGCGGGCCGCCAACGAGCGGCTGAAGGAGCTGGATCGCATGAAGGACGATTTCATCTCGACGGTGACGCACGAGCTGCGCACGCCGCTCACCTCGATCCGCGCCTTTTCCGAGATCCTGCTGGAGGACCCGAAGACCAATCTGGCCAACCGTCGCAAGTTCCTCGCCATCATCGTCAAGGAAACGGAGCGTCTGACGAGGCTCATCAACCAGGTTCTTGACATGGCCAAGATCGAGTCGGGCAACGCCGAGTGGCATACTGCCGACATCGACCTGCAGGAAGTGATCGAGGAAACCCTTGCGGCGACCTCGACGCTGTTCGCCGACAAGCGGATCAGCCTGGAAAAACACCTTGCCGCCGATCTGCCCCGCGTGCGGGCGGATCGCGATCGCTTGATCCAGGTCATGCTGAACCTGCTGTCGAATGCGGTCAAATTCTGCGAGGAGGACAGTGGCCGCGTCACGGTGCGCCTTTCGGCCGAGAGCGGCGTGGCGCGGGTGGATGTCGAGGACAACGGCACCGGCATTGCCGAAGCGGACCAGGCCACCATTTTCGAGAAGTTCCGCCAGGTCGGCGACACCATGACGGCCAAGCCGCAGGGGACCGGGCTGGGCCTGCCGATCAGCCGCCAGATCGTCGAGCATTTCGGCGGGCGGCTGTGGGTGAGAAGCAGTCTGGGCAAGGGGGCGACGTTCTCGTTTACCCTGCCCTTCGATACGGGCGACGCACGCCAGGAGGAGAGAAGGCAAAATGACTAAACGGATACTGATCGTCGACGACGAACCGAACATCGTGGTTTCCCTCGAGTTCCTCATGAAGCGCGAGGGCTTCGAGGTGGCCGTGGCCATGGACGGGGAGGCGGCCCTGAAATCGGTCGAGGAGAAGACGCCCGACCTGGTGCTGCTCGACATCATGTTGCCGAAGAAGAACGGCTTCGAGGTGTGCCAGACGATCCGCGCTAACCCCGAGCTGCAGGCCGTGAAGATCGTCATGCTGACCGCCAAGGGGCGGGACACCGAGGTCGCCAAGGGTACCGCGCTGGGCGCCGACGCCTACATGACCAAGCCGTTCTCGACCAAGGACCTGATCGCGCAAGTGAGGCAGATTCTCGGCGAATCCTGAGCCTCTTCATGGCGGCCGAATCCGGCAAGCTCAAGCTGGCCCTCATCCTGGGCGGCATCTACCTGCTGCTGGCGCTGCTTTTCGGCGCGCTCGGCGCCGTGCTGTGGGCCCACATGCAGGAGCACGAGCGGCTGGCGCTCGTCGCCATCCTGATGCCGCGCATCGAGCTGTCGATCCTGATCATCCTGATGGCCTGGGCCTTCCTCGGCATGATCGTGCATGCGATCTACCGGGCCTATGTGCAGGCGCCCATGACGTTGCGCGAGCAGGCTCTGGTCATGGTGAATGCCAACCCCGGCTTGCGCCTGCAGGAGCTGGGTGCGCCGGAGATACGCACGCTGGCCCAGGTGGTAAATGCGCTCGCTGAGCAGCGCGAATCGCTGCAGCGCGACGTCGAGGCGCGGATTCGCGACGCGCGGGCCTCCGTCGAAGAGGAAAAGAACCGGCTGGCGGCGCTCATGTCCGAGTTGACCCAGAGCGTCGTAGTGTGCAATCTCGACGGCCGCATTCTCCTCTACAACAACCGTGCGCGGCTGCAGTTCAAGGCGCTGGCGGAAGGCGGGCCGGCGGCGGCGAGCGCCCTGATCGGGCTCGGGCGCTCCATCTTCGCCATCCTCGAGCGCAGCCTGATCACGCATGCCCTGGAGAACATCCAGCAGCGCCTGGTGCGCGGCAGCCAGCAGCCGACGGCCAACTTCGTCACCACCAGCCGCGCAGGGCAACTGATCCGCGTGCAGATGGCGCCGGTGCTGGGCGCAGTGCGCGAAGGCGCCGGGGAGGGCGGCGAGCGGGCCATCGTCGGCTATGTCCTGATGCTGGACAACATCACGCGCAACCTGGAGACCGACAGCCGGCGCGATGCGCTGCTGCAATCCCTCACCGAGGGCAGCCGCGCCTCGCTTGGCAACATCCGTGCCGCCGTCGAGAACCTGCTCGACTATCCCGACATGGAGGCGGAGCAGCGCGACCGCTTCGTCGGCATCATCGGCGACGAGGTAACGGCGATGGGTCAGCGCCTCGACCGGACCGCGAACGAGTTCTCCGATGCGCTGAAATCGCGCTGGCCGCTCGAGGACATGCTCGGCGAAGATTTCATCGAGGCGGCGCGCCGGCGCATCGAGACGAAGCTGGGCCTGCCGACCAAGCTCGACGAGGTGGCCGAAGGCGTCTGGGTCAAGGTGGACAGCTTTTCGCTGCTGCAGGGGGTGACCTATCTCGCCTCGCGCCTGCACGACGAATACGACATCCGCGAATTGCGCTTCCGCCTGGCACCGGATGGCCGCCTGGTGCGCCTCGATCTGGTCTGGTCCGGCACGGTGGTCGGCAGCCAGACGTTGCTCGCCTGGGAAATCGACCCGATGCGGGTGGCGGGGGAAAACAGCCCGCTCACCCTGCGCGAGGTGATCGACCGCCATGGCGGCGAGATCTGGTTCGAGCGCGAGAAGGCTTCCCACCGCGCCTTCATCCGCATGCTGCTGCCCGCCGCCGCCACGCCGCAGGAAGCGGCGGTCGAGCCGGCGGCACTGCGGCACGCCGAGAGTCGGCCCGAGTACTACGACTTCAACCTGTTCCGCCAGACCGAGGAGAGCCGCGCCCTCGACGACCGCCTGCTCAGCGAGCTGGCCTACACGGTCTTCGACACCGAGACGACCGGGCTGGAGCCCTCGGCCGGCGACGAGATCATCCAGATCGGCGCCACGCGCATCGTCAACGGCCGCTTGCTCAGGAGCGAGAGCATCGACCAGATTATCGACCCGCGCCGCCCGCTGCGGCCCGAGGGCATTCCCATCCACGGCATTACCGAGGAGATGGTGGCCGGCCAGCCGACCATCGACAAGGTGCTGCCAGTGTTCCATGCCTTCTGCGAGGACACCGTGCTGGTGGCGCACAACGCCGCTTTCGACATGCGCTTCCTGCAACTGAAGGAGGAGGCGACCGGCATCTGCTTCCGCCAGCCGGTGCTCGACACCCTGCTGCTGTCGGCGGTGATCCACCCGAACCAGGAATCGCACAAGCTGGAAGCGATCTGCGCGCGGCTCGGCATCAACGTCATCGGCCGCCACACCGCGCTGGGCGACGCCATCGTCACCGGCGAAGTGTTCCTCCGCATGATTCCGCTGCTCAACGAGATGGGCATCCGCACGCTGCGCGAGGCGCGCGAGGCGGCCGAACGCACCTATTACGCCAGGATCAAATACTGAACCGGAGGCAGGACGACATGGAAGAGGCGAATCGACAGACGGCGAAAGGGGAATTCCAGGCGATGTACAGTCCCCTGGGCAGCCTCATCCGCCGCAAGCCGGAGACGGTGCCGCTGGATGCCACGGTGCGCCAGGCCATCCGGGTGATGGACGAGAAGCGCATCGGCTCGATCATCGTCGCCGACGAGGGGGGGCGGCTGCCGCTCGGCATCTTCACCCTGCGCGACCTGCTGCACCGCGTGGCGCTGCCCGGCTGCACCCTCGACCTGCCGATCGCCTCCGTAATGACCGCCGGCGTGATCACCGTCAAGCCGCAGACCACCGCCTATCAGGCGGCCCTGATCATGGGCCGCCGCGGCCTGCGCCATTTGCTGGTGGTGGACGATGCGGGCAGCCTGCTCGGCATCGTCTCGCAGAACGACCTGTTCGCCCTGCAGCGCACCGGCGTGAACGACGTCACCGGCAACATCCGCGAGGCGAAGGACCTGGCCGCCCTGCAATCCTGCTCCAGGGACATCCGCAGCATGGCCGACGCCATGCTGCGCCAGGGCGTGGCGGCCGACCAGCTGACGCACCTGATCTCGACCCTGAACGACCTGCTCACCCTGCGCATCATCGAGCTTACCCACGACGAGTTCGACCTGCCGCAGGTGAGGTGGTGCTGGATCGCGCTGGGTTCGGAGGGGCGCTACGAGCAGACGCTGTCGACGGACCAGGACAACGGCATCATTTTCGACGCCGACGGCGAGGACGCCGGGCGCATCCGCGAGACCCTGCTGCCCTTCGCCAGCGCGGTCAACAACAAGCTCGACGCCTGCGGCTTCCCGCTCTGCAAGGGCGGCATCATGGCGGGCAACCCCGAGTGGTGCCTGTCGCTGGAGGAGTGGCGCGGCAGGTTTTCGAAATGGATCCAGATGCCCGAGCCGAAGGCGCTGCTGAATGCCTCGATCTTTTTCGATTTCCGACCCCTCTACGGTGACGAGGATCTGTCGCACGACCTGCGCGAGTGGCTGCTCGGCATTTCCGGCAAGGCCACGCTGTTCCTGCGCCTGATGAGCGAAAATGCGCTGCAGTGCGCGCCGCCGCTGGGGATGATCCGCGACTTCGTCTACGACAACAACAAGGATTTCCCGCACACCATCGATCTCAAGATGTACGGTTCGCGCCCCTTCGTCGATGCGGCGCGCATCTTCGCCCTGGCCAACAACGTGGCCATGACCGGCACGGCGCAGCGCCTGCGCGGCGCGGCCGAGGCCACCAACCTCGGCGCCGATGTCGAGGCGATGATCGACGGCTTCTATTTCATCCAGCTGTTGCGCCTGCGCCATCAGCAGGACCTGAGCGACGGCAACGGCGGTGCCAACCGCATCGATCCGGACAAGCTCAACGAGCTCGACCGGCACATCCTCAAGGAAGCCTTCAAGCAGGCGCGCAAGCTGCAGGACAAGCTGCGGCTGGATTACCGGCTGTAGGGAAAAGTCAGTCCCGGCGATACGGCGCCGGGGTCAGAAACTCCCGCCGGTGGCGGCAAAGAGGCGGTCGCGCAGCTGGATCAGGCGCGGACCGATTTCCTCGAAGATGCGCTGCCGCGTCATCTCGAAGGGCGGACCGGCGCAGGTGAGGGCGAGCACCTTCGACTGGTCGCGCGAGACCAGCGGTACGGCGACAGAAAATACGTCCTTGTTCCACTCGCCGAGGGAAACGCAGAAGCCGTGCTTCTGGTATTCGCGCACCGCCTTCTCGAAGCTGGCGCGGAAACCTTCCCAGTCCTCCTTGCGGGCCGTCTTGCGGTGTTCCTCCAGCATCGCCGCGCGCGCCTCCTCGGGCAGCCCGCAGTGGTAGGCGCGGCCCAGCGCCGTCATGCCGTAGGGCACGCGCGCGCCGACCTCCAGCCGCATCTGGAAGGTCGGATTGCCCTGGCAGACTTCGAGGAAGACCATGTGCGGCTGGTCGCGCGCCGCCAGGCAGACCGCGGCGCGGGCGTAGTCGGCGAACTCCTGCATCAGCGGGCGCGCGATGGCGCGGATGTCCTGGCTGGCGAGGAAGGAATAGCCCAGCGCGAGCACGCCGACCGAGAGGGAATACTTGCCCGACTCCGGCGAGTAGTTGAGGTAGCCGAGCTGGGTCAGCGTATAGGTCAGGCGCGTGACGGTCGGCTTGGGCAGATGCGCGCGCTGCGCGATCTCGTTGTTGCCGAGCACGGGGTGGCGCGGCGTGAAGGCGCGCAGGATGTCCAGGCCGCGCGCCAGCGCGGTGACGAACTGGCGGTCCTTGGCGCCCGGCCTGGCTTTTGCGGCGCGCGGTTTCTCGGCAGTCGGCTTGCGGGCCATGTTCATTCCTCCGGCAGGATGACGACCTTGCCTTTTACCTTGCGGTCGAGCAGGCGCTGGATGGCTTCCGATGCCCGCGCCAGCGGAAACTGTTCGCTGACGACGGGATTGATCTTCTTCCCGGCGAACCACGCCATCAGCTGCTTCATGTTGCGCACATGGCCGCGCGGGTCCTGGCGCACCGAGTCGCCCCAGTACACGCCGAGCAACTGGCGCTCCTTGAGCAGGGCCAGGTTGAGCGGGATCTTCGGGATCTCCCCGGCGGCGAAGCCGACGATGAGCAGCCGTCCGCGCCAGGCCATGGCGCGCAGCGCCGATTCGGTGTAGCCGCCGCCGACCGGGTCGTAAACGACATCGACGCCCTTCTCGCCGGTGAGGGCGAGGGCGCGCTTGCGCAGGTCTTCCGTCGTGTAGTCGATGGTCTCGTCGGCGCCGAGCTGCCGGCACAGCGCCAGCTTGTCCTCGCTCGAGGCGGCGGCGATGACGCGTGCGCCCATCGCCTTGCCGATTTCGACGGCAGCCGCGCCGACGCCGCCGGCAGCGCCCAGCACCAGCAGCGTCTCGCCCGGCTGCAGGCGGCCGCAGTCCTGCAGGGCGTGCAGCGAGGTGCCGTAGGTCAGCACCAGCGCGGCTCCCGTGGCGAAGTCCATGCTCTCCGGCAGCGGCATGATCCTCTCGGCCGCCACGACGCATTCCTCGGCGAAGCCGCCGGTGCCGGGGAAGCCGATGACACGGTCGCCGGGATTGAGGTCCTGCACGCCGTCGCCGACCGCCTTGACCAGGCCGGCCACTTCCGCGCCGGGCGTGAAGGGCAGCGGCGGCTTGACCTGGTAGAGGCCCTGCACCATCAGCGCGTCGGGAAAATTCAGCGCGCTCGCCTTGACGTCGACCACCACCTGGCCGGGAGCGGCCTTCGGCGAGGGGACATCCTGCACGGTCAGGTTTTGCGGCGGGCCGTATTCGGCGCAGAGCAGGGCTTTCATCTTGACGTGCCTCTCAGAGCGGGGTCGGGTTGCGATCCTCGAGGATGTCTTCCATCCTCAGGCGCACGGCCTGCTTGATGCGGGTGTGCGGGATGACGTAGAAGCGGTCCGCGGCGACGGCGTCGAACACGGCATTGGCCATGTCGTCCGCCGTCAGGCGGCCGGACTTCACCGCCTGGCCCATGCGCTCCTGGTAGGCGGCGGAGGCGGCGGAGGGCGGCGCCGCTTCGCCGAAGCGCTGCGGCCGGTTGCGCTCCGAGGTGTGGATGGCGGTCGGCACCCAGGCCGGGCAGAGCACCGAGACGCCGATCTTCGCCTGCTGCGCGCGCAATTCGGTGTACAGCGTTTCCGACAGCGTGACGACGCCGTGCTTGCTGACGTTGTAGGCGGCCATCGCGGGGGTGGACAGCAGGCCGGCGACGGAGGCGGTGTTCACGATGTGGCTTTCGCCTTCCTGCGCCAGCATGCGCGGCACGAAGTGGCGGATGGCGTGCACCACGCTCCACAGGTTCACGCCGAGGATCCATTCCCAGTCGGCGGTGGTCAGCTCCCACGACAGCCTTGTGAGGCCGACGCCGGCGTTGTTGCAGAGGAGGTGCACCGCGCCGAAGCGGGCGAAGGCCGCGTCGGCGAGGGCTGCGATGTCCTCCTCGCAGCTGACGTCGACGCGGCGGGTGACGAGCGCATCGGCCGCCACCGGCAGGGTCGTCGCCGCCTCGGCCAGCTTCACCTCGTCGATGTCCGCCAGCACCAGGCGCATGCCTTCGCGTGCCGCCCGCTGCGCCAGGGCGAGGCCGATGCCGCTGGCCGCGCCGGTGATGACCGCCGTCTTGCCCTTCAAATCGTGCATAGTGACGTTCCGCTAGAATTTGCGGGAAGATAGCATGAAGGCAAGCAAAACGAAACCATCGTTCGCATAGCGAAATTAGGATGAATGATCGCATGAGGCGCACAGCGCCAATGGAAGCGGCGGCAGCATGAGCGGCAGCGCATCGGACATCCCCGACTGCGTCGCCTGCGGCTGCTGCTGCGCCTGGTCGGAAACCTGGCCGGTGCTGATGGGCGAGGGCGACGGCGCCGGCATCCCGGAAGACCTGATCGATGTCGAGCACTGGCGCATGCAGTCCTGGGGCCATCGCTGCGCGGCCCTGGAGGGCGAGCTTGGTTGCCGCGTGGGCTGCACGGTCTACGAGAACCGCCCGCTGGTGTGCCGGGAGTTCCAGGCCGGTTCGGAAGACTGCCACATGGTGCGGCGCGCGCTGCGGCTCGAGGCGGCCTGAGATGAGGGAATGGTTCCTCTACCTGATCGAATGCCGCGACGGCAGCATCTATACCGGCGTCAGCGTCGATGTCGCGGCGCGCTACGCCGCGCATGCCGCCGGCCGGGGCGCGCGCTATACCCGCTCGCATCCGCCGAAGCGCCTGCTGGCGAGCGTCGAGTACCCCGACCGCTCGTCGGCGCTGAAGGCCGAGTACGAAGTCAAATGCCTGTCCGCCGATGCCAAGCGCGCCTACGCCGACGAATTGGCATCCGCCGAACGCGCGCCCGGCAGTGTGCTGAAGATTTCGGAAAGGGTGTCCATCCCGCTCGGCGAGATCGAGCTGAATGCCATCCGCGCCCAGGGGGCGGGCGGCCAGAACGTCAACAAGGTCTCCAGCGCCATTCACCTGCGCTTCGATGTCGGCGCTTCCTCGCTGCCCGATTTCTACAAGGAGCGGCTGCTCAAGCTGAGCGACCAGCGCGTCAGCCGCGAGGGCGTAATCGTCATCAAGGCGCAGCAGTCCCGCAGCCAGGAGAAGAACCGGGGAGAAGCGCTGAAGCGGCTGCAGGAACTCATTGCCGGCGTCGCCTCAACGCCCCGGCCGCGCAAGCCGACCAAACCGACGCGCACTTCGCAGAAGAAGCGCCTCGACAGCAAGAACCGGCGCGGCGCGATCAAGGCGCTGCGCGGCAAGGTGGTCGATTGAGAAAGGAAAACGATCCATGGGAGTGATGAGCAGCGTCGTGGTGGCGGACCTGGACGAGGCCGCCGACATCGTCGGATCCGAGCGGCCGGTCGACGACTGGAAGGGCTTCGAGGCGCGCGGCCTCGACCAGGCCAAGTTCGCCATGCTGCATGCCCTGCTGTCCGGCCAGTATTTCGACGAGGCGCAGCGCGATTTCGGCCTGCTGCATGCGGAATCGGAGGAAGGGCCCTGGCTGCTGCGCTTTCCCGCCGCCTCGGTGCGGCGGCTGGCCGAGCTCGACGAGGCCGGGCTGGAGGCGGTCGGCGCGGAGCTTGCCGCCACCGAGGACTTCGAGGAGGAGGAATGGGCGGTCGAGGACGTGCAGAAGATCGTCACCCAGCTGGCCGACCTGGCCGGCATGGCGGTGGCGCAGGACAAGGCGGTTTTCCTCTGGATCGTCGCCGATGAATGAAGGAATTTCCATGAAACAGATCATCCATGGCGCCGACGGCATGCCCGAGTCCATGCAGCTGGCCGAGGGTGCCAGGCCGCAGCCCGGCCCCGGCGAGATCCTCATCGAGGTGCATTGCGCCGGCGTGAATCGGCCCGACGTGCTGCAGCGCTCCGGCCGCTATCCGCCGCCGCCGGGCGCTTCGCCCATCCTCGGCCTGGAAGTCGCCGGCACCGTGGCGGCGCTGGGCGAGGGCGTCACGGAATGGAAAGTCAGTCAGCACGTCACGGCGCTGGTGCCCGGCGGCGGCTACGCCGAGTATTGCGTGGCACCGGCCTCGCACGCCCTGCCGGTTCCCGAAGGCCTCGACATGGCGCAGGCGGCAGCGCTGCCGGAGACCTGGTTCACCGTCTGGGCCAACCTGGTGGGCCTCGGCCGATTGAAGCAGGGCGAACGGCTGCTGGTGCATGGCGGCTCGAGCGGCATCGGCCTCACCGCCATCCAGTTGGCGCGCCACCTCGGCGTCGAGTGCTTCGTCACCGTCGGCAGCGAAGAGAAGGCGCGCTTCTGCCGCGACTTCGGCGCCGGCCATGCCCTCAATTACCGCGAAGCCGATTTCGCCACACGGGTGAAGGAAATCACCGCCGGCGAGGGTGTCGACGTCGTCCTCGACATGGTCGGCGCGCCCTACCTGCAGAAGAACCTCTCTGTGCTGCGCCGTGACGGCCGCCTGGTGCTGATCGCCTTCCTCGAGGGCTCCAAGGGGGAGTTCGACCTGATGCCGGTGATGCTGAAACGCCTCACCGTCACCGGCTCGACCATGCGCCCGCGCACCGTTGCCGAAAAGGCCGCCATCCGCGATGCGCTGCGCGAGCACATCTGGCCGGAGATCGCCGCCGGCCGCCTGCGCCCGCACCTCCACGCCGTCTTCCCGCTGGCGCAGGCCGGCGAGGTGCACAAGCTGATGGAGAGCAGCGCGCACATCGGCAAGATCGTGCTGCAGGTGAAGCCATGAGCGAGCTTACGATCGATGTCGTTTCGGATGTCGTCTGCCCCTGGTGCTTCATCGGCAAGCGCCGGCTGGAGGCCGCCCTGCGCGAACTGAAGAACGAGCGGCCGGACGTGGCGCCGCGCATCCGCTGGCTGCCGTTCTTCCTCAACCCCGACACGCTGGAGGCGGGCGAGCCCTACCGGCCCTTCCTCGAGCGGAAGTTCGGCGGGCCGGAGAAGCTGGCGCAGATCTGGACGCAGATCTCGGAGGCCGGCCGCACCGCCGGCATCGACTTCGCCTTCGAGCGCATCGAGACGCGCGCCAACACCCTCAAGGCGCACCGGCTGATCCATCGCGCGCAGGCGCGGGGCGAAGCCGATGCCCTGGTCGAGCGGCTCTTCGCCGCCCAGTTCCTGCACGGCGAGAACGTTGGCGACGCCGCCGTGCTGGCGCGCCTCGCCGCGGAATGCGGCGAGGATGAGGCAGAAACACTGGCCTACCTGCGCAGCGACGTGGATGCCGCCGCCGTGCGCGCCGGCTTCGAGCGCGCGCAGCAGATGGGCATCACCGGCGTGCCTTTCTTCATCCTCGCCGGCCGTTACGGCGTGGGCGGCGCCCAGCCACCGGAACTCATGCTGGGGACATTGCGCCGGAGCCTGGCCCCGGCCTGATCCTTTCGGGGTCCATTATTTGCAAAAAAAGCTTGATTTATTGGCGGCTTACGGGTTCAATGCCAAAATTCGCTCGGACTCAAGTTACAGAATGATGCGGTATGCAACTGCCAATTCGGTCCTGGGTATTCGAACGAAGGCACCGTCGGGCAGTCGCCCTTCATTTTTTTAGGATAGGAAATATGGCAACAGGTACAGTCAAGTGGTTCAACGATGCCAAAGGCTTCGGCTTCATCACCCCGGACAATGGCGGCGAGGATCTCTTCGCGCATTTCTCCGCGATCCAGTCGAGCGGCTTCAAGTCCCTCAAGGAAGGCCAGAAGGTCTCCTACGACGAGGCCACCGGCCCGAAGGGCAAGCAGGCGGCGAACATCAAGCCCCTGTAAGCTGCAAGGCAAGAATTGAAAAACCCCGGCTAGCCGGGGTTTTTTTTCGCCTGCGTTTTCCTTAGCCGAAGACGATGACGCCGCGCGCGTTCTTGCCCGAGGCAAGGTCGGCGAAGGCCTGCGGCGCTTCCTCGATGCGATAGGTGCGGGTGATCAGCTCGTCGAGCTTGAGTCGCTTCGCGCGGTAGAGCGCCAGCAGGCGCGGGAAGTCCTCGCGCGGGCGCGCCGAGCCGAAGTAGCTGCCGGTGAGCGTCTTCTCCTCGAAGGTCAGGCTCGCCGTGCGCACGGTGGTGTTGTCCTTCTGCGAGGCCACGCCGACCACCACCGCCATGCCGCCCTTGCGCAGGCAGCCGTAGACCTGGGCGACAACCTCGCCGTAGCCGACGCACTCGAAGGCGTAGTCGGCGCCGCCGCCGGTGAGCTTGCGCAGCGCCTTGACGACGTTCTCCTCGGCCTTCGCGTTGAGCACGTGGGTGGCGCCGAACTGCCGCGCCATCTCCAGCTTGGCCTCCGAAGTATCCACCGCCACGATCATCGCCGCGCCGGCGATGGCGCAACCCTGGATGGCGTTCAGTCCCACGCCGCCGCAGCCGAACACCACCGCGATCGAGCCGGGTGCGACGCGCGCGGTGTTCACCACCGCGCCGACGCCGGTCATGACGCCGCAGCTCACCAGCGCGGCACGGTCGAGCGGGATGTCCTGGTCGATCTTCACCACGTTGTCGGTGTGCAGGGTGGCGAATTCCGCCATGACGCCGCAGCCGGAGAAGACGTTGAGCGGCTTGCCCTGCAAGTCCTTCGTGCGCACCGTGCCGTCGGGCAGGGTGTAGGCGGCCTTCGCCGCCTGGTCGCACAGTTGCGGGCGGCCGGTCTGGCAGTAACGGCACTTGCCGCACATGCTGACGAAGGAACTGACGACGGCGTCGCCGACGGCAAGGCCGGTGACGCCCTCGCCGACCTCGACGACGATCCCCGCGCCCTCGTGGCCGAGCACCACCGGCGGCGGGAAGGGGATGGTGCCGGTGGTGACGGAATAGTCGCTGTGGCAGACGCCGCAGGCGGCGAGCTTGATCATGACCTCGCCGCGGCGCGGCGATTCGACCTCGATTTCCTCGACGACGACAGGCTGGTTGATTTCGCGGCAGATGGCGGCTTTGGCGCGCTGGGACATGGCGGGTTCCTTAAACGTAGGCGGAGGCTTCGATGAAGTGCTGCAGATGCGTGTCGCTGTCGCCGCACGCCAGTTCGATGGCGGTGAGGCGCTTGAACCAGTGGCTGACGATGAGCTCGTCGGTCATGCCCATGCCGCCGTGCAGCTGCACTGCCTGCTGGCCGATGAAGCGGGCGGCGCGATTGACGGTCACCTTGGCGGCGGCGAGCGCGCGGCGCCGCTCGCGCGCATCCTGCGCCGTGCAGCGCATGGCGGCAAGGTAGCTCATGGATTTCGCCTGCTCGTAATGCATGAGCATGTCCGCGGCGCGGTGCTGCAGCGCCTGCAAGCGGCCGATCGGCTGGCCGAACTGCCGGCGCGTGCGCAGGTAGTCGACGGTGGTGTCGAGGGTGGCCTTCATGATGCCGACGGCCTCCGCGCACAGCGCGGCGAGGCCGATGTGGAGCGCGCGTTCCAGCGCATCGCCGTCCGCTTCGAGGCGGGCCGCCGCCGGCAGTCGCACGCCGTCGAGGCGCACCTCCGACGCGTGCGTGCCGTCCAGGGTTGGATAACTGTCGAGCGCGAGCCCGGGCGCGTCGCGCGGCACGAGGAACAGCGCCAGATCGTCGCCCAGGTGGGCGGAGACGATGAGCAGGTCCGCCGTGGCGGCATGGGCCACCACGCACTTGCGGCCATCGAGCAGAAAGTCAGTCCCGGCAGCACGGCACAGTGTGGCGACGCCGTGCGGCTCCGCGTCGGCGATGACCGCGATGCGCTCGCCCGCGGCCATTTTCTCCATCAGTCCGGCCTGCGCCGGGCAATCGCGCAGCAGGGCGGTGGCCGCCACCGCGCTGGCGAGGTAGGGCTCGAGCGGCAGGCCCGGCCCGAGCGCGTTCATCACCACCAGCGTGTCGACCGGTCCGCCGCCAAGGCCGCCATGCGCCTCCGGCACGTTGAGGGCCAGCAGGCCGAGGTCGGCGATCTGCTGCCAGGCCTCGCGGCTCCAGCCCTCGGCCGAAGCCAGGATGGCACGGCGCCGCTCGAACGTGTAGTCCTTCGCCACGAAGCGGCGCACGGTGTCCTCGAGCTGCTGTAGTTCTTCCGTGAATGAGAAATCCATGGTCACAGTTCCAGGATCATCTGCGCGACGATGTTCTTCTGGATCTCGTTCGAGCCGCCGTAGATCGACAGCTTGCGCAGGTTGAGGTACTGGGCGGCGCGGTTGGCGGCGTGCGCCGGGCCGGGCGCAGCACCTCCGAAGGGCAGGGCGTAGGGGCCGACGGCCTGCAGGACCAGCTCGCTGATGGCCTGCTGGAGTTCGGTGCCCTTGACCTTGAGGATCGAGGCTTCCGGGCCGGGCGCCTTGTTCTCCGCTTCGGCCGACAGCACGCGCAGGTTGGTGATCTCCAGCGCCATCAGCTCGATCTCGATCTCGGCGACGCGCGCGGCGAAGAGCGGATCCCCGATCAGCGGTTTGCCGTGCTTCGTCTCGGCGGCGGCAATCTTCTTCAGGCGTGCCAGCTCGCGCTTGGCGATGCCGATGCCGGCAATGTTGCTGCGTTCAAAGCCGAGCAGGAACTTGGCGCAGGTCCAGCCCTTGTTCTCCTCGCCGACCAGGTTCTCCGCCGGTACCGCGACGTCCTCGAACCAGATCTCGTTCACTTCATGCGCGCCGTCGAGCGTGAGGATCGGCCGCACGGTGATGCCGGGCGACTTCATGTCGATGAGCAGGAAGGAGATGCCGCGCTGGGCCTTCGCTTCCGGGTCGGTGCGCACCAGGCAGAAGATCCAGTCGGCGTGCTGGCCCAGCGTGTTCCAGGTCTTCTGGCCGTTGACGACGTACCGGTCGCCCTTCTTCACGGCACGTGTGCGCAGCGAGGCGAGGTCGGAGCCGGCACCCGGCTCGGAATAGCCCTGGCACCACCATTCCTCCGCGGCGAGGATTTTCGGCAGGAAGCGCTGCTGCTGCCAAGGCGAGCCGAACTGCATGATCACCGGCGCCACCATCTTGCTGCCGAAGGGCACCAGGCGCGGCGCGCCGCCGAGTGCGCATTCCTCCTCGAAGATGTACTGCTCGACCGGGCTCCAGCCGGGGCCGCCGAAGGCCTTCGGCCAGCCCGGGCAGTTCCAGCAGCCGCGCTCGAAGAGCAGGCGCTGCCATTGCAGGTGTTCTTTACGCGCGAGATGCAGGCCGTTCGCCACCTTGTCGCGGATGGCTTGCGGCAACTGCTCGCGCACGAAGGCGCGCACCTCTGCGCGGAAGGCGTTTTCGGCATCGGTGAAGTCGAGGTTCATGGCGGGAAGTGAAGGCGCATTGTGTTCTGCATGGCAAAACGATTCTTTGTTAGAATTACCAGCCAGGCGAGTGTTGCCCATGGCGTGCTAAGCTGTCAAGAGAGGAAGCCGGCGCGGCAGTACGGTCCGTGAAAGTACTGCAATGCAGAACAATGATTGAGTCGAAACCATGTCCCTGACCCGCAAGAAGACCAAGGTGCCGAAGGTGCTGCCGGCGCCGCCGAAGGCCAAGGAGGACCGTCACTTCGTCACCGCGCTGGCGCGCGGCCTCGAGGTGCTCGGCTGCTTTCGCTCCGGCGACAAGCTGCTCGGCAACATCGAGATCGCGCGGCGCTGCGGCCTGCCGAAGTCGACCGTCTCGCGCCTGACCTACACGCTGACGCGCATCGGCTACCTGCAATACGACGAGGATTCCGGCAAGTACCGCCTCGGCACGGCGACCCTGGCGCTGGGCGGCAAGATGCTGGCGCGGCTCGATGTGCGCCAGCTGGCGCGTCCGCTCATGCAGGAGCTGGCCGACTTCAGCGGCGCGGCGGTGTCGCTCGGCACGCGCGACCGCCTGAGCATGATCTACGTCGAACACTGCCGCAGCCAGGCGGCTATCACCATCAGCCTCGACGTCGGTTCGCGCATCCCGCTCGCCACCACCGCCATGGGCCGCGCCTACCTCGCCGCCACCTCCGACGGCGAGCGCCACGAGCTGATGGACCGCATCCGCGAACTGGACGAGATCGCCTGGCCGAAGATCCGCGACGGCATCGAGGCCGGGCTGAAGGAATACCGCGAATTTGGCTGCTGCTGCTCCTTCGGCGACTGGCAGAAGGACGTGCACGCCATCGCCATCGCCTTCCGCCCCGGCCCCGCCATGCCGCCGATGTCGATCAACTGCGGCGGTCCGGCCTTTACGCTGTCGAAGGAATTCCTCATCGCGGAAGCGCGTCCGCGCCTGATCGAACTGGTGCGGCGCATCGAGGAATCGCTCGGCGGCTGACTACTTGAGCACGCTGAACAGGTTCGAGAAGCCGTCCGTCCACGGCCGGAAGCCCGACTGCGCCACGAGCGGCTCGCCGTCGTTCATCACCAGCGGCAGCGCCGCCGCCCGTTCCGGACGCATCACCAGCACCCAGTCCGAGGCGAAGCAGAAGTCGTTTTCCGCGTCGCTCTCCAGCGCATAGAGCAGGGCGGTCCTGCCGTAGTGCTGTGCGGCGGCGGCGACCACGGGGCGCAGGTCGAGGTAGCGGTTGGTGATGTGAATGGCGAGGATGCCGTCGGGGCGCAGGTGGCGCAGGTAGCCCTGCATCGCTTCCAGCGTGAGCAGGTGGGCCGGGATGGAATCGCCGGAGAAGGCGTCAACCGCCAGCAGGTCGAAAGCCTGGTCCGGCTCGGCTTCCAGCATCAGGCGGCCGTCGCCCAGCACCGGCACGATGCGCGCCGGCGAGTCGGCGAGATAGGTGAAATGGCTGTTTGCCAGATCGAGCACCTGCTCGTTGATCTCGTAGATGCGCAGTTCGTCGCCGGCCCGGCCGTAGGCCGCCAGCGTGCCGGTGCCGAGCCCGATCATGCCGAGCTTCAGCGGTCGCTCCTGCGGCAGTTCGAACAGGGCGCGGCCGACGCCCGACTCATGGCAGTAGTAGCTGGTCGGCGTGCGGCGGTGTGCCTCGGCGAGGTATTGCTCGCCGTGGTTGATGCGCCCGTGCACCATGACGCGCTTCCAGCCCGGGCCGCCGTCGTGCCGCTCGGAGACGCGCAGCTGGCTGTAGAAATTGCGCGCCGTGACGACGTAGCCGTCGACGAACTCCTTGGAGACCGTGCCGAGGCGCCAGCCGTAGCCGGCGAGCGCCAGCAGCAGCAACAGGCGCCAGTGCCGGCGCAGGCCGCGCCACAGCACGACTGTCGCCAGCAGTGCGCATAGGAACAGGCCGATCGGCAGCTCGAAATAGGCGGGGAACAGCAATGGCGCGAGCAGGCCGACGAACATGCCGCCCAGCGCGCCGCCCAGCGAGAGCATCAGATAGAACAGCGTCAGGTGGCGCGGATCGGGCTTCCTGCGCACCAGTTCGCCGTGGCAGACCATGCAGAAGACGAACAAAGACGCCGAGATCAGCGCGATCATCCACGGCACTGCCAGGCCCTCGTCGAGGATGCGGTCGATGCCGAGGAAGGCGAAGGGCAGCGCGCCGAGGAACAGCGGCCGCACGTAGTAGCGCGGCGCATCGAAGCAGAGGATGAAGCTCAGCAGGTAGAGGGCGAGCGGCAGCACCCAGAGGAAGGGCACCGGCGCCACGTCCTGCGTCAGGTGCCGCGTCATCGCCAGCAGCAGGATGGATGCCGTCATCGCCAGCGCGCCCCACAGCAGGCAGTCGCGCCAGCCCGGCCGCGGCACGGCCTCCGGCGCGGGCGAAGCCGGCTGCTCGCGGCCGGCCGGCACCTGCCGCCACGTCCAACCGGCCGTCGCCGCGCAGGCGGCGACGAAGAGGGCGTAGCCGGCCGACCAGGCCCAGGCCTGGCTGCGCACCCCAAGGAAGGGCTCCACCAGCAAGGGGTAGCTGAGCAGCGCCAGCATCGAGGCGAGGTTCGACAGCGCATACAGCCGGTAGGGCATCACGCCGGTGAAGGCGCGCGCGTACCAGGCCTGCATCAGCGGGCCGGTGGTGGACAGCAGCAGATAGGGCAGGCCGACGGCGGCGGCCAGCACGCCGAGCACGCTCGCCACCGGCTGCGCCTGTGCCGTCTCCTTCCACGACGGATCGGCCGCCACCGGCAGGGTGAGCAGGCTGGCGAGCAGCAGGACGATGTGCAGCAGGGCCTGGCGGCGCGGCGCCAGCGTTTCGTGCAGCCAGTGCACGTAGAGGTAGCCCAGCAGCAGTTCGGCCTGGAAGAATACCAGGCAGGTGCTCCACACCGAGGACGCGCCGCCGAACCAGGGCAGGATCATCTTCGCCGCCATCGGCTGGATCTGGAACAGCAGGAAGGCCGAGAGGAACACCGTGATTGCGAAGAGCGGCATCGGGCGAAGTTCTTCCGGTTTGGGCGTGCGCCATCCTAATGGAAATCGCCGGCGATTTGTTTATCATGTGCGGAAAGGAACGGCGCAGGAGGGGAGATGCGGATCGCTGGTCTGATCGCAGTCTTGGGGGCGCTTTCGGCAAGCGTTGCGGCGCAGCTGCCCGCCGGCGACTGCAAGCGCCCGGCGGCGCGCAGCGACCTGTCGGGCTGCGATTTCTCCCGTGCCAGGCTGGCCGGCATGGACCTGCGCGGCGCCCGCTTCGCCGGCGCCAAGCTGGAGAACGCCGACTTGCGCAAGGCCCGCCTCGACGAGGCGGATTTTCGCGGCAGCAATGCCAAGTGGGCCAACTTCACCGGCGCGCAGATGAAAGGGGCCGACCTGCGCGATGCCGACCTGTTCCACGCCAAGTTCGACCAGGCCGATCTCTCGGATGCTCGCCTGAACGGCGCCAACCTGTTCGGCTCCAACCTCATCAACACCCGTGCCGCGCGGGCTGACTTTTCCGGCGCCCAGCTAAAAGACGTCCTGATGGAAGGCATCGACCTCTCCGGCGGCTCGCTGCGCGGCTGCTACACCTTCCGCGGCGTGTTTTCGGATGCCCGGCTGGTCGGCGCCGACCTGTCCGGCGCCGACCTCACCGGCGCCGCCGCCGAGAATGCCGACTTCAGCAATGCCAGGCTGGTCGGCACCAAGCTGTCGGGCGCCACCCTGCGCCATGCCGTGTTCAGGAATGCCGACCTGTCCGGTGCCGATCTGGCCAACGCCGACGTCTGGAACGCCAACTTCAGCCAGGCGCGCAACCGCCCGGCCTCGGTGCAGGAAGCCCTCATCGAGCCCTTCGTTGTGCGCGAGCGGAGATAGCATGGACAGGATCTGGCTGAAGCGTTATTCCCCCGGCGTGCCCCACGAGATTGCCGTCGACGATCTCGGCTCGATCGGCGACAGGTTCGAGGAGAGCGTGCGCCTCTATGCCGACCGCACGGCCTTCGTCAGCGGCGCGGCGGGGGTCGGTCTCAGCTACCGCCAGCTCGATGCGCTGTCGCGCCAGGTCGCGGCCTGGCTGCAGACATTGCCCGGGCTGGCGCCCGGCAGCCGCGTTGCATTGATGCTGCCCAACATCCTGCAGTTCCCGGTCTGCCTGCTCGGCGCGCTGCGCGCCGGCTGCGTGGTGGTGAACGTCAACCCGCTGTACACCGCGCGCGAACTGGAGTACCAGCTGGCCGACTCCGGCGCCGAGGTCATCTTCATCCTGGAGAACATGGCCCACGTGCTGGAGAAGGCCATCTCCCGTACGCCGGTGCGCCACGTCGTCGTCACCGGGGTCGGCGACCTGCTCGGCTTTCCGAAGAAG
Organism: Sulfuritalea sp.; assembly: GCA_011526165.1. Lineage (GTDB taxonomy): Bacteria > Pseudomonadota > Gammaproteobacteria > Burkholderiales > Rhodocyclaceae > Desulfobacillus. The sequence goes on from WYAY01000048.1 coordinate 25,244, forward strand.
CACCTGGCCCATTTCGTCGTGCGGCGCGTGAAGAAGATGGTGCCGCCGTTCTTCCTGCCCGGCGCGCTGCGCTTCGACGCCATGCTGGCGCAGGGCGCGGCCGCGCGCTTCGCGCCGGTGAAGGTCGCCGGCGACGACCTCGCCTTCCTGCAATACACCGGCGGCACCACCGGCGTCTCCAAGGGCGCCATGCTGACCCACCGCAACCTGCTCGCCAACGCGCGCCAGGGACAGGTGTGGAGCGATCCCTTCATCGACCACGATGAGGCGTTCACCCTCATTACCGCCATCCCGCTCTATCACATCTTCGCCCTCGGCTCGGCGGTGAGCCACCTGGCACGCGGCGGCGTGAACGTGCTGGTGTCCGACCCGCGCAACACCGATGCCTTCGTCAAGGTGCTGTCGAAATACAGGTTCGTTGCGCTGCCGGCGGTGAACACCCTGTTCAACAGCCTGATCCACCATCCGGACTTTCCGAAGCTCGACTTCAGCAAGCTGCGCTTCGCCATCGGCGGCGGCGCGGCGGTGCAGCGGGCGGTGGCCGAACGCTGGCAGAGCATCACCGGCGTGCCGCTGTGCGAGGGCTATGGTCTCACCGAGTGCTCGCCCACCGTGACCTGCAATCCGCTCGACATCCAGGGCTACACCGGCTCGATCGGCCTGCCGGTGCCGTCCACCGAGATATCCATCCGCGACGAAGGGGGCCGCGAGCTGCCGCTCGACGCGCCCGGCGAATTGTGCGTGCGCGGGCCGCAGGTGATGAAGGGCTACTGGAACCGCCCCGACGAGACCGCCCGTGTCATGACGCCCGACGGCTACCTGCGCACCGGCGATATCGCCACGATCGACGCCGAGGGCTTCGTCCGCATCGTCGACCGCAAGAAGGACTTGATCATCGTCTCCGGCTTCAATGTGTATCCGAACGAGGTGGAGCAGGTCGTCGCCCTGCACCCGCAAGTGCTCGAAGTGGCGGCGGTCGGCGTGCAGGACGAGATCACCGGCGAGGCGGTGAAGCTGTACGTGGCGAAGAAGGATGCCGCGCTCACGGCCGAAGCGCTGATCGCGCACTGCCGCGAATCGCTCACCGCCTACAAGGTGCCGAAGCGAGTCGAGTTCCTCGATGAGCTGCCGAAGAGCAACGTCGGCAAGGTGCTGCGGCGCGAATTGCGCGAGAGGGGTTGATTCCCAGAGCGTGGAACAAAAAAGATAGCATATTGTTTCGAGTGAAACAGATCATGAGTAAAAAAAGAAGCGCGCCTAATAGGGGAATTCGAACTATTGATGGTGTTTTTCGAAAGAATTCTCTTAGGATTCGCCTGCAGTTCAGAAAATGATGGACCGGGCCGCCGCAACACGTTTTGAAACCACGGTGATGCCTGTCCCACAAGCCAATCAACCAAAGGAGGTAGCATGGAAGATATCAGCTCGCTCAAGCGCCGTACCCTGCTGAAAGGGGCTGCCGCCGCCGTCGCGGTTTCGGTGATGGGTTGCGCCAGCCAGGTGGCCACCAGTTCGCGGCCACGCGTGGTGGTGGTGGGCGGCGGCTGGGGCGGCCTCGGCGCGGTGCGCACGCTCGCCGCGAGCGGCAAGGTGGACATCACCATGATCGAGCCCAACGACGGCTTCATGTCCTGCCCGCTGAGCATCCTGTACATCGCCGGTTTTGCACCGGCCAGCAACTTCCAGCGCAGCTACGGCGTTGTCGACGCGCTCGGCGTGCGCCGAGTGAAGGATGTCGTCCTCGACATCGATCGTGCCGGGCGTACGGTCAGGACGTCCACGCAAAGCATTCCCTACGACTTCCTCGTCCTGGCAAACGGCCTCGAATACATGGAAGAGACGCTGCCGGGCTATGCGGCCGCGCGGGACCAGCTGCCCGTCGGCTTCCGCGCCTTCGAGCAGTCCGCCGTGCAGCGCCAGGTGGCCACCTTCCTGGAGCAGGGCGGCCACTACGTCATCACCGTGCCGAAGCCGCCCTATCGCTGCCCGCCGGCACCCTATGAGCGCGCCTGCCTGATCGCCCAGCGCATGAAGGAGAAGGGCACCAAGGGCAAGATCATCGTCGTCGATGCGAACAAGGGCCCGATGCCGCCGCCGCTGGCCAAGCCCATGCTGACGGCGATGAAGGAGATGTACGGGGCGCAGATCGAGTACATCAACGAGGTCGATCCGAAGGCCATCGACGCCGGCCGCAAGGTGCTGTCCACCACCAAGGGCGACATCCCCTTCCACCACGCCAACATCATCCTGCCGATGCGCGCGCCCGGGCTGATCCGCAAGGCCGGCCTCGGCGAGCGCTTCGCTGCCGTCGATCTGCCCACCTTTCAGAGCAAGAAGGACAAGAACATCTTCGTCATCGGCGACGCGCAGGGCACGCCGCTGCCGAAGAGCGGCCACATCGCCTTCGGCGCCGGCCAGCAGGCCGGCGAGCAGATCCTTGCCACCATTGCCGGCAAGTACAAGGAGGCCGGCCTGGGCGACGAGGTCACCCTGCCCTCGGCGATCTGCTGGGGCAAGGTGTCCACCTCGCTGGCCATCATGATCAACGTCACGGCCAGCGTCTCGGTGGGCGATCCGCCCAAGGTCAAGTACCAGGTCGATCCGGCCGCCAACGCCGCCTCGAGCAAGGGCGCCATGGACTGGGGCAAAAACATGTGGAATGCGATGTTGGGCTGAGCGCCGCCTGAGTCTTTAGTTTTTCAAGCCGAAGCCCCCATTCTTCCCGCGCAGTGCGGCGGGAGGAAAGGGGGCTTCGGCGTTGCTGGACAGTTTTACGAGATTGCAGCGCGGCAAAGATAACCTGGCGAGCCTCGAGCCTCAAGCAAAAGGGTAAGGCCATTCGTCGTTGGCATCGCTGAACTGGCCGGCGATGAGGCGGCGCAGCCACTTGTTCTTCGGGTCGTGGTGGGCGTTGCGGTGCCAGTACTGCCTGAGGTCGATGCGGGGGATCTGCAGCGGCGGCTCCATCACCTTGATGTTGGCGCCCGTACGGGAAAAGAACAGGCCGATGGCGTGCGGCAGGGTCACCACCAGGTCGGTCTTGCCGATGACCGTCGGGATGCTCATGAAGTGTGGCGTCAGCAAAACGATGCGCCGCGAGATTTTTCTTCTTTCGAGGTATTTCTCGAAGATTTCCTGGCTACGCCCTTCGGCACGCACGACGGCATGGCCGAGGAAGAGGAACTGCTCGAGGCTGAGTTTGCGGCCGCGGATCCGATGGTCGGCGCGCAGCAGGCAGGCGAAGCGGTGGGTCAGCAACCGTTGCTGGAAGAAGGCGTTGGACTTGAGGTCCGGGAAGTAGCCGATGGCGAGGTCGACCTCGCCGTTTTCCATGGCCTGTTCCAGCCTTGCCGGCGGCAACGAGACGGAACGCACAGTGGCGCGGGGCGCCAGCCGCTGCAGGATTTCCAGGATCTTCGGCAGGAAGACCATTTCGCCCACATCGGACAGCGCGAAGGTGAAGGTGGCCTGGGTCGTCGAGGGTTCGAAGCTGGCTTCCGACAGCACGTTGTCCGCCACCCGAGCCAGGACGTCGCGGGCGCCGGCTGCCAGCGCGTGGGTGCGCGCGGTCGGCGACATGCCGCGTGCCGTCCGCACGAAAAGCGGTTCGCCGAAGGCCCTGCGCACCCTCGCCAGCGCCGCACTCATCGCCGGCTGGCTCATGCCGAGGGCTTGCGCGGCACGGCCGACGCTTCCCGTATCGTAGAGGGCGACGATCACCCGCAGCAGATTCAGATCGAAATCCTTCATCTGGCATTATTATAAAACCTGATAATGAAAATCAGGTGAACCGGCTTGCCCAGCCATGTCCGCATCGCGTGTAATGCCCCCACAACAAACGCGGCCATGCCGCGAAACAAACCGGAGGAGACATGTTCGCGATGATTACGACGGGCCGTATGGCCCGGCGCTGGCTGCTGCTTGCCATTTTGTTTTCAGCGGCCGTTGCGCAAGCCGACCTGCAAGTCGCCCAGATCGCCCCGATGAGCGGTCCCATCGGCGAAGAGGGCAAGGCCTACAACCTCGGCATCAGCGTTGCGCTTGCAGCAGCCAACGCCCGCGGCGGAGTGGGCGGCCAAACCCTTACCCTCAAGACACTGGACGATGCGTACAACCCCGACCGTGCCATTGAACTGATCCGGGGCGAAGCCGGCGGCCGGACGCTGGCACTGCTGCTGCCGGTCGGCTCGCCGGCGATGACCCGGATACTCAAGGAGAAGGTGCTCGACTCCGTCAGGATACCGGTCGTCGGGGTGATTCCCGGCGCGGAGCCGTTGCGCAAGCCGTCCAACCCCTATGTTTTCCATGTGCGGGCGGGCGATCTCGACCAGTATGGACGCATCATCGAGCGTGTCCTGACGATCGGCATGAAACGCGTCGCGGTCGTTCATGCCGACATCCCTTTCGGCAAGGCCGGACTGGCCGAAGTCGGACGGCTGCTCAAGGCGGCCGGGCACGAGCTTACCGCATCCGCAGCCTTTCCAATCTCTGCCGAAATCGATTTCTCCGCGGTGCTCTCCACGTTGCGTCAGACCGTTCCGGATGTCGTCGTTCTGATCAGCCCGGCGCAGCCGGCCGGTCAGTTCGTGCGCCAGTACCACGCGGCCGGCCTGGCTTCGCCGGTCATGACTCTATCCTACGGCCTGGCGGAAACCCTCTGCCGCATCGCCGGCAACGAGGCCGCAAGAGGGGTCGGCATCGCCCAGGTGTTTCCCAACGCGGGCAGTCCGACGATTCCATTGTCGAGGCGCTTCCAGGACGATTTCCGGCGTTTCGCGAAATCCGACACCGCGCCCACGCAGAGCCACTACGAAGGCTACGTCACCACCCTGGTCCTGATCGAGGGCTTGCGGCGTGCCGGGCCGAACCCGGGCCGGGAGAAGCTCTTGCAGGGACTGGAGTCGCTCAAGGACCTGGATCTCGGCGGCTTCGTGGTTGACTTTTCGGCCGGACGTCGCACCGGGTCCAGATACGTCGACATCGGCATCGTCAGCAAGAACTGCAAGCTGGTGTATTGAACGGCCTTGTTATCCGGACTCGATGCCATGAGATCAATGACAAGCATGAACGCTGCCGATCTGCTGCTGCGCGGAGCGCCAACGGCCGAGGCGATCGTTTCCCGGGAGGAAACGCTGAGCTACGCCGGGTTGCGCAACCGTGTGGCGCGCTCCGCCTTTCTTTGGCAGAGATACGGGCTGCGCCCCGGCAAGCGATGCGTGATTGGCCTGGTGGACGGCACCGACTGGGTGGCGGCTTTCCTCGGCGCAATCTGGATGGGGGGCGTTCCCATTGCGATCAGTCCGCGCACCGAGGCGTCGCTGATCCGCGACCTCATCGACGATTCCGGCGCCGAAGCCATGCTGCTGGAGGACGAGAGTGCTGCCGCCGTGGGAGATTCCCGCGCCCTGGGCCGGCGTGAATGGCGCGAGCGCCTGGACGACTGCAGTGAGGAAGCCGTATTGCACAAGGCGAAGGCCGACGAGCCGGCTTTCTGGCTTTACTCCTCCGGCACCACCGGCAGGCCGAAGGGCATCGTCCATCACCATCGCGCAGCCGATTGCGCCGACGCCTTTGCGCGCGAGGTGCTCGGCGCCACGCCGCAGGATCGTTTCTATTCGACTTCCAAGCTGTTCTTCGCCTACCCGCTGGCCAATGCCCTGTTCGCCGGATTGAGGCTGGGCGCCGCCGTCGTCCTGGATGCGGAATGGCCCAACCCGGATGCAGTGGCACGCAACATTTCGTGCTTCCGGCCGAGCTTGTTCTTCAGCGTGCCGACGCTGTATCGCCGCCTTCTCGAGGCCGGCGTGGATTTCACCGGGGTGCGTGCCGCCGTGTCTGCGGGCGAAGCCTGCCCGCCCGAGCTTGCCGAAGCCTGGCAGCGCGCCAGTCCGGCGCCGCTGGTCAATGGCTACGGCACGACGGAGACACTCTCCCTGATGCTGTACCGCACGCCGGAAATGGATGGGCTGCAGCCGACCCCCCTGACCAGGGTCCAGGTTGACGAGGAGGAAGGGTTCCGCGACGGCGCCGGCCGCCTCTGGTTTTCCCATCCGGCCGTGGCAGGGGGGTATTCGCGTGTCGTCACGCACGACAGCGCGCGTTTCGGACCCGGGGGATTTTCGCCCGGCGACTTGTTTCGTGAGACGGCCGGCTCCATGGGAAAAACCTGGCGCTTTGCAGGACGCTCCGACCAGCTCGTCAAGGTGTTCGGACGGTGGGTCGACACCGTGTCGCTCGAGCAGGCCATCGGCCAGCGTCTCGCAGGACAGGTCGAGGAATCCTGCATCGTTCCGGTCGGCGGCGGCGAGGGCAGCATGATTTCCCTGCATTTGTTCGCCGTTCCGGGCGCGCGCGATCCGGCCGAAGCCGGACGGATCATTGATGAGGCGCTGGCCGGATTGCCCGCCTACCTCAGACCAGAGGCGGTTCATCTGCTGGCGGACCTGCCTCGAACGGAAACGGGCAAGTTGCGCCGCGCCGAGTTGAGCAAGCTGGCACGTTAGACACTGCGCGGGAGGCGCTGCATCTGTTGCATGCTAGGATGTGCGACGAGACGGCAAAGGTTCGTCAGTCAATCAATAATATTGACGGCAGTGAGTTATCTGGGGGGAGGTGCGTCCTTGCAATTCCGTAACGTGCAGACGAGCGCCTGTCTTGACCACAGCTGCCTTGCGGTTGTATGCCGAATCTGTTAGAAAGCCAATTGTTAGTAGATCAACATAAGAGCGCAGATTGATAGTTCGAGCGCCGACCGTCATCAACCGAAGAAATAGAGGAGGCAACATGAAAATCATTCGCAAACTGCTGGCGGTCGCCCTCGGCGCCGTGGCCTGGCAGGCGGCGCATGCCGCCGACGTGACGCTGCGCTTCCACCAGTTCCTGCCGCCGCAGGCGACGGTGCCCTCCAAAGCCATCGTGCCCTGGGCGCAGAAAGTCGAGAAGGAGAGCGGCGGGCGCATCAAGATCCAGCACTTCCCGAGCATGCAGCTGGGCGGCAAGGCACCCGAGCTGTTCGACCAGGCCAAGAACGGCGTCGCCGACATCGTTTGGACCGTGCTCGGCTATACGCCGGGCCGCTTCCCGAAGTCCGAGGTGTTCGAGCTGCCCTTCTTCAGCGGCCTGGCCGAGCCCGCCTCGCGCGCCTTCCAGGAGTACGTCGAAAAGCACTCGATGGACGAGTTCAAGGACGTCAAGGTCATCGCGGTGCACGTGCACGGCCCCGGCCTGATCCACAGCAAGGACCCGATCACCCGGTTGGAGGACTTCAAGGGCGTGAAGGTGCGCGGCGGCTCGCGCATCACCAACATCATGCTCGAGCAGCTCGGCGCCACGCCGGTCGGCATGCCGGTGCCGGCCGTCACCGAGGCGCTGTCCAAGGGCGTCATCACCGCCACGACGATCCCGTGGGAAGTCACCCCGGCGCTGAAGGTGCAGCAGCTCGTCAAGAACCACACCGGTTTTGCCGGTGAGCAGGGCCTGTACACCCAGACCTTCGTGGTGGCCATGAACAAGGCTGCCTACGACAAGCTGCCGGCCGACCTGAAGAAGGTGATCGACGCCAACAGCGGCGCCGATACGGCGGCCATGTTCGGGCGGGCGATGGACGAGGGCGACAAGGTCGGCCTGGGCTTGGCCCAGAAGGCGGGCAACAAGATCCACATGCTCGATGCCGTGGAAACCCAGACCTGGCGGCGTACCGCCGCCGCCGTGCGCGGCATCTGGTACAAGGAAGTGGGCGGCAAGGGCATCGACGGCCCGAAGCTGGCGGCCGCGGCCGAAGCCCTCATCGAGAAACACAACAAGAAGAAGTAAGCCTGTCACGGCCTGTCGGTGCAGCAGCGAACTGTTGCACCGGCGGGCCGACTCTCTGAACAATGAGCAAACTCCTTTATGATCTGAGCCGGGCGCTGGCCTGGTTCGGCGGCGCCGCACTGACCCTGGTGGCGCTCCTCAGCGTCGTCAGCATCGCCGGACGCGCCCTCAGTTCCTTCGGCCTCGGCCCGGTGCCGGGCGACTTCGAACTGGTCGAGGCCGGCACTGCTCTGGCCGTGTTCTGCTTCCTGCCCTGGTGCCACCTGCGGCGCAGCCATGCCGATGTCAGCATGTTCTGGCACGCCTACCCGGCACCGATGCGCCGCGGCCTGCAACTGCTCAGCGACACGATCATGCTAGCGGTCTGGCTGCTGCTGGTCTGGCGCATGGGCGTTGCCATGCTGGACTACAAGGCCAATGGCGAAGTGAGCTTCATCCTGCAGATGCCGGTCTGGTGGGGCTTTGCCGCCTCGATGCTGCCGGCCGTGTTCGGCTGCGTGGTGTATGCCTGGAGGCTGATCGAAACCCTCGGCCTGGCGAAACCGCCGGCGGGCTTCAAGACCGCCGAGGGGGAACACTGATGGACGCGCTGACGCTGGCCGCCTGGTCGTTCCCCGTCCTGCTGGTGCTGATATTCCTGCGCGTGCCGATCGGCCTGTCGATGCTGCTGCTCGGCCTGATCGGCTCCTGGCTGGTCTATGGCAGCGCCGGCCCGCTGCTCAACCAGATGAACACGCTGGCCTACAGCCAGTTCTCCAGCCACTCCCTGTCGATCGTGCCACTGTTTCTGCTGATGGGCCAGTTCGCCGCCCTGGGCGGCATGTCGCAGGCCCTGTTCAAGGCCGCCGAGGCCTTCATCGGCCACCGCAAGGGCGGCGTCGGCATGGCCGCCATCGGCGCCTGCGCCGGCTTCGGCTCGATCTGCGGCTCTTCGCTCGCCACGGCGGCGACGATGGGCCAGGTCTCGTTGCCGGAGCTGCGCCGCGCCGGCTACTCGGGGGCGCTGTCGACCGGCCTGCTGGCCGCCGGCGGCACGCTCGGCATCCTCATACCGCCATCCATCGTGCTCGTCATCTACGCCATCCTGGCCGAGCAAAACATCGCCAAGCTGTTCGCCGCCGCCTTCGTGCCGGGCATCATCGCTGCGCTGGGCTACATGCTGGTGATCGCCATCTTCGTGCGCGTGGTGCCCGGCTCGGCCGGACACGTGCCGCCGATGCCCTGGCCGGAGCGCCTGCGCGCTGCGCGGGCGGTGTGGCCGGTGGTGGCCATTTTCGTCACCGTGATCGGCGGCATCTACACCGGCATCTTCACGCCGACCGAGGGCGCCGCCGTCGGCGCCGCCTCGGCCGGCCTGCTGGCCTGGGTCAGGGGCGGCCTGGGAGGCGGCAATCTGCTGCGCGCCTTCGAGGCCACGGCCGGCGGTACCGCCATGGTGTTCATGATCGTGCTCGGCGCGGCCGCCTACAACACATTCCTCGCCCTGTCGATGCTGCCGCAGGAGCTGGCGGCCTGGGTCGGCGCGCAGGGGCTGAGCCCCTATGCCGTGCTGGGGCTGATCATCCTTTTCTACCTGATTTTCGGCTGCGTGATGGATTCGCTCTCGATGATCCTGCTGACCATCCCGATCTTCTTCCCGATGGTCTCCGGCATGGACTTCGGACTGAATCCGGAAGAATTGGCGATCTGGTTCGGCGTGCTGGTGCTGATCGTCGTCGAGGTCGGACTGATCACGCCGCCGGTGGGCATGAACCTCTTCGTCATCCAGTCGATGGCGCCCGGCGTGTCGATCCGCGAGACCTACCGCGGCGTGCTGCCCTTCGTCGTCAGCGATCTCGTCCGGGTCGTCATTCTGGTGGCGTTCCCGTCGATCACGCTATTCATCCTGCGGTTGTAATCCGCCGGCCGGGGGCGCCGTCGCCAGCATGACGGCGCGGCTCTCGGGCGTTTCCAGGCTGATGCGGCCGAGCTTGCCGCCGCGGAAGTCCGTGAGCAGGATCATCGCGGCCTTTTCCAAATCCAGTTCCCCGGCGTGGCGGCCCTTGGCGATGCAGCCGCGCCTCTTCGCGATGGCTTCGACGATGCCGACGCCATCCAGACCTTCGAAGTCGATGCCGTAGCGCGCGGCGAGCAGGTCCGGGTAACGCCGCAGCAGCAGCCCGGCCAGGAAAATCCCCACTTCCGAATCGATGACGGCGTTGCGGCCGATGGCGTGGCAGGCGGCGAGCATGAAGCCGTCGCTGTCGTGTTCGATCTTCGGCCACATCAGGCCCGGCGTGTCGGTGATCGTCATCGTCGGGCCGAGGTCGTGGCTCATCTGCGTCTTGGTCACTGCCGGCTCGTCGCCGACGGCGGCGACGCGGCGCTTGAGCAGGGCGTTCATCAGGGTCGACTTGCCGACGTTGGGGATGCCCATGATGAGCATGCGCAGCGGCTTGAAGGTGTCCTTGCGGTGCGGCGCCAGGGTCTTGCACAGGGCCGGCACGCGCGCGGCCTCGCCCGGCTGCTTGCAGGCGATCGCCACCGCCTTGACGTTGGGCTGGCCGTTATAGAAATCGAGCCAGGCCCGGGTCACGTCCGGGTCGGCGAGGTCGGCCTTGTTGAGCAGCTTGAGGCAGGGGCGCTGGCGGTGCAGGCGCAGCTCGCGGATCATCGGGTTGCTGCTCGCCTCCGGCAGGCGCGCGTCGCAGACCTCGATCACCACGTCGGTCAGCGCCAGGGTCTTGGCGGCTTCCTTGCGGGCCGAGGTCATGTGGCCGGGGAACCACTGGATGGTCATGGGCGGGTTGGTCCGGTCAGGGTTGATGGGCTGCGTCGGCGGCGACGACGCGGACTTCCTCGTCCGCGAAGCGCACCACCGCGCCCGCCCGCAGCTTGCGGCGGATGCGGGTCTCGACTTCGCCGTCCACGGCGACGGCGCCCTCAGCGATCAGGGCCTTGGCGGCGCCGCCGGAGGGCACCAGGCCGAGCAGCTTGAGCAGGTCGTTGAGGGGGATGAATTCGCCCCGGAGTGCAAAGCGGTGAACGGTCATGGTGCGCGATTATAGTCGCGCCGGCATGCCCGCCGTGCCTGCTTCAGGAAGGCAATTGCGCCGGACGGCAAAAGTCAGTCCCCGCAGCACGGCGAGTCCGCGCTGCAGGGCTGACGTGTCGCTCAGCGCAGGAACTACCCGTCTCGCCCGATGATGGTCAGGTCGACGTAGCTCGAGCCGCTGCGGCTGGCCGGGCCGTAGCCGACGGCGTAGCCGCCCAGGTCGTAGTGCTGCATGCCTTCCAGCGCCGCCAGGTATTTCTCGCGCGTCAGGTCCTTGCCGGCGCGGCGCAGCGCTTCCACCGCCACTTTCGCCACGACCTGCTGGTATTCGCGCACCAGCGGCAGGGTGGCGCGCCAGGGCGAGGGCGCCGCCTGGGCGACGCCGCCGCCGTGCGCGTCCTGGCCGAGGTCGGCCCAGAGCTGCTTCGGGTTGGTCACCGACAGGCAATAGAAGGCGGGGCGCTGGCCGCGCTTGAGCACCTCCTTGATGAACGACGTGGTGCCCTTGCCGGAGCTGGCGATGATGATGGCGGAGGGGTTGCCCTTCAGCACCGCTTCGGCGGCGGGCACGGCCTCTTCCAGCTTGGCGATGTTGAAGGCGCCGACCGACACCGGCTTCATCTGGCGCTTGCCGAGCGCTTCGACGGCGGCCTGCAGGCCGGCCTTGCCGAAGTGGTCGTCCTGGTAGACGACGGCGATTTCCTTGACGCCGGTCGACGTCAGCTGTTCGACCATCTTCTCGGTCTCGTCGGCATAGGAAGCCCGCGTGAAGAAGAGGTAGCGGAACCTGGCGGGATCGCGCAGCACCGTGGCGCCGGAGTAGGGCCCGACGAGCGGGATGTCGTTCTGGTGCACCAGCGGATAGATGGCGGCGTCGTCGGCCTCGGCGTCGGCAGCATGATCGGCAAAGGCACCGGGCGCGATGTCGCCTTGGTGCTCGGCGCCATCGGCGGTGCCTATGCCGGCCACAAGGTTCAGCAGCGCTACGCGAAACCCGTGGGTGGCCAGCAGATCGTCGTGCGCACCACCACCGGCGTACTGGTCACGATCACGCAGCCGGCCAACATGAGCCTGGCCGTCGGCCAGAACGTGACGATCCAGGGCAGCGGTGAAGACGCCCGCGTCGTGCCACGTTAATCCACGCCGGTCAGCTGGTCTTGCAGCGACGGTGCGCCGCCGGGACTGACTTCATGTCGGGACGTCAGGCGTAGCGCCGCGCGATCATCTCGGCGACGCAGGCGGGCTTGTGCTGGCCTTCGATCTCGATCAGGGCGTGCCAGGTGTACTGGATGCCGCCGGGGATGTCTTCCAGGCGGGCGAGGGTGAAGCGGGTGCGGATGCGGTCGCCGGCGCGCACCGGGGCGGAGAAGCGCACGCGGTTGAGGCCGTAGTTGATGCTCATGCGGCCGCCCTGCACGTCGAGCGTCTCCATCATCATGTGCGGCAGCAGCGAGAGCGTCAGATAGCCGTGGGCGATGGTCGTGCCGAAGGGCGATTCGGCCTTGGCGCGCACGGGGTCGACGTGGATCCACTGGTGGTCTCCGGTGGCGTCGGCGAAGCGGTCGATGCGGTCCTGGTCGACGGTGAGCCAGTCGCTCGTGGCGACCTCCTTGCCGACCCACTGCTTGAGTTCTTCCGGGTTTTTGATGGTGATTTTGGCCATGCTCAGTTTCCGACGAATTCCCGGATCATACGATTTACTTCCTCCGGCCGTTCGTGGATGACCCAGTGCGAGGCGTCGGGGATGCGTTTCAGCGTCAGTTGCGGCACCAGCGCCTCCAGGCCGTCGAGCAGGCCCGGCAGCAGCGCGGTGTCGCGTTCGCCCCAGATCACCAGCGTCGGCACGCGCACGGTGAAGGCGGCCGGGTCGAGCTGCAGGCTGGCTGCGCCGGGCTCCGCGGGCGTGGGCGGGTGGAGCGGCGTAGCGCGGTAGAAATTCAGGCTGGCGTCCATGGCGCCGGGCTGGGTCCACGCCTCGCGGTAGCGCGCCAGCAGGTCGGGCGTCAGCCAGCGCGGATCGGCGGTCGACTGCGCGAGCATGGCGGCGAGCCGCGCGCAGTCGTCCTCCAGCAGCTTCTCCGCCGCGCCGGGCCGGCGCAGCCAGTTCATGTAGGCGCTGGCCTGTTGCTGCGCCGGGCTGTCGCGCAACTCGCGGGCGAAGGTGACCGGATGCGGCGAGTTGATGATGACCAGCTTCTCGAGGTATTCGGGATGCGCAGCGGCGAGGTTCCACGCCGCGGCGCCGCCCCAGTCGTGGGCCACCACGATGGCGGGCCGGCCGCCGAGGTGGTCGATCAGCCGGCGCAGATCGGCGACGAGGCGCTTCGGCCGGTAGGCCTTGGCGTCGCTCGGTTTGCCGGAGAGGTTGTGGCCGCGCAGGTCGGGGGCGACGGCGTGGTGGTCGCGCGAGAATTCCTCCAGTTGCGCCTGCCAGGCGTGCCAGAACTCCGGGAAGCCGTGCACGAAGAGCATGAGCGGGCCGTCGCCGGCGTCGACGTAGTGCAGGCGCACGTCGTCGAAATCGACGTAGTGGTGCTGGAGCACGGTCATGCGGCCCTCAGGCTATTGCCATCCAGTTTCGGCACCACCGCGTACAGGCTTTTCTGCGCGGCGAAGTCGACCTCCTGTTCGAGGCGGCGCTCGAGCATCATGCGGCCGACGCGGGCGCGGCGCAGGCATTCGCCGGCCTCGCCGTGTTCGTAGAGCAATTGGGCGGCGAGGGCGGCGTCGGAGAATTCATGTTCCTGCCCCTGCTGCGCGAAGAGCGAGACCAGGTAGCCGGCGCCGTAGAAGTCTTCCAGGTTGAAGTTGTCGGCCGAGCCGGAGCAGACGATGAGCACCGTCTCGTCGGCGTGGCGCTGGGCGATGTGCTTTACTACCGCCTCGCCGTTGAGCAGCGCCGCAGCATAGACGTGGTCGGCCTCGCGCGACTTGGCGACCGCCACCGTGCCGTTGGTGGTGGAGTACACCAGCGTCCTGCCGGCGAGGTTCTCCGCAAGCAGGTGCAGCGGCGTCGGGTGCACGAAACCCGGGAGGGTCTCGGCGTTGAGCTCGCCGGAGAGCACGCAGGAGCCGGCCGGATGGCGCGCCGCCTCGGCCTGCGCCGCCGCGCCGTCGAGCGTTGGGATCACCTCGGCGGCGCCGTGCGCCAGCGCGGCGACGATGCTGGAGGTGGCGAAGAGGATGTCGAGCACGACCACCGTCTTGCCGGGCAGGCGCTGGGCGTCGAGCTCCTCCTTCTTCAGCAGGACGTGGATCTTCATTTCCTGTGGCTGCGCCGGTGCATCATGCCGTAGCCTTCCATCTGCATGACTTCCTCGCCGTTCTGGTTGAGCACCTCCCAGCGGTTGCGCATCAGGCCGATGTGCGGCTTGCTCTCCAGCGGGCGCGCTTCCAGCACGACGCTGCGCACGTGCAGGGTGTCGCCCGGGCGCACCGGTTTCAGCCAGCGGATGTTCTCCACGCCGGGCGAGGCGAGGTTGGCGGAATCGAGCAGGTAGGCGTCGCACATCATGCGCATGCACAGGCTGCAGGTGTGCCAGCCGCTGGCGACCAGCCCGCCGAACTGGGAGTGCTTCGCCGCCTCCTCGTCGATGTGGAAGGGCTGCGGGTCGAATTCCTTCGCGAAGCGGACGATGTCTTCCTTCGTCAGCGTCACGCCGCCGTACTCGGTGACCGAACCGACGGGAAAATCCTCCCAGTAATATTTCTTGCTCATCCTTCCGAGGCTCCCTGGAACTTCGAGAAATCCGGCTTGCGCTTCTCCAGGAAGGCGCTGAAGGCCTCCTTCGCCGCCGGCGAGGCAAGCTGGCGCTTGAAGATCTCGCCTTCGTCCTGCATCACCTGCGGCACGAGGGCGGCGATGGACTGCTTGAGCAGGCGCTTGGTCTCGCGCAGCGAGGCGGCCGGCAGGGTGGCGAGCTTCTGCGCGCGCTCCCGCGCGTGGGCGAACACCCCGGCGTCGGGCAGCACGGCGTTGGCGAGGCCGATCTCATGGGCTTTAGCGGCGCCGAACGGCTCGCCGAAGAACAGCAGCTCGGCGGCGCGCTGGTGGCCGGCGAGGCGCGGCAGCAGCAGGCTGGAGGCGGCCTCCGGGCACAGCGCGAGGTTGACGAAGGGCAGTTGGAAGCGAGCGCTTTCGCCGGCATACACCAGGTCGCAGTGCAGCAGCATGGTGGTGCCGACGCCGACGGCGTTGCCGGTGACGGCGGCAACCAGCGGTTTCGGCGCGGCGGCGATGTTGCGCAGGAAGCGGAACACCGGCCGATTCGGATCGTCGGCCGGGCCGTCGAGGAAGTCTGCGAGGTCGTTGCCGGCGGTGAACACCTCGGACTGGCCGTGGATCAGCACCACCCGCACGGCGTCCTCGCGCGCGGCGCGCTCGAGGGCATCGGCCATGGCGGCGTACATCGGGCCGGTGAGGGCGTTCTTCTTCTCCGGCCGGCGCATCTCGATGCGCAGGACGCCCAAGGCGAGTTCGGTGACGATGTTCTCGCTCATGGCATCACGCCGCCAGCAGCGTGTCGCTGAACAGGCCGAGGTGGTGGTCGGTGTTGCCGAAGGTGAGCTCGATCATGGTCAGGCGCTTGAAGTAGTGGCTGACGTTGAGCTCATCCACCACGCCCATGCCGCCGTGCAGCTGCACCGCCTGCTGGCCGACGAAGCGTGCCTGCTGGCCGATGTAGGTCTTGGCGGCGGAGATCGCGCGGCGGCGCTCGGCGGCGTCGGGCGAGTCGGCCTTCACCGCGGCCATCATGGCCATCGAGCGCGCCTGTTCGGTGGCGATGACCATGTCCACCATGCGGTGCTGCAGCGCCTGGAAGCGGCCGATCGGCTGGCCGAACTGCTTGCGCGTCTTGAGATACTCCAGCGTCGCCTCGTCCAGCGCCGCCATGATGCCGACGGCCTCGGCGCACAGCGCGGCGATGCCGTAGTCCAGCGCCCGCTCGACGAGCGGCAGGGCGCTGCCCTCGGGGCCGACCAGCGCGTCCTTGCCGACGGCGACGTTGTCCAGCGCGATTTCCGCGGCGCGGCCGCCGTCCTGCGTCATGTAGCTGCGCACGGCGACGCCCGCGGACTTGGCGTCGACCAGGAACAGCGAGAGGCCCTTGCCGGTATTGGCCGTGACGAGCAGGGTGTCGGCGGCGTTGCCGCCCAGCACCACGCCCTTGCCGCCGCTGAGCTTCCAGCCGGCGCCGTCCTGTTTTGCCGCCGTATTGACCAGACTGACTTTGTAGCGCGCCTCGCGCTCGTAGTGGGCCAGGGCCAGCATGCGCTCGCCGCCGGCGATGGCGGAGAGGATGGCTTCCTTTTGCGCCGCGCTGCCGGCGTCGCGGATGAGGTGGCCTGCGACGACCACCGTGGCGAGATAAGGCTCGAGCACCAGGCCGCGGCCGAAGGCTTCCATCACCAGCATCGTGTCGACGGCGTTGCCGCTCAGCCCGCCGAACTCCTCGGGGAAGGGTAGGGCCAGCAGGCCGAGGTCGGCGAACTGCTTCCAGTGGTCGCGGCTGAAGCCCTCGGCGGATTTCGCCAGCGCGCGGCGCGCTTCGAACGGGTAGTCCTTGGCGATGTAGCGGGAGAGGGTGTCGCGCAGGGCGTTTTGTTCGTCGGTGTAGTTGAAGTCCATGATCAGAGTCCGAGGATCATCTGGGCGATGATGTTCTTTTGAATCTCGTTGGAACCGCCGTAGATGGTCGTCTTGCGGTAGTTGAAGTAGTGGCCGGAGAGCGGCGTGACGTAGTCGGCGCCGACCGGCACGCCGGTCCACGCCGCGTCGAGCGCCTCGGGCAGCCAGGGCAGGGCGTAGTGGCCGAGCGCCTGCATCTGCAGTTCGGCGATGGCCTGCTGGATCTCCGAGCCCTTGATCTTGAGGATCGAGGCTTCGGGTCCCGGCGCCTTCTTCTCCTTCTCGGCGGAGAGCACGCGCATATTGGTGATCTCCAGCGCCATCAGTTCCAGCTCGACCTGGGCGATGCGGTCGCGGAAGCGCGCGTCCTCGATCATCGGCCGGCCGGCGGAGGTCTCCTTGCGGGCGATTTCCTTGAGGTGCTTCAGCGCCGCCTTCGAGCGGCCGACGCCGGCGATACCGGTGCGCTCATGGCCGAGCAGGAACTTGGCGTAGGTCCAGCCCTTGTTCTCCTCACCGACGAGGTTCTGCGCGGGCACCCTGACGTCCTCGAACCAGACTTCGTTGATCTCGTGCTCGCCGTCGTTCATGATGATCGGGCGCACCGTGATGCCCGGCGTCTTCATGTCGATGAGCAGGAAGGAAATGCCCTCCTGCTGGCGGCCCTCCGAGCTGGTGCGCACCAGGCAGAATATCCAGTCGGCGTACTGGCCGAGCGTGTTCCAGGTCTTCTGGCCGTTGACGATGTAGTGGTCGCCCTTGTTTTCCGCTTTCGTCTTCAGCGAGGCGAGGTCGGAGCCGGAGCCCGGCTCGGAGTAGCCCTGGCACCACCAGTCGCTGCCGTCGACGATGCGCGGCAGGAAATGGTCCTTCTGCGCCTGGTTGCCGAAGGCCATGATCACCGGCGCCACCATCTTCAGGCCGAAGGGCAGCTGCAGCGGCGCGCCGGCCTCGGCGCATTCCTCCTCGAAGATGTGCTGCTGTACCGCCGACCAGCCGGTGCCGCCGAACTTCGTCGGCCACATCGTCGCGCCCCAGCCTTTCTGGTGGAGGATCTTCTGCCAGCGCACGAAGTCGTCCTTGGCGAGGCGCTTGCCGTGCTTCACCTTGGCGCTGATGTCGGCCGGCAGGTGGCCGGTGACGAAGGCGCGCACCTCGGCGCGGAACGCCTGTTCTTCGGGTGTGTAGTTCAGGTCCATGCGGTTTCCTCGTTATTTCTTGGCGGCCTTGGCGGCAGCGTAGGCTTCGAAGGCCGCCTTGCGGTCGGCGTTGACCTTCTGCGCGTGCGGCCGCTCGCCGATCATCTTCAGGTAGGCCTTGGCCTGCGGCAGGAATTCGTCGACGAAGTCGCGGCCGTAGGCCTTCTTGCTCGCCTGCGAGAGCAGGGGCAGGTGCACGAAGGCGGCGCAGTCGGCGTGGGTGAAGTCCTTGCCGGCGATGAAGGGATCGAAGCGGGCAATGTGGGCGAGGCTGCGGGCGCCTTTCTCCAACAGCTGCTCGACTTCCTTCTTGGTCTCGTCGGAGACGCTGCCGCCGAAGAACACTTCATGGTAGAGGCGCCGCGCCGGCAGCTCGATGTGCAGCTCGATGTGCTCGATCAGCTCGCGGCAGCGGGCGCGCTCGAAGGGGTCCTTCGGGTAGAGCGGCGGCTCGGGGTAGGTGTCCTCGATGTACTCGGTGAGCACCTGCGACTCGGTGAGCACGCCGCGCCCGGTGCGCAGGAAGGGCACCTTGCCCATCGGCGAGTCCTTGCGGAACTCCTCCTTCTGCGAGGGGTAGGCCAGCTCCTCCTCGAAGGGCACGCCCTTCTCGAGCAGGGACAGCTTGACCTTGTTGTAGTAGTTGCTGACGGCGAAGCCGCAGAGCTTGAGCATACTGTTCTCCTTTGAGTTGATCCCCTCTCCCGCTCGCGGGAGTGGGGCGGGGGGTTTGGGGGCTCCGACGCTTGCCCCTCTCCCTGACCCTCTCCCCGCAGGCGGGGAGAGGGGATGGTTATTTGGCCGGCTTGAACTGCAGCGCCTTGTACTCGAGGAATTCCTCGAGGCCGTACTTGCCCAGCTCGCGGCCGTTGCCCGACTGTTTGTAGCCGCCGAAGGGGGCGAGGGCGTTGAAGGCGCCGCCGTTGATGTCCACCTGGCCGGTGCGCATGCGGCGGGCGAAGGCGATGGCGCGCTCGTCGCTGCCGGCCCACACCGCGCCGGCGAGGCCGTAGGGCGTGCCGTTGGCGATGCGCGCGGCCTCGTTCTCGTCCTTGTAGGTGACGATGGAGAGCACCGGGCCGAAGATCTCCTCCTGCTCGATGGTGCTGCCCGGCTTGACGCGGCCGAACACCGTCGGCTGTACGTAGTAGCCCTTGCTCAGGCCGGCCGGCGCGTCGGGGCCGCCGCAGAGGAGTTCCGCGCCCTCGGCGATGCCCTTGCGGATGAAGTCCTGCACGCGGTCGCGCTGGGCGGCGGAGATCAGGGGTCCCAGCTTGCTCGTCTCGGCGAAGGGATCGCCGACGGTGAACTTGGCGGCGGCTTCGGCGGCGAGCTTCGCCACTTCGGCGTAGCGCGACTCGGGCACCAGCATGCGCGTGTGCGCCGTGCAGGTCTGGCCGGAGTTGAGGAAGCAGGCATTCACCGTGCCGCGCACGGCGGCGGCGAAGTCGGCGTCGTCGAGGATCACCGCGGCCGACTTGCCGCCCAGCTCCAGCGCGACGCGCTTGACGGTCTGCGAGGCGAGCTCCGCGACGCGCTTGCCGGCGCGGGTCGAGCCGGTGAAGGAGACCATGTCCACCTCGGGGTGGGTGACCATCGCTTCGCCGACCACCGGGCCGTAGCCGGTGACGAGGTTGAAGACGCCCGCCGGCAGGCCGGCCGAATCGATCACGTCGGCGAGGATGAAGGCGTTGAGCGGGGCGACTTCCGAAGGCTTCAGCACCACCGTGCAGCCGGCGGCCAGCGCCGGCGCGACCTTGGCGGCGATCTGGTGCAGCGGATAGTTCCACGGTGTGATGGCGGCGACGACGCCGATCGGCTCGCGCACGACCAGCGAGTGGCCGACCTTCTCCTCGAAGGCGAAGTCGCCGAGCATGCGCGCATACATGCCGAAGGTGCCGATGGGCGAGCCGGCCTGGATCATGGCCGAGAGCTTCAGCGGCATGCCGACTTCGCCGGCGATGGTGCGGGCGATGTCGTCGGCGCGGGCCTTGAGGCCCTCCTGGATTTTCTTGAGGAAGGCGGCGCGCTCGGCGACGGGGGTGGCGGCCCAGCCGTCGAAGGCGCGGCGGGCGGCGGCCACGGCGGCCTGGACGTCCGAGGCGTCGCCTTCGGGGATGCGCCCCATGACTTCTTCGGTGGAGGCGCTGATGACGTCGATGGTCTTCTTGCCGGAGGGGGCCGCCCAGCGGCCGTCAATATACAGCTTGTCTCTGTTTTCCATGGGGGTGTCCGTCGTGTTGTTTACAAAATACGAATCGAACGATACCATGCTTTCGAATAAAGCGAAATACAATTCCGCACAGCGAAACTTCACGTTATCAGCACAAGCAAGGACATGCACTTATGACCCAAGCCGCCTATTCAACCCACGGCGCCATCGCCTTGATTTCCATGAACAACCCGCCGGTCAATGGCCTTGGCTACGAGCTGCGCAGCGGCATCGTCGCCGGCCTCGACCAGGCCCTGGCCGACCCCAAGGTGTCGGCCGTCGTGCTGATCGGCACGGCCAAGGCCTTCTCGGGCGGCGCCGACATCCGCGAGTTCAACTCGCCCAAGGCGCTGGCCGAACCGAACCTCAACACCGTCATCCGCATCGTCGAATCCAGCAGCAAGCCCGTCGTCGCCGCCATCGGCGGCGCCTGCATGGGCGGCGGCCTGGAACTGGCGCTCGGCTGCCACTACCGCGTCGCCGTGGCCGGTGCGCAGATCGCCCTGCCGGAAGTGAAGCTCGGCATCCTGCCCGGCGCCGGCGGCACGCAGCGACTGCCGCGCCTGCTCGGGCCGGAGGCGGCGCTCAACATGATCGTCTCCGGCGCCATCGTGCCCTCCGAGCAGCTGAAGGGTACGCCGCTGTTCGACGAGTTCGTCGACGGCGACCTGCAGGCCGGCGCGCTGGCCTTTGCCGAAAAGGTGGTGAAGGAGAAGCGGCCGTTGAAGCGCGTGCGCGACCTGAAGGTCGACTACCCGAACGCGGAAGGCTTCTTCCAGTTCGCCCGCAACACCGTCGGCGCGGTGGCGAAGAACTTCCCGGCGCCGCTGAAGTGCGTCGACGCCGTCGCCGCTGCCGTCACCAAGCCCTTCGACGAGGGCATGCGGATCGAGCGCGAGGCCTTCGTCCATCTGGTGCAGACGCCCGAGTCGAAGGCCCTGCGCCACGCCTTCTTCGGCGAGCGCGCCGCCTCGAAGATCGCCGACGTGCCGGAAGACACGCCGACGCGCACGATTGCCAAGGTCGGCGTCATCGGCGCCGGCACCATGGGCGGCGGCATCACCATGAACTTCCTCAACGCCGGCATCCCGGTGACCATCCTCGAGACGAAGCAGGAGGCGCTGGAGAAGGGCGTCGGCATCATCCGCAAGAACTACGAGAACTCCCTCAAGAAGGGCAAGCTGACGCAGGAGAAGCTCGACCAGCGCATGGGCCTGCTGAA
>WYAY01000049.1 GCA_011526165.1 Sulfuritalea sp.
ATGAGCAGGAAGATGGCGGTATGGTCGAGCGTGCGCAGCAGGCGCTTGGCGCGCTCGACCTGCACGCTGTGGTACAGCGTCGAGGCGGTGAAGCAGAGGATCAGCGCGGCGCCGAAGATGCTGCAGCCCACCACGTGCCAGGCGTCGCCGTGCAGCGTGGCGAAGGCCACCAGCACCGCCAGGCCGGCGATGGCCAGCACGGCGCCGACGCCATGCGTGATGCTGCTGGCGATCTCTTCGCGCAGGGTGTAGCTGGGCAGCGGGGTCATGCGATCTCGTCCGGCGGGAGGAAGGCCAAGTATACTCCCGGACAACACCACCGGAATTAGGCGTTCCCGCCCAATATGCCGCAGCCGCTGGACATCGCCGGCCTCACGCTGACGCTGCTGCGCCGGCTGCTCTACCTTTGGGTCAGGCCGGCCGTGCTGCCGGAGAAGCCGGCGGAACTCGGCCTCGATGCGCTGCGGCCGGTGTGCTACGTCCTCGACGAACGCTACCTGTCCAACCTGCTGGTGCTGATCGAGGAGGCGCGCCGCGCCGGCCTGCCGCCGCCGCGCGCGCCGCTCGCCCTCGGCCCCCTCAGGGCCAGGCGCTCTTTTTTCTTCCTGGCGCGGGCGCGCCGGCTGACGGCGACGGCGAAGGAGCGCCACGGCCATTCGCCCCTGCTGGTCGACATGGTCCAGGCCGCCCTGGCCGACCCCGCCTGCGACGTGCAGATCGTGCCGGTCAGCCTGCTCTGGGGGCGCGCCCCCGACAAGCAGGACTCCATCCTCAAGGCGCTGTTCGCCGAGACCTGGCGCGCGCCCGGCCGCCTGCGCCAGTTCTTCGCCGTGCTGCTGCACGGCCGCCAGGCCCTGCTGCGCTTCGGCGCGCCGCTCTCCCTGCGCGTCCTGCTCGAGGGCGAGCCCGACGGTGCGCGCGCCGTTCGCAAGCTGGCGCGCGTGCTGCGCGTGCATTTCCGCCGCCAGCGCGAGATCGCCATCGGTCCCGACCTCTCCCACCGCAACACCCAGGTCGACACCCTGCTGGAATCCGCCGCCGTGCGGGCGCAGATCGCCGCCGAGGCCGCCGGGAAGCGCATCTCCGAGGCAGAGGCCGAACGCCGCGCGCGCGGCTTCGCCCTGGAGATCGCCTCCGACTACACCTACGGCGTGGTGCGTGCCTTCGTGCTGTTCCTCACCTGGCTGTGGACCCGCCTTTACGCCGGCGTCGAGGTGCGCAATTTCGAGACGGCGGCGCGCATCGCGCCGGGACAGGAGATCGTCTACCTGCCCTGCCACCGCAGCCACATCGACTACCTGCTGCTCTCCTACGTGGTCTACCAGCGCGGCCTCACCCCGCCGCACATCGCCGCCGGCGCCAACCTGAACATGCCCGTCGTCGGGCCGCTGCTGCGCCGCGGCGGCGCCTTCTTCCTGCGCCGCAGCTTCAAGGGCGAGCCGCTCTACGCGGCGGTGTTCCACGAGTACCTGCACATGATGATCGCGCGCGGCTTCCCCATCGAGTACTTCATCGAGGGCGGGCGCAGCCGCAGCGGCCGCATGCTGGCGCCCAAGGCCGGCATCCTCGGCATGACCATCCGCAGCTTCCTGCGCGGCGACACGCGCCCGCTGGTCTTCGTGCCGGTGTACCTCGGCTACGAGAAGCTGCTCGAAGGCCAGGCCTTCCTCGAGGAGCTGCAGGGCAAGCCGAAGCGGGGCGAGTCGCTGCTCGGCCTGCTCGGCGCCTGGCGCCTGCTGCGCCACAGGTTCGGCCGGGTGCACGTGAGCTTCGGCGAACCGCTGGCGCTGGCGGAGTTCCTCGACGCGCGCCGCCCCGGCTGGCGCGCCGAGGGCGATGCGCGCGCCGACTGGGTGCGCCCGCTGATCAACGACGCCGCCGGCGAACTGGCGCGGCGCATCAACGCCGCGGCGGTGGCGACGCCGGTGAGCCTCGTCGCGCTGGCGCTGCTCGCCACGCCCAAGCACACCGCCGATGCCCAGGCGCTGCTGCGCCAGATCGAGCACTGCCAGGCGCTGCTGCGCGAGGCGCCGCCCTCGCCCGGCGCGGCGGGCTGCGACCTGCCGGCCGCAGAGATCGTCTCCTACGCGGAGGGGCTCGGCTTCGTCGAGCGCCTGCCGCATCCGCTCGGCGAGCTGCTGCGCGTGCGCGCCGACACGGCGGCGCTGCTCGCCTATTTCCGCAACAACGTGCTGCATCTCTTCGCCCTGCCGGCGCTGCTGGCCTGCCTGCTCGGGCGCAACCGCCGCCTCGACGCGCAGCGCATGGAGGCGGCGGTGGCCGGCATCTACCCGCTGCTGCGCGCGGAACTCTTCCTGCATTGTCCGGCCGAGGCGCTGCCCGGGGCGATGGCGGCGGTGGTCTCGGTGCTTGCCGCGCGCGGCCTGCTGCGGCGCAATCCGGAAACCGGCCGCTACGCCGCGCCCGAGCCGACCAGCCAGGCCTTCGCCGAGCTGCGCCAGCTGGGCGAGGCGATCCGGCCGACGCTGGAGCGACACTTCCTCACCCTGGCCCTGCTGCAGCGGCACGGCCCGGGCCGCCTGACGCGACAAGCGCTGGAAGAGGCGAGCCACCTGCTGGCGCAGCGCCTGGCGCTGCTCTACGAGTTCGATGCGCCGGAATTCTCCGACAAGTCGCTCTTCGCCGGCTTCATCGGACATCTCATCGATGCCGGCATCCTGCGCGAGGGCGAGGCGGGGCTGCTGGAATTCGACGAGCGCATCAGCGTGCCGGCGGCGCATGCCGAACTGGTGCTCTCCGCCGACGTGCGCCAGACCATCCTGCGCATGGCCGGCGAGAGCGCGCCGGCGCCGTCCGCCGCGGACTGACTTTTCCCTGGCGGCTTGAGCGGCCGCCCGGAACGGCGCTACCATCGCGTGCATGAACAAGACTCTAACCCCCACCCCGGTGCGCTCGCCCTGCGTCAAGGTCTGCGAGATGGATGAAGCCGTCGGCCTCTGCAAGGGCTGCTACCGCACCCAGGACGAGCGCGACTGGTGGGTGGCCTACAACGACGAGCAGCAGCGCGAGGTGCTGCGGCGTTGCGAACAGCGGAGCGAGGCGCTGCGTGAAGGGCGCGGCGACCTCGCGCCGAGCATGGGTCCGGTCGAGCCGAAGCGGAAGGGCTAGCCTGGTGCGCGAAGCGCGGGCGATCCTCGACGCGGCCATTGCCGTCCACGGTGGCGCGGGGTGACAGGCATCGATGCGCAGCCGCCCGCAGCAGGTTCCGTCGGCGACAAGCCGATGCCCTTCCCGAGCCTGGAGGTGTCGGCTATCGACGACATTTCACCGCGCGGGCTTCCGCCTGAACGGGGCTGTTGCCCGGCAGGTGGAATGGGTGACACTTCAATGCCGCCGGCATTGAAGGGGCTGGTGGCGATTTCATACCCAAGGAGGAGTCATGATTCGCACAATGCTGAAAATACTCACCGTGTTCCTGGCATTCTCGTTCTCGAACGTCGCCTTGACGACCCCGGCCCTGGCGGCGAAGCCGCAGGGGTGCAAGGAGGGAACGACAAAAATTCCGGGAGATGGCAGACGCTGCAAATGCTCTGGCGGCGAATGGGATTGCAAGAAGATCAGGTAAAACCGTCTCGAAAGGAGAGGACGGCTGCGCCGCCTCTCCTCCCCCGTACTACTTATCGACCTTTCCCCACGACTCCTTCAACGTCACAGTCCGGTTGAACACCGGCGCGCCCGGCATCGAGTCGATGCGGTCGGCGACGAAGTAGCCGTGTCGCTCGAACTGGAAGCGCGCTTCGGGCCTGGCGTCTTGCAGCGCCGGTTCCAGGCACACTGAAATCACCCGCTTCGAATCCGGGTTGAGGTCTTCCAGGTAGTCGCGGCCGCCCGCGCCGGGGTTCGGCTCGCGGAACAGGCGGTCGTAGAGCCGCACCTCGCAGCGGTAGGCATGCTGCGCGCTGACCCAGTGGAGGTTGCCCTTCACCTTGTAGGCGTCGGCCCCCGGCGTGCCGCTCTTCGAATCGGGGAAATACTCGCAATGCACGGCGGTGACGTTGCCGGCCGCATCCTTCTCGCAGCCGGTGCACTTCACGACGTAGCCGTAGCGCAGCCGAACCGAGTTGCCGGGGAACAGGCGGAAATAGCCCTTCGGCGGATTTTCCGTGAAATCCTCGCGCTCGATCCACAGCTCGCGCGAGAAGGGCATGGCGCGCTTGCCCAGTTCGGGCAGCTGCGGATGGTTGGGCGCGAAGCATTCCTCTTCCTGCCCCGCCGGGTAGTTGTCGATGACCAGCTTCAGCGGGTCGAGCACGGCGACGCGGCGCTCGGCGCGCGCGTTGAGGTCGTCGCGCATGCACTCCTCCAGCACGCCGTAGTCGATCCACGAGTCGGCCTTGGCGACGCCGATGCGCTCGGCGAAGAGGCGGAAGCCTTCCGGCGTGTAGCCGCGCCGGCGCGCGCCGGCCAGCGTCGGCAGGCGCGGGTCGTCCCAGCCGTCGACGTGCCGCTCCTGCACCAGCTGGATGAGCTTGCGCTTCGACAGCACGACGTAGGAGAGGTTGAGGCGGGCGAACTCGATCTGCTGCGGCAGCGGCCGCGCCAGCAGACCGCCTTCGGCCAGCTTGTCGAGCAGCCAGTCGTAGAACGGCCGCTGGTCCTCGAACTCCAGCGTGCAGATGGAGTGGGTGATGCGCTCCAGCGCGTCCTCGATCGGGTGGGCGAAGGTGTACATCGGGTACACGTTCCAGGTGTCGCCGGCGCGGTGGTGCGCGGCGTGGCGGATGCGGTAGAGGACCGGGTCGCGCAGGTTGATGTTGGGTGAGGCCATGTCGATCTTGGCGCGCAGCACGTGGGTGCCGTCGGGGAACTCGCCGGCCTCCATGCGGCGGAAGAGGTCGAGGTTCTCCTCGGCGCTGCGGCTGCGGAACGGGCTGTCCTTGCCCGGCTCGGTCAGCGTGCCGCGGCTGGCGCGCATCTCCTCGGCGCTTTGCGAATCGACGTAGGCATGGCCGCTGCGGATCAGGTACTGCGCCGCCTCGTACATGAAGTCGAAGTAGTCCGAGGCGAAGTATTCGTTCGGTCCCCAGTCGAAGCCGAGCCAGCGTACGGATTCGATGATCGAATCGACGTACTCCTGCTCTTCCTTCTCCGGGTTGGTGTCGTCGAAGCGCAGGTGGCAGGCGCCGGCGTAGTCGCGCGCCAGGCCGAAGTTGAGGCAGATCGACTTGGCGTGGCCGATGTGCAGGTAGCCGTTCGGCTCGGGCGGGAAGCGCGTGCGGATCCTGGCGCTGTCGAGCGGCGCCCCGGCATGGGCCGCGGCCGGGCCGGGCTGGCCGGCCCAGGTGACGCCGGCGTGCTTGCCGGCAGCGAGGTCGGCCTCGATGATCTGGCGGATGAAATTCGAAACGGGCGGGGTGGGCGCCGCGACGGGCGCGTTCTTGTCCTTGCTCATGATGCCGCGATTTTACCGCGAGGCGGGGCGCACCCCAAGCGTACTTCTTCAGAACGGCTACCGCCGTTCTTCAGGGCGCAGCGCGGCGTAGACGGCTATGGCAGAGAGCAGCACGAAGGCGATCAGCGACAGTTCCGGCACCGAGAGGCCGAGGAAGGTCCAGTCGACCTTGGTGCAGTCGCCGTTGGCCTCGAACATCGCCGGCCACCATTTCGCCAGCGGCAGGCCGTTGAGGAAGCGCTCCTCCGGGCTGATGCCGCACTCGGCGGCCTGCGGATGGTAGGTGAGGTAGACTTGCCAGGCGGCGACCGCCGCGCCGAGGGTCGCCCACAAATCGAGCAGGCCGAGGTAGAGCCAGCGCCCCGCCCCGGCCGGGCGGTGGAAGGCGGCGGCCAGCGCGGTGAGCGAGAACAGGATGAAGAAAATGCGCTGGATCACGCACAGCGGGCAGGGCAGCAGGCCGAGCTTCTCCTGCAGGTAGTAAACGGCGAAGACGACGAACAGCAGCCCGCCCAGTCCGGCGGCAAGGTGGATGTGGTGGGATTTCATGCCGCCATTATGACGGTTTGCCGGCCGGGAGGTTCAATCCGGCGTCGAAGCGCGCGACGAAGGCGCGGTCGATGCGATCCTTCCAGCGCCAGACCCACTTCCCGGCGAAGCACAGGCCCCGCCAGGAGGCGATCGCCTCCTTCGGCCCGGTCGCCAGCAGGTAGAGGCTGTGCCGCTGCGGACGGTAGGCGGCGAGCGGCCGCCCCTCCAGCGTGCGCTGCAGGTTGACGCTCAGCACAGGGCCGGCCCGCACGGCATACACGCCGGAGCGGGCGTGGGGCGCATCCGTCCGCGAGGCGATGTCGCCGGCGGCGAACACCTCGGCATGGGAAATGCTGCGCTGGCCGTCGCCGACGGCGAGGAAGCCGCGCCCGTCCAGCGCCAGGCCGGCGTCCTTTGTCCAGCCGGGCGCCGCCGCGCCCGTCGCCGCCACGATGCAGTCCGCGGCGAGTTCCTCGCCGCTGGCCAGCAGCAGCCCCGCCGGCGCGCCGGCGGCATGCGATCGCGCGATGTCGACGCCGTATTGCTTCAGCGCGGCTTCGGCGCGCGCCACGACGGCGGCGCCATGCCCCGCCAGCAGGCCGCCGCCCGCCACGAGCGTCACGCGCGCCTTGTCGCCGCCGAGCCGATGCGCCAGGCGATGGCGGATGGCCAGGGCCAGCTCGACGCCGGCCGCGCCGCCGCCGACGACGGCCACCGCCGCGCGGCCGGCGCGCAGGAAGCGCTCGGCCTGCCGGTCCCAGGCGACGACGAAGGCTTCCAGCGGGCGGACCGGCAGCAGCGCCGCGTCCGTCGCCGCCAGGCTGGAGGCATCCAGTTCGGCGCCGGTGTCGACCGACAGCACGTCGTAGCCGATCTCGCCGGCTTCGGCGCAGCGGACGACGCGGCGGCCGGCATCCATGCCGGCCACACTGTCCTGCACCAGACGCACGCCGGCCGTCCGCAGCAGCGGCTCGAGCCGCACGGCGCATTCGGCGAGGGCGTAGTGCCCGGCGATCCAGCCCGGCAGCATGCCGGAATACATCTGCCGCAGATGCGGCGTGACGAGGACGACCTCGACGTCGCGCCGCCGCCGCGCCGCCAGCGACTTGAGCACCTGCAGGTGGGCGTGCCCGGCGCCGGCCAGCAGCAGCCGCTTCATGGACCTGTCCCCCATCCCCCTTCCCCGCGAAGGGGGCGACGGTCGTTCGCCGCTGCGCGGCGGGCGGCGCTCACGCCGCCTCCCGCAGCCAGTCGAGCATGTCGGGGCACAGCGCGGCGAGCCGGTCGAAATCCGCCGGCCGGTCCACGTCCCACAGCGTCGCCGGTTCCGACCAGCGCCAGCCGAGTGCCGCCAGGCGCGCGCGGGTCTGCGCCATGACCTGGGCGCCGCCCCACGCGACGCCGGCGAACGGCGCGGCCGCCGCTTCGCGCAGGCCGATGAGGACATAGCCGCCGTCCTCGGCCGGCAGCACGACCGCATCGTCGTCGCCGTCCCGCAGGCAGGCGGCGGCGCGGCGCAGCAGCGCGGGCGTGAGCGCCGGGCAGTCGGTGCCGATCACCAGCGTCGGCTGGGCGGGCGTCTGCGCCAGCGCCGCCA
This sequence comes from Sulfuritalea sp., assembly GCA_011526165.1. Lineage (GTDB taxonomy): Bacteria > Pseudomonadota > Gammaproteobacteria > Burkholderiales > Rhodocyclaceae > Desulfobacillus. The sequence goes on from WYAY01000049.1 coordinate 7,542, forward strand.
GCATGCGCGCGCCGAGGTCCGCCTCGGGCTGCCGGTGCAGGCGCAGCGGGCCGAGGGCGCGGCACACCTCGAAATCCGGGTGCCGCTCGTCCGGCGCGCACCACAACTCGACCGGGCCGGTGTCCGCCGCCAGCGCCGTCGCCACGGCGCGCTGCAGCAGCCAGCGCTGCAGGGAGGCGGCGCCCTGCTCGCCCAGGCGCGGGATCAGCCGCGTCTTGGCCAGGCCGGGCTGCGGCGCCCTGGCCAGGATGGCGATGCGCACCCGCCCGTCACCGTTCGCGCGGCGCATAGCCATACAGCCGGGCCAGCTTGTCGGGCGGCGCGCCGAAAAAGTAGCGCAGCCGCAAGGCCCACATCAGCAGCACCGTGCGCAGCACGCCGTGCCGTTCCCAGCGCCGGCCGGAGGTCACCGCCTTCGCGCGCAGGCAGGCGGGGCGGGCAAGGCGCCGCAGGCGGCGCGAGAAGTCGATGTCCTCCATGAGCGGGATGTCGGCGAAGCCGCCGGCGGCCTCGAAGGCGGCGCGCGCCACGAATATCGCCTGGTCGCCGGTGGCGATGCCGGTCAGGCGCGAGCGCAGGTTCATCAGGCCGGCGATGAGCGGCAGCAGCGGGTGGCGGCCGGCGATGGCGACGTCGAAGCGCCCCCATGGCGCGCCGCGCGCCAGCGCCGCCGCGACCAGCCGGTCGGCATCGGCGGGCAGGCGCGTGTCGGCATGCAGGAACAGCAGTGCGTCGCCGCGCGCCGCGGCGGCGCCGGCGTTCATCTGGCGGGCGCGGCCGCGCGGCGCCGCCAGCACGCGCTCGGCATGCGGCAGCGCCAGGACCGCCGTGCCGTCCGCGCTGCCGCCGTCGGCGACGATCACCTCGGCGCCGCGCGCGCGCAGCGGGGCGAGCGCCGCCAGTGCCGCGGCGATGCCTTCGGCTTCATCGAGGGTGGGGACGATGATGGACAACATCGCGCCGATTATAGGTCCGCCGAAAAAGTCAGTCGCCGCAGCACGGCGGCCGTTTTCACCCGCGCCGCCAGGCGTGGAAGCGGCCGACCCACTCGAGCAGCCGCTGCGGCGCATGCGCCCGCTTCCAGGCGCCGGCGGCGTACTTGTTGGCCTCGGCCAGCGTCGGATAGATGTGGATGGTGCCGAGGATCCTGTTGAGGCCGATGCCCTGCTTCATCGCCAGCACGTATTCGGCGATCAGGTCGCCGGCGTGCTCGCCGACAAGGGTGACGCCGAGGATGCGGTCCTTTCCCGGCGCGGTGAGCACCTTGACGAAGCCGTGCGCCTCGGAATCGGCGATGGCGCGGTCGAGGTCGTCGAGGCCGTACACCGTGACCTCGTGGGCGATGCCCTTTTCCTTCGCTTCCAGCTCGTTGAGGCCGACGCGCGCCACCTCCGGCTCGGTGAAGGTGGCCCAGGGGATCACCGAATAGTCGGCCTTGAACTTCTTCAGCGGATCGAACAGCGCATTCACCGCCGCGTACCAGGCCTGGTGCGCGGCGGTGTGGGTGAACTGGAAGGGGCCGGCGACGTCGCCGGCGGCGTAGATGTTCGGGTAGATCGTCTGCAGGTACGCGTTGGTCTCCACGGTGCGGCCGGCCGGAATGCCCAGTTCCTCCAGGCCGTAACCCTTCAGGTTGGCGACGCGCCCCACCGCCACCAGCGCGGCGTCGAAGGGGATGCGCACGTCGCGGCCGTCGTGCTCGGCGACGAGGACCTTCTCGCCGTTGTCGACGAGGAACTGCTTCGCCTTGTGATTCAACAGAACCTCGATGCCTTCCTCGCGGAAGCGCCGCGCCACCATCTCCGACACTTCCGGGTCTTCGCGCATCAGCAGGCGCGGCAGCATCTCCACCTGGGTCACCCTGGCGCCGAGGCGCGCGAAGGCCTGCGTTAGCTCGGAGCCGATCGGCCCGCCGCCGAGCACCACCAGGCGCCGCGGCAGCTCGCGCAGGTTCCACACCGTGTCGGAGGTCAGGTAGCCGACCTCCTCGAGGCCGGGGATCGGCGGCACGAAGGGCCGCGCCCCGGCGGCGATGACGATGGCGCGGCTGGTCAGCGTCTGCGTGCCGGCGGCCGTCGCTACCTCCACTGCCCAGGGCGAGACGACCTTCGCCGTGCCTTCGAGCACCTCGACGCCCAGTTCGGTGTAGCGCGCCACCGAATCGTGCGGCTCGACCGTGCGCACCACCGACTGCACGCGCGCCATCACCTCGGCGAAATCGAACTCGACCGGCGCCTGCCGCATGCCGAACTCGCGCGCGCGGCGCGCATGGGAAAGAAACTTCGCCGAGCGGATCAGCGCCTTCGACGGCACGCAGCCGGTGTTGAGGCAGTCGCCGCCCATGCGGTGCTTCTCGACCAGCGTCACCTTGGCCTTCACCGCGGCGGCGATGTAGGCCGTCACCAGCCCGGCGCTGCCGGCGCCGATCACCACCAGGTTGCGGTCGAAGCGGGCCGGCTTCGGCCAGCGCGCGTACACCCGGCGCGCCTTGATCGCCTCGACGATCCTGCGGGCGACGAGCGGGAAGACGCCGAGCAGGGTGAAGGAGGCGATCAGCCCGGGCGAGAGGATGCCCGCCAGCGAATCGATCTTCGCCAGCTGCGTGCCGGCGTTCACATACACCAGCGTGCCGGCGAGCATGCCGACCTGGCTCACCCAGTAGAAGGTCCACGTGCGGATGGGCGTCAGCGCCAGCGCCAGGTTGATGAGGAAGAAGGGGAACACCGGCACCAGGCGCAGGGTGAAGAGATAGAAGGCGCCGTCGCGCGCCACGCCGTCGTTCACCGCCTTCAGCCGCTCGCCGAAGCGCGCCTGCACCCAGTCGCGCAGCAGGAAGCGCGCCAGCAGGAAGGCCAGCAGCGCGCCGACGCTGGAGGCGAAGCTGGCGATCAGCGTGCCCCAGCCCAGGCCGAAGACGGCGCCGACGGCCAGCGTCATCACCGCCGCGCCGGGCAGCGACAGCGCGGTGACGGCGACATAGGCGGCGAAGAAGGCGAGACCGGCGGCAAGCGGATTCGCCGCGCGCCAGGCCTCGATCGCCGCCTGCTGCGACTTGAACCCGTCCAGGCTCAGGTAGCGGCCGAGGTCGAAGGCGAAAAACAGCCCGATCGCCAGACCGATCGCCGCCACCACCAGCAGTTTGCGCAGCATCGTCGATTCCCTTAGTTGTCGGTTCGCTCAACCAGGCCCGCAACGGCCCCCATGCCCGATTAGTCTGGGCCGGCAGGAAAAGCTTACGGCATTGCGCGACAAGTTGTGCAGGAAGCGCCGCTCCCCCGGCCTGGCTGCGGCGGCAGGGCGGGGCGTGAGCGGGGAAAAGTCAGTTTGGTTGGGACGGGTTGAGGAGCTGGTCTTCGGCC
>WYAY01000050.1 GCA_011526165.1 Sulfuritalea sp.
CGATGTCCTGGCAGTCGTCGAACATGCCGCGGATGGCGATGTTGAAGATGTTGGCGTCCGCCAGCGAGTACATCTGCGCGCGCTGGAAGTCGCTCATCAGGCCGTGCGGCGAGAGCATGAAGACCTTCACGCCGCGCTTGCCGCGCATGGCGTACTCGGCCGCAGAGCCGGTGTCGCCCGAGGTGGCGCCGAGAATGTTGATCGTCTCGCCGCGCTTGCCCAGTACGTACTCGAACAGGTTGCCGAGCAACTGCATGGCCATGTCCTTGAAGGCCAGCGTCGGCCCGTTGGACAGCTCGAGCAGGTGCAGCCCCGGCTCGAGGGTGGTGAGCGGCGTGATGTCGGCGGCGTCCCGGCCCGGCCGGCAGCAGCGGTAGGTCTGCGCCGTGTAGGTGCGGTCCACCAGTGTCTTCAGGTCGCAGGCCGGAATGTCGGTGATGAATTTCTCCAGCACGCGCAGGGCCAGCGCGTGGTACGGCAGCGCGCGCCACTCGTCCAGCTCGGCGCGCGTCACCTGCGGATAGGCTTCCGGCAGGTAGAGGCCGCCGTCGGTCGCCAGGCCGCCGAGCAGGATGTCGCAGAAGGACTGCGCGGGCGCCTGCCCGCGGGTGGAAATGTATTTCATTTTGAGGTCAGTGCAATACGATTAGAGGAATGAGAGCTCAGGCTGTACTGTTGTTTCCTTCTGTGTGACGTAGCAGTACTGCAATGTCAGGTCGGCCGAGGTTTTCAGCATATTGAGCAAGTGGCACTCCATCTGGGGTGACCCCCTCTGCTCGTGCGCCCTGACGCAGTAGCGCTTCAACAGCTTTAGAGTCACCACGACGAATAGCATTGAAAAGGTTTGCTGATGCCTTCTCAGCTCGATGAGATTTCGCAGTCGCCTCGCGTTCACGCTCGCGCTGTTCATTCAGAGCACGGCGTGCAGCACGGGCGGCTTCAATTACTTCTAGCTCAGCGAATGACTTCGCGTTGTGGGAGTAGTACCAATAACTCCGAGTGTTGGACAATATCCAGTCAAGAACTGCGTGATTGCGATCCTGAAGGAGTGGTAGCACCCGTTGTAGAGCGGTAACACTCCCAAGGCCACCAACGGTGTTTTCGTAGATAGCGAGAGCTTTCGCGAAAGCCAAGCATTCAGCTTGCGGCAACTGCGCAATGGCATCAAGGCGGGCACCGCGCAGGCTATCGGAGAAGCGGAGCACCTGGGCGTGGATACCCGCACCTGATAGTCTGGCGATAGATTCGTAGTCTTCAGCGAGACCCGCCCTAAGCAGGCGTTCGATGAGATCGGTGGAGGACACGGTTAGTGCGGCTTAGCCTGAAAGTACCTTCACTGCAACCTTAGCGCTTCATTGAGAAGATAGCGCCGAAGATTGTCGGGAGGCATCGATCGAATTGATACAAGCGGAGCATCGTAAGTACCAGCGCGGATTCCAAGTTCGAATGCCTTAGAAACATCCGCTGGAGCCAACCCAGTATTCAATATCTCCTTGTCTTGCTCCTTCATCTGTCTTGCGAGTTCCAAAGCTGCGGCCTGACCTGAATATATCTTGTAAAGTCTTCCCGGAATTACGCCATCACATATGTATCGAACATGAGCATTAACCCCGCTCTCAGCGTTAATGCCTAAGCTCATCAAGCCGCAACGGACAAATGCGTATATGTAGCCGACTATGAACGAGCTATTCAATCGCTCTGATGTCCCTTCGTCGTCCGCGTTCAGGGCATCTCGAATCTGCCGGTGAAGATCAATCCCTATCTTGGTGCGGGCCGCCTGCAATTCGCGTCGCTTCTTTAGAAACCCAAACATCGTGTACTCTCCTGAAGCCGACGAGGGTGTAGAGGGATTTCTACATCTTCAAGGTCAAGGCAACCGGCTTTGTGCTGCTTTATGCGCAATATTTGATTGACCGCAGGGTTGGGCGTTACCTTCGAAAACCCAAGACTCGACCCTCTTCGGATATGTGTCAATCCCATCTTGGGTTGGCGTTACCTCTGCCGAATAGCGGGAAAGAAGCACGGCCACAATGATTCTCCCGAATGCGACCGCTTCAAGCTTTGATCCTAGGGTGCGTTGCCACTGCCCAAAGCCACCGGATACCTTCATAAGGCGCTCCAAGTCAGCAGCTGCTTCGTGAGCAATATAGTTTCGTGCATCACGGGCAGTATGGAGCATTGCCGCATAGTCTTCCTTGAGCCTTGCCCGGCATGCAATGAGTTTGTTGAGATCAACAAGCCTTCCGAGCACCGCCTTCGCCACCGCAGTAAGAAACTCATCATCAGACTGTCCTTCAGGTTTCAGCTCTCGTGCTTTCAAAACAAAGGCGAGAGATCGGCAATCATCCTCGAACCCGGAACTAATGTAGAGAGCTCTTCCGAGCAACACACAAGCGGTTCGCGTAACTTCGTCAGCAGGTGGATCTGCGAGCAGCGGCATGGGACGCCAAACTTGAAGTAAAGGTAATTGCCATCTGTAGTGAGATAATCACAAATAGCATCCTATGGTCATTCGCGGTCGGACGTATCCTTGACTGGTCATACAGTCCTCACACCACCCGCTCCGTAGCGCGTCAGCCCGTCAAACTTGATGCTCAGGCCTTTAGTCTGCAGCACCGTGCCGACTGCTCGCAGTTCAGACAGGTCTGGGATTTCGCTTTGCTCATGCTGCGGCAATGTAGTCGGTTGGGATTCTCTTGGCAACCGAGTCCAAACCAATCGTTTGAACGTCGGAGGGGCAATGAATTACTCCTCTCCCCCACCCCTCTCCCCGCAAGCGGGGCGAGGGGAAATAACCGCCGTCTTGCAGGGACTGACTTTTGCCTTCAGCAGAACCAGGTTGGTTCCCTTTCCGTAGCGCGCAAAATACTTTCCTCGCACCCCATTGCCCAGGTCCTCGCGCCGGTACTCGGGCCGCATTTCGCTCACGACTGCTTTCTGCACTAGGAATTTCCCAAATCAAGCAGTCCGGCCGTTTCCAGGCATGCGCGCCATTGCCGGTAGCGGGCAGCCAACGATCGGGCGGCTTCGATGGCGGCCAGCAGCGCGGCAAAGCGCAGCTCCGGCCGGTCCGGATATTCATGCGCCAGACGGTTGCGCACCTCGCGCCAAGCCAGCCAGTCATCCACTTCGAGGTAGTCGAGCCTTTCCAGCCGGTTGAGCCGGTCGCGCATGGCCCAGTCTTCGTATGGCTCTTCGAGCGCGGCAAGCGTGGCAGGTATGAGACGCTCGCCCACCGCATCCTGCAGTTTGATGAAGCGGAACAGCAATTGATCCACCAGCCGGACGCAGCCGCGATCCGCCTCCAGCGCTTTCCAGTCGGCGGCGGGACGCCTGTCCCATTCCACCAGCGCCTCTGCAAGCGTCCCCGCGTGACGGTCGGCCTCCCAGGCGGCGGCAGAAAGCTTATCTGTCGTGTTCATACCCGCGCGAGCAGAATGCCCGTTCGTTTTGCCGCGGCTACCACGGGCCTCGGATCCTGTTCATCGCCAGCGGTGATGACGACGTCGATGCGCTGCTCTTCCAGAGCACGCCAGATGCGGGCCACGAAGCGAGTCCGCCGTTCCACCTGATCCTCCGGACTCATGGATCGTGGCGTTTCGACGAGAAGATCGATATCCCCGCCACGCCGATCATCGTTCGCGCGGGAGCCGAAAAGAAACACGGCCGTGCCCGGGCCGAAAGCCTCGCGGGCAGCCTGTGCAATTGCGTTCCGCTCTGTCGGATCAAGTCTCATGCGGCGTGGTCTTTCGGGCAATCATGCTGCGCAATTTAGTCCGTCATGTATCTCTTGGCAAGCCAGCGGGAGAAAGGGGTTGCTATCGCCGTATCGGGGCGACTGACTTTTCCCATCGCTGCCCACGCCATACCCTTTCTCCCGGCCCCACCCGAAGCTTACCCTCACCCCTGCCCTCTCCCGCGAGCGGGAGAGGGGGTGGAAATGCGCTCAGTTCAGCTCTTCCAGCCGCAGCCGCACCACCCTGCCTTTCACCACCGGCAGCGCCTCGATGCGGGCGATGGCCGCCTCCATGTTTTTCTCGCGCGTGAGGTGGGTGAGCATGATGATGTCGGTCTGCTCCTCGCCCTCGGCCGGTTCCCTCTGGATCATGGCGTCGATGGAGATGTGCTGGTCGGCGAGGATGCGCGTGATGTCGGCGAGCACGCCGGGGCGGTCCTCGACGCGCATGCGGAAATAGTAGGCGGTCTCCACCTCGCCCATCGCCAGCACCGGAATTTCCTTGACGGCATCGGGCTGGAAGGCCAGGTGCGGCACGCGGTGCTCCGGGTCGGCGGTGTGCATGCGGGTGACGTCGACCAGGTCGGCGATGACGGCGCTGGCGGTCGGCTCGGCGCCGGCGCCCTTGCCGTAATAGAGCGTGGCGCCGACGGCATCGCCCTTCACCAGCACGGCGTTCATGGCACCCTCGACGTTGGCGATCAGGCGCTTGGCCGGGATCAGCGTCGGATGCACGCGCAGCTCGACCCCCTCCGCCTTGCGCTTGGTTAGCCCAAGCAGCTTGATGCGGTAGCCGAGCTGCTCGGCGTAGCGGATGTCCTCGGCCTGCAGCTTGCTGATGCCCTCGATGTGCGCCTTGTCGAACTGCATCGGGATGCCGAAGGCGATGGCCGACATGATGGTCAACTTGTGCGCGGCGTCCACGCCCTCGACGTCGAAGGTCGGGTCGGCCTCGGCATAGCCAAGGCGCTGCGCCTCCTTCAGCACCGTCTCGAAGGGCAGGCCCTTGTCGCGCATCTCGGAGAGGATGAAGTTGGTGGTGCCGTTGATGATGCCGGCGATCCACTCGATGCGGTTGGCGGTGAGGCCCTCGCGCAGCGCCTTGATGATGGGGATGCCGCCGGCTACCGCCGCCTCGAAGGCGACCATGACGCCCTTCCGCTGCGCGGCGGCGAAGATCTCGTTGCCGTGCGTGGCGAGCAGCGCCTTGTTGGCGGTGACGACGTGCTTGCCGTTCTCGATGGCCTTCAGCACCAGCTCCTTCGCCACGCCGTAGCCGCCGATCAATTCGACGACGATGTCGACTTCCGGATCGGCGACAACGGCAAAGGCGTCGTCGGTGAGGCGGCAGGCGCCGCCGGTGACCTGCTTCGCCAGTTCGAGGTTCTTGTCGGCAACGACGGAGATGCGGATCGGCCGGCCGGCGCGGCGCGTGATCTCCTCCTGGTTGCGCTGGAGGACGGTGAAGGTGCCGCCGCCGACGGTGCCGATGCCGAGCAGGCCTACGTTGATGGGTTTCATTTGAGATTTTTCCTGAAGCAAAAGCCGGGGATGTGCATCCCCTCGCGAAAATAGAACTTGTGGGCCGCCGCGCGCTGCGCGCCGGAATCGAGGGCCAGCACGTCGCAGCCGAGCCGGCGCGCCTTGTCCTCCAGGTGGCAGAGCAGGGCCTTGCCGACGCCGCGCGAGCGCCGCGCCTCGTCGGTCACCAGGTCGTCGACATACAGCCGCCGGCCCTCGTAGGTGTTCTCGATCAGGCGCCACAGGGCGACGCCGAGCACCGCCTCACCCTCCGCCGCCACGGTGAGGCGCCCGCCGTTGGCGAAGACCTGCGCCAGGCGGCCGGCGTAGTCGGCCGGCAGCGCGGTGCGCAGCTGGCGATGGACCGCTTCGGTGCGGCCGAGCCACGCCGGCTCGGCGACGCGGCCGTCCGCATCGGTGACGTCGACAATCCTCATGCGCCGTGCCGCTTGCGGTAGTGCTCGAGGAAGCGCGCGATGCGGCCGACGGCCTCGCGCAGATCGTCCACGTTGGGCAGGAAGACGACGCGGAAATGGTCAGGCGTCGGCCAGTTGAAGCCGCTGCCCTGCACCAGCAGCACCTTCTCCTCGAGCAGGAGCTCGAGGATGAACTGCTGGTCGTCGGCGATCGGGTACGCCTTCGGGTCGAGCCGCGGGAAGAGGTAGAGCGCCGACTTCGGCTTGACGCAGCTGACGCCGGGAATCTGCGTCAACAGCTCCCAGGCGAGGTCACGCTGCTTCGCCAGGCGGCCACCCTGTCCGACGAGTTCGAGGATGCTCTGGTGGCCGCCCAGCGCCGTCTGGATGGCGTACTGGCCCGGCACGTTGGAGCACAGCCGCATCGAGGCCAGCATGTCGAGGCCCTCGATGTAGTCGCGGGCGTGGCGCTTCTCGCCGGACACCACCATCCAGCCGGCGCGGTAGCCGCAGGCGCGGTAGTTCTTCGACAGGCCGTTGAAGGTGACGAACAGCACGTCGTCGGCGAGCGCGGCGACCGAGGTGTGCGCGGCGCCGTCGTAGAGAACCTTGTCGTAGATCTCGTCGGCGAAGACGATCAGCTGGTGCTGGCGGGCGATCTCGATGATCTCGCGCAGCAGCGCGTCCGGATACAGCGCGCCGGTCGGGTTGTTCGGGTTGATCAGCACGATGGCGCGGGTGGACGGGCCGATCTTGCCGCGGATGTCGGCGAGGTCGGGCAGCCATCCGGCGCCCTCGTCGCACAGGTAGTGCCGCGGCGTGCCGCCGGAGAGGCTGACCGCCGCGGTCCATAGCGGGTAGTCGGGCGCCGGCACCAGTATCTCGTCGCCGTCGTTGAGCAGGGCCTGCATGGCCATGACGATCAGCTCGGAAACGCCGTTGCCGATGTAGATGTCGTCGATCGCGACGCCGGCGATCCTCTTCTCCTGGCAGTAGTGCATGATCGCCTTGCGCGCGGCGAAGAGGCCCTTCGAGTCGGAGTAGCCGGAGGCGTCGCGCAGGTTGTGGATGACATCCACCACGATTTCCTCGGGCGCCTCGAAGCCGAACGGCGCCGGGTTGCCGATGTTCAGCTTGATGATGCGGTGGCCCTCTTCCTCCATCTGGCGGGCGCGCGCCAGCACCGGGCCGCGGATGTCGTAGCAGACGTTGGCGAGCTTGGTCGATTTGAGTACCGGTTGCATGGTCGTTTCCTCGAATATGGCAGTGCAGCATCAAGCTATAATGTTACCCG
>WYAY01000051.1 GCA_011526165.1 Sulfuritalea sp.
CGGACGAGCTGCGCCTGCTGTTCTCTCATGACATTCGCCCGAGGATCGCCGGCGTAACCCCGCCCGCGAAGGCCGGGGTGCCGCACGGTCGCTTCACCGAGATCACCGCCTGGCTGGCGCTCAACAGCCGTCAGGACGATCACTGGATAGCCTTGGACGACTATGCATTCGAGTTTCCGAGGAATTGCCCCAACCTGCTGCTATGCAACGGCGGCACCGGCCTGACCGAGGATCTGGCGGCGGAACTGGGGCGGCGGCTGCGCGCGCTGGCGCCTTGAGCGTCATCTCAACGGCTTGCCGAAAGCGGCGGCCTCATCATCGGCAGCCAGCGCACTTCAATGAATTCCGCGACGAATTCGACAACCCTTTGCCAGAGCGCCTCCTCCTGGCCGGGCGACTCGGCAGGCTGCTGGCCCAGGCGCTTGCTACGGCGGCGAGTGATGGCTTCCTCGGTACAGGGCTTCGCCTCCCCGCTCCAGCGGTCGAGCACGACGCACAGATCGCCCGTCCTGAGCCCACCGCCCTCCGGCATCACCGTCTCGTAGCGCAGGTAGATTGCCGCCGTTCCCGCAAAAGTCAGTCCCGCCAGCACGGCGACGAGGCCGATGCGGGTCGTGGCGGGCGCCAGGCCAAAGCCGCGGCCTACCCAGACGCAGGTGCTGTCGAGCAGGGATAGCCCGATGGCGAGAAGTGCGAGCGTGGCGGCGCCCAGGCACCAGAGGGTCAGGGCGAACTCGATGTAGTCGCCGTGGCTCGTGCCCTCCTGCTGCACATGCCATGCCCAGGCGAATGACGCGATGGCGAGAAGCAGCGACCCGGCGACGAAGAACCGACGCCAGCCGCCCGCCTCACGCAGGGGCTGCAGGCGCAGCATCCACATGCTCGTCATGGCGCGCCTCCCTCAGTGCCGGGGAATGCGCCGGTCGCGGTGGCCGACCGTGATGACCTCGCCCGTCGTGGCGACGACGGCGTAGGCGTCGAGATAGCGCTCCAGGGTACGGTCGAGCCGTTCCCGCTCCAGGCGACGTCGCGCCGCCTTGTTGAAATACAGGATGGTGCCGCCGTGGTGGTCATGTTCTTCGCAGCCGAAGTCGAAGAGCGCCTCGACGACGGCAGGCGGAATGGCCCGCTGGCGCATGCGGGCGCGGGCATGTTCGGTCAGGCGCAGATCGGTCATTTGGGGCCTCCGCTTTCAAGTCGGATGGCCCATTGTTTCAGGCGCGAGGCTCAGGGGGTGAGCCTGGGGACGGCGTGTTGATGCCGACGCCAGATTTGGCGTAGAGCCGCTCCAGTACGTCGCGCATGTCCTTCGGCAGCCGCAGCCAGCCCTTTTGCCGGATGTCCTCCGGGATGCCGAACAGGGCTTCGGCGATGGGGCCGGCGATCGCCGCCAAGGTGTCGGCGTCACCGCCCAGGGAGACGGCGTTGCGGATGGCCTCCTCGAAGCCGGTGGCTTCCAGCGCCGAGACGAGGGCCTGCGGCACGGTGTCCTGGCAGATCTCGTTAAAGCGGTAGTTGGGACGGATCTCATCAACGCTCCGGGTGAGGTCGTAACCCCAGGTGTCCTGTATACGACTGCGGATGGTCTCCGGCGCCTCGCCCTGGCGGGCGAGCCAGATGGCGGCGGCGGCGGCCTCGGCGCCCTTGATCCCCTCAAGATGGTTGTGCGTCACGGCGGTGACATGGCGCGCCATGGCCAGCGCCTCGTCCAGCGTGGCGGCGAGGAGCGCTGCCGGGCTCACGCGCATGGCAGAGCCGTTGCCGTAGCTGTTGTAGGGGCCCATACCGGCATCCTTGAGCCAGAGGGCGAAGTGGCCGCCATAGCCGCGCCCGGGGTAGCGGTAGCTCCATTTGCGCAGGGCAACGGCGGGATCGGTGCCGTCCAGCAGGCACTCGGCCACGGCGATGGTGCATACCGTGTCGTCGGTGAATTCGGACTTCTCGCTGAAGAGCGGAAACTCGCGGCTCTTCCAGGCATTGAACTCGTAGACCGAGCCGATGATGTCGCCGATGCAGGCGCCGAGCATGTCACTTCTCCCGAAACAGCTCGTGCTTCATCACTTCCAGCAGGCCGATGAAGTCGAGGGGGTTGTCGATGGAGGTGGTGAAGGGCCGGCACTGGCCCGGGCTGCCGGCCAGGACGACGAGCCGGTCGGCTTCCGGATGCGCGCGCACCCAGGCGGCGGCCTCCTCCAGCACCTTGAGGGCCTCGGTGTTGGCGGGCGGCCGGCGGCCGATGCGCACCAACCTGTCGGCGTTGCCGTTTGAGTGGCTCGGGATTTTCATGGCGGCAAGTATAGGAGGGGCAAGGCTCACTGGGTGAGCCCATTCGAGACTAAGCCGATCGGGTTTCCCCGCTGCAGCCGGACATGCCCTCCCGGCGTATCCTCGCCAGCATGCACGCCCTACCCGGAAAGGCTGGCGAGCAGTTCCCGCAGCCTCGCCTCCGCCGCATCATCCAGCCCCGTCGTGTCGCTGCACCACACCACATTCGGGAGGTTTTCCGGGAAGTTGCTGCGGTCGTCCTCCAGCGCCAGCCAGGGTCGCCCATCAATCTGTTCCCGTTCCAGATAAAGCATCACCTCCCGGTAGCGGTGATGCCGGCGGTAGCCGGCTGGCGTGTACGGATCATCGATCACCGGAGTTTGTCCGATCACCCGGCCGCGCATATCGGGGGAGAACAGCCCCTTCAGCTTTTCCAGGCCATAGGCCTCCCGCCAGGAAGTGCTCAGCACCACCTCCACCTGCGGATGGTCGCGCAGGATTGATTCCAGGCGCGGCAGCCGGGCGAACGGCGGTTCTCCCAGCCCGTGCAGCACTCCGTCGAAATCGAGAAACAGCAGCATCAGGACGATTCCTTTCTCAATGCCGCTGGAGCATCAGGCCCGGCCGGCCGCGCCGGCGCCTTCATGACTCACTCCCCTCGAGCGAATCCCAGTCGCTGACATGGAAGCTCGCCGGCGGGTTGGCAACCCCTCCGACCCGCTCGATGCCGGCGGCGGCCAGCGCCGGCACATCCGGCATCGGCCCTTCCAGGGCGACCGACTCGCCACTGCGGCTGTTTTCTACGGTGACCGTGGCCCGTCCGGAGTCGAAGTCGCGCAAGACGCTGACCGCGAAGCGCTCCCGCCTGGGCAGCGCGCGCGGCCGCGTCAGTTCCAGCGCGGCGACCTGGCCCATTGTCTCCAGGACATGCCGGTTGGCCAGCCCGGCGAAGGGCCGGGTTAGGAAACTGCAGCCGGTTTCCGCCTCGACGAAGAGCGCGACGGCGGCCGAGCGGCTGATGCCGGCGCGGCAATGCACGACGAGGTCGAACACAGCCGGATCGGCATGCAGGCCGCGCACGAACGCGAGCAGCCGCATCGCCAGCTCTTCGTCGAAACAGCGCCAGCAGTCCTCCTGCACGGAATACGGATCCACGTCATGGAACACCAGCCTGAGGATCCTATCCTCATGGATCGGCAGCCTGGCCGGGGCGGAATCGGGCTCGGTGATCGAGACGATGGCGATATCCTGGCGCGGCGGCAGCGACTCGGCCTTCGCTCGGGAGAGGAAATCGACGCTGCGGATCATGGGGCAATGCTCCTTGTCACGGAATGTGTATCCCGCCCTCGAGTGGGCGATGCGCCTGTCGGGGACGCTCCGGCTTGCTGCATTTTGAGGTAAACCAGCGCCAGGGCCTGGCCGTCGGCGTCCGCCGGCAGATGCGCCGAGCGCCATCCGGCCTGCACGGACAACGCTGCGGCAAAGGCCGCCACCTTCTGCCGGTTGGTCAGTGTCCGCCAGCCGAGCACTTTCAGCGTCCACACGAAGTCGCGGAAGACCAGGTTCTCCCGCCTCGACCGCCCGGCATTGCAAGGCGCGCAGGAGAGCACCGTGGCGCTGTCGCGGCCGCGCTCCGGATGAAAGCGGCTGTAGAGATGATCCAGCGTGGCCGTGATGCCGGCCGCGGCCTTCAATCCCGGCGTGCCCGGCAAGAGCGTGTGCCGGCCGCACCAGTGGCAGCGCGGATCGGCCAGCCACAGGGCGTGCCGGCGCAGCTTGTCCTGCCGGATTTCCTTGCGCCTCTTGCGGGCCATCAGCCGTTCCCTTCCGGGGGAAGCACCCCCTCGGCGCGGAGCCAGGCGATCAGCCGCGCATCGGTTCTCGCCAGATCGAGGTCGAGCGGGAAACCGAAGCGCCCGCACCGCCAGGGGGCGCTCTCGTGCGCCTTGCGGGCAAGGAAGCGGGCCGTGCGGCAGCCCAGCCGCTCGCGCACGGCAGAGAGAGTGGCCAGTTCCTCGGCGCAGAAGCGCTGCTCGAGTCGAGAGGCCTGGGCAGTGGCGAGGTAACTCGCTTCCCGCTCGAAGCGCCGCTCGGTCCAGCGCTCCGTCAGCAGGCCGGCGCGGATCGCGGCGCAGCGCGCTTCGAACGAGCCGCGCGGCAGCGGTCCCCTGCGAATCTTGAGCTGCGGCCGGCGCGAAACGGTCTGGCCGTGGCGCAGCAAATGCGCCACGTCGGAGAAATAGACCAGCCGGTTGAGCGCAGGCAGGGTGAGCTCCCTGCCCTGCGCGAGCAGCGGGATCATCGCCGCCAGCGCCGTGAGCCGGCATGGTCCGTCTTCGTTCGTATCCATCGCCGTCATCATCCCGCACGCTTGGCTCATGTCGTGAGCCATATCTGAATCCGGACTCATGGGGCCGGATCCTGAATCGAGCGGATCAGCTCTTCCATCCCGCGCAGCCTGGGGCGGGGCTTGCCCTCCGGCACGGTCCAGGGGCGGCCCCTGAGGTGCGGATGCCCCTGCCCCCAGCCCCCCTCCTCGGCCGCGCAGCGATTGATGAGGTCGGCATCGCCCGAAGCGCGGTCGGCAAGCGACAGGAGCAACGCCTCCGGCGTCTGCGGCTGGCGCATTCCGGCCCAGTCCGGCGCCTTGGTGGCGGTAAGGGCATGCAGCAGGGCGAGGTAGTGCGCTTCGGGCAGGCCGAGACGCATGCGGGAACGCGCCACCGCCAGCCACTCGAGGATGGTGTTCCTGTGGCCGAGCAGACGGCCGCGGTCGGTCAGCGTCCAGCCGCGGCTGCGGGGGGCGTATTCGTCGGCCTTGCCGGCATCGTGCAGCAGCGCGGCGGCAAGCGCCACGTCGGGGTGGGCGCCCTGGTGCAGGGATAGCAGGCGCAGCACCGTTTCCGCCACTTCGACGCTGTGGCGCAGGGTGCCACCCTCGCCGGCATGGTGGCCACTCAACGATCCGGGCGCCTTGCAGAACCGCGTGAAGCGGTGCTCGTCCCAGAAGAGCGCGTTGAAGAGTTCCTGGAAGGGCAGGGACAGGCGCTCCCACAGGGCGGCGGCGCGACGGACGACGTCGGCTTCGCCCCCCGGCAGGGTCTGAAAGAGGTTCAGGCTGCGCTCGGGGCGGTCGAGCCGGACGAGACGGCTGATCTCGATCGGCCGGTCGTTCGCCCGCGGCGCCCGCTTCCAGCGTGGCGAGACGACGGTGTCGCGCGTGAGCCGGGTGTCGGGCTGGCGCGCAAGCCAGGTGACCTCCAGGCTTGCCTCCGTGTTGAAGATGCGGGCCGTGCTGCGCACGCCGCCGCCCTCCGCCTGGTGGGCGATGTGGGTGATGCGGTAGTGCTGCGGCAGCGTTGCGGCATGAGCAAACGGAAGGATCTCAGCCATGGCTCGCCTCCTTCTGCCCTACAGCTGCTTCGTTCGCCGCTTCGGGCAGCTGCAGTTGCCGCTCGCCGTTGCCCATCACGCCGGTGATCAGCCGCTCGAAGGC
The DNA here is from genome assembly GCA_011526165.1 of Sulfuritalea sp. GTDB lineage: Bacteria > Pseudomonadota > Gammaproteobacteria > Burkholderiales > Rhodocyclaceae > Desulfobacillus. Next base: position 5,762 of record WYAY01000051.1, read on the forward strand.
CGAGCCGTCGCGGCGGGTGAGGTTGGGCACGTAGCGGGCATAGACACGGAACAGCATTTCGGTCGTGGTGTGGCCGAGCTGGTCGGCGATCCACTGCGGGCTCTCGCCGGAAGCCAGCCACAATGTGGCCGCTGTGTGACGGCACTGGTAGGGCCGGCGCGGCGCCAAGCCCAGATGCCGCAGCAGGGGATGCCAAACGCGGTTGGTGACGTTCTTGTGATCGAGCGGCGCGCCGTTGCGGGTGCAGAAGACGTACTCCGAGATCTTCCGCGTCGCCTGCTCCTGTTCCTTCAGGGCGCCGTACACGATCTGGCTCATCTGGATGTCGCGCTGCGAGCCGTCGGTCTTGGTGTATTCGGTGCGCCCGTCGATAACGGTCTCGCGCACCAGGATCAGGCGGCGCTCGAAATCGACAAACTTCCATTTCAGTCCGTGGATCTCGCCCGTGCGCATGCCGGTGAAGAACCGCGCCTTGAAGTAGTTGCGGAAATCCGGGCGCGCCGTGGTCAGGATCCGCTGCACCTCGTCCAGGCTGAAGGGCTGCACGTCGGTCTTTCTGATCTTCAGCTGTTTGATGTTCTGGAAAGGCGTGGGAAAATCGAAGCGGTCGGCCGCTTCGTTGAGGATCATCCGCAACGGGTTCAGCATCTTGTTGATCCTGGGGTTGGAGAGAACGGTCTGCTTGCCCCGCGCCTGGACTTTGGCGAGCTCAGCGCGGAATGCAAGTATGTTTGCCTTGGCGATCTGGCCGACCGCCATTTCCCCGAAGCGCGGGATCAGGGCCTTGTCCAGATTGGCGCGCACGCCCTGTCGGTACGACTCGCGCCACTCCACCGACTTCTCGTTGAACCAGGTCTCGGCGAACTCCCTGAAGAGCGGCGTCTGTGCGGCAATGACCGGCTGGGCGCTGCCGTTGCCGGAAACCGCGGAGCCGAGCGCCTGCACGGCGCTCGCCATCGGGGACTGCCTGAACCTGGCCGTATTCCGGCTCGACGGGAAGTAGCGCTGGTAGTCGAAGGTGCCGAGGCTGATTTCGCCTTCGATGCGGTCAAGCAGCTTCTGCACCTTCTTGCGGTTGGCGGGCGTGTCCTCCAGGGCCGTCTGCTCCCGGCAGCGGATGCTGCGGTAGTAGAAGTCGAGGATCAGGCGGTTGTTCTCTTTTCTGACCTGGATGCTACCCATGGCAAACCTCGCCGTTCGCCATCGGGATGCCCAGGCTGTCGCCAGCGATGCGCATGTCGCGCTCGATCGATTCCCAGATGTAAAGAATCTTGCGGCCGCCGAAAGGACGGATGTAATGCACTCCTTCGATCAGGACGCTGTCCTTGAGGCGCTCGCGGATGGTGCGGGGGTCGTACTTGATGCGGCCGGACAGTTCGTCCGTAGTCAGGTAGGTTTGTTGCATATCGGGTCTCCTGTTGTTAAGAACTAGACTCGTTCATACGTATATCCGTATCAACGTAAAACTAGTTTAACAAACAAGTTGGCCGAATGTAAGTTTATTTTTGCATCTGTTAAACTTCACGAACAATGATTCGCTATCGCATACAAGAGCTCTTGGCTGAAAAGCAGTTCCGCGACGGTCGTCGCGTGACGCTGATGGAGCTTTCTGAAGCCACTGGCATAAGCCGGGTCACCCTCTCCAAGATGATCAACCAGAGGGGATACAGCACGCTTACGGATCACCTCAACCGACTCTGTCGTTATTTCAATTGCCGCCTCGAGGATCTAGCCGAATACGTCCCGGACGAGGAATTGAATACCTGAAGAACGGCTGGCAATTTGCATTCTAGGGTTGGAAACCTGAATCCCCACCAATGGGGAACCCCGTCCGATCTGTAACAAATATGACTGGGGTAGTGGTGAGCGCAATCGGCCTGTTCGGTGCAGAGTCTTTTTTGAATATGGAGTCTCAGACGGCCTTTATGCGGAAGCCCGTCATTCCCGTTGAGCGTCCATATGTATGCGATTTTCGATATAACTGGCTATAAATTGATATACATCGAGTTGAGCTGACGTCACCCCACAACCGGCAGCTCCGCCCAGCGCGTGGTGTAGCAGGGCGACATCATGCCGCGGCGCATGCGCGAGGCGTAGCGTGCCGCGGCCCCAATAGGCGTTCACGCGGTCCATCACGCGCATGATCGCCGGGTTGCCGCGGTCGGCGTCGGTGAGGTCGAGCAGCATCACGCCGCCGGCGAGCGAGCCCTGCCCTCTGAGCTTGTCGGCGGCGCGGCCGACGTAGGTGGCGACGGTTTCCTCCAGCCCGGCGAAGTCGTCACATAGGCGCCGAAGGCGCGCGAGCTCATGATCTGCTACTTGTTGCCCGTCAGTCGGATAGCGGCTTTGTGTCACAAACCTGCGGGTGGGTAACAATCACTCCTGAGTGACGTCACGCCCGATGGCGCCTATCCCTAAGGGATACTGACTTGAAGCGTTTTATCCTGTATTAGCTGTTTTGACCTGCCCCCCATAGCCCGTACCACCCGATAGTTAGCGAAGTCCGTCAAACCATGGAGAATGACGGACATGAAGAAGAGCAGATACACCGAAGAGCAGATCATTGGTTTTCTCAAGCAACGTCCCTACCGCAGAAGTTCCGGCTTAGAAAGGTGGTGACAAAATGACGCCACCTTTCTATACTAGACCCATCGAAAGATTGCCTAATCAGGAGGCTGCCATGCTGGCTCACACCGGGAAACGACTCACCACACGCATCACGGACCATGTGCAGGAAAAGCTGCAAATGGCGGCGGACATCGTGGGTGCGACGCTGAACCAGTTTGTCGTGCAGGCAGCCCTGGAGAAGGCGGAGCGGGTCATTGAAAGCGAATCTACGGTTGTCCTGACACGCCGGGAATCGTTGAGGCTACTGGAAATGATTGATAATCCGCCGCCACGCAACGAGAAGTTCCTTAAGGCGCAGGCCCGTTATCAGAGGATGAAGAACGATGCTGGTTCTGCCACTAAACGAGGGGCATGACCGGAAGAGCTTCGACTGCGGCGATGCAGAACTGAATGGATGGCTGACTCACACTGCCAGGCAGCACAAAGAGAAAGGGGTTTCCTCGACCTTTGTAGCAGTAGCTGACGAGACAAGCGCGGAATTGCTTGGTTTCTACGCTATCAGCCTGGCCGAACTGGTCAATGCCGAACTCCCGGCGCAGTACCGAAAACGGTTGCCTGCCAAGGTTCCTGTGTTTCGACTCGGGAGATTAGCGACAGCCAAGCAGCATCAGGGGAACAGTATTGGGGAGTACATGCTCTTCGATGCCATCGACCGGGTGACGCGCATTGCGAAAGAGGTTGGTGGTATCGGCCTCGTGGTCAATGCGAAACCAGCCGCAGTTGATTTCTACAAACGCTATGGCTTTGATCTGATGGCAGACCATCCGCACAATCTGTTCCTGCCGCTTTAACTCAACCCCCGCGCAGCACTGCTGCCGGGGGTTTTTCACGTCTGGGGGGCGTTAGAAACTCTCGAATGGAATCAAATCGGCCACTGCTGTCGTTGGGCCAGCAGCCAGTGTCGGACAGCAATGCGCCGGATACCGGCTGTTCAACTACCGAGGCAGGTCAATGACCGCTCAGCACTTCAGGCTACTGCCGGACCCGACCCACTGCCGTCGCTCGTCATTATCCACCTCCAACGGCAGGTCTCCGATTAGAGCAGTCGCGCAAGGACCTCTCATGGGCAGTCCTTCAGCCATTCAAACCGTTGAGATTGGATTTGTTGAGTGGCAGGTTTGTGTCCCGGACGATGCTTGCATCAGTTCCCCGCCGCTCCCTTGACGACTATAGGCTCAGGAGTGGTCTGCAGGGCTGTCTGTGAAGCCTGAGCACGCTGCGGAAGACGACCATTGAGTACCGCGTAGGCCACCAGGCCGATCACCAAACCCCAGAATGCTCCACCAATGCCGAACAGCGTGATGTTGGCGGCGGCCGCCACAAAGGTGATCAGCGAGGCCTCGCGAGTTTTGGCATCGGCCATGGCGCTGGCGAGGCTGCCGCCGATGGTACCCAGCAGCGCCAGACCCGCCAGCGTGGTGATGAAGGTCGCCGGAAAGGCCATGAAGAGGGCGGCCAGTGTCACGCCGAACACGCCGACGAGGATGTAGAAGATGCCTGCGGCCATGCCGGCGATCCAGCGCTTGGAAGGGTCTTCGTGCGCTTCCCGGCCGGTGCAGATTGCCGCCGTGATCGCGGCAATATTGAAGGCATGCGAGCCGAACGGCGCCATCAGCAACGAAC
>WYAY01000052.1 GCA_011526165.1 Sulfuritalea sp.
CACGGCATCGGCACCGCGCGCGCCTTCCAGGTGAGCGAGCAGGCCGGCGCCTTCTCCGGCCTGGCGATGGGGCTGAACGCCCTGCTCACTGCGCTGCTGGTGCCGCTGCTGATTCCCTTGCTGAAAAACTGGTTGTAGCCATGGCCCTCAAATCCACCGTCTTCAAGGCCGAACTGCAGGTCTCCGACCTCGACCGGCATTACTACGCCACGCACGCGCTGACCCTCGCCCGCCACCCCTCGGAGACCGACGAGCGCATGATGGTGCGCCTGCTGGCCTTCGCGCTGTTCGCACACGAGCGGCTCGAATTCGGCCGCGGCCTGTCCGCCGAGGACGAGCCGGCGCTCTGGCTGAAGGACCTCACCGGCGCCGTCGAACTGTGGATCGAGGTCGGCCTGCCCGACGAGCGCGTGCTGCGGCGCGCCTGCGGCAAGGCCGGGCGCGTCGTGGCGCTGATCTACGGCGGGCGCACAGCCGAGTTGTGGTGGGAACAAAATCGCGAAAAACTGCAGCGGCTGCGCAACTTGACGGTGCTGGACCTTTCGCCTGCCATCACGCAGCCCCTTTCCCGGCTGGCCAGTCGCAGCATGAGCCTGCAATGCACGATTCAGGACCACCAGGCCTGGCTCAACGCCAGCGACGATACATTGCATATCGAGCCGACCGAGCTGCTTTCCATTCGCTAGCGCGTGTTCTCAATTATTCCGTCGGATGCGTTGTGGCCAGAAGCGTCGACTGCTAGGCGCGCAACGCAGTCAATGGCCATTCCCTTGACAAGGCGCGCAACGACGCAGCCGGCGCTTCTGGCCGCAACCCGAAGGGAACGGATCTTTCCGGGCGCATGGCCGCGTTGCGGCGGCTCGCCGTAGAATGACTACTGTCTTCGCCGCCGCGCCTTGCCCTGCACCCGGGAAGACCCGTTCGCACCGACGGAATAATTGAGAACACGCCCTAGAATTGCCTGATGAGCAACCACATCCACCAACTGAATGCCAGCTACAACGCCGCGGAAGACCGCATCCTGCTGCGCCTCAACACCACCAACAAGGATGAATTCCGCATCTGGCTGACGCGACGCGTCATGCGCCGACTTGCGGAAATGCTGGGCAGCGCCGAACGGCGCCTGCTCGGGCTTGAGAACCCGGAGCACGGACTTGTCACTCCCGGCGCGCGCGCCATCCAGGATTTCCGGCGCGAGGCGAGCACGGCCGGCGTCAATTTCGGCGAGCGCTTCGTGGAGGAAACTGCCGGCTTCCCGTTCGGCGAGGCACCCGTGCTGGCGACCGGCTGCGAAGTGCACCCTCAGGACGAAAACGCAGTCGTATCGCTGCAGCTGGCAAACAAGAGCACGCTAACTTTCTTGCTGGACGTACGCGGCATTCACGGGACCCTGGCCATGCTGCAGAAAGCCGTGGCACATAGCGAGTGGAATCTCATGGTGCAGGAACTGGAGGGCTCGCCCCTACCCGTTGCCGAGCGGAGCGGGCTGCACTGAAACGGGTCAAGCCGGCAGCGAAGCCGCTGCGTGGCGCGTGATGACGGCTTCAATGAACTGGCGCAGGAAGCCTTCCGTCTGCGCGCTGTGGAAGCGGTCGATCTCTACCCCGCGGCTATAGGCGATCACGGTCGGAAAGCCGCGCACCTTGTGGCGGCCGGCCAGCTTCATGTTCTCGTCGGCATCCACGTTCGCCAGCACGAAGCCGCCGGCGTATTGCTTGGCCAGCCGCTCCAGCAACGGCGTCAGCACGCGGCAGGGCCCGCACCAGCCGGCGCCGATGTCGACCAGCACCGGCACTTCGTGCGAGCGGGCCACCACGCTTTGCTCGAAATCGGCTTCGGTGACGTCGCAGAGATAATCCATCCGCAAATGTTATCAGACGCAGCCGGTCGGTTTCGGCATGCCGGCATAGCGCGCCCCCTGCTTGGCGGGCCCGTAGGGGAAAAGCTCGAACAGGCGCTTCTTGTCCGACCATTCCTCGCCCAGGTCTTCCTTGAGCAGCTTCTGCATGACGCGCAGGTTCGGCGCCGTGCCGTTCTCCTGGTAATAGGCGCGGATCCAGTTGAGCAGCTTCCAGTGTTCCTCGGTGAGCTGCAGGTTGTCCTGCTGCGCCAGGTGGCTGGCGATGTCCTCCGACCAGTCGTCGAGCTGGGCCAGGTAGCCTTCCGCGTCGGTTTCGATCTCTCTGCCGTTGATGACGATCATGATGTTTTCTCTCTATTGGGGTTGGGGTATTTATTTATACTTGACATTATTAGTCGGGAATTATTCAATGTCAAAATAATTTCCTGATGCCCCCATCAAAAGGAGACCGACATGAGCAACCCCGACATGCCGCAGAAGGCGCCCTACCCCGTGGAGGTGGAAGCCGGCAGGAAGTACTGGTGGTGCGCCTGCGGCCGCAGCAAAAGCCAGCCCTTCTGCGACGGCTCGCACAAGGGCACGCCCTTTTCGCCGGTCGAATTCACCGCCGAGAAGTCGGAAAAGGTGTGGTTCTGCGGCTGCAAGCGCTCGGCAAACAAGCCCTTGTGCGACGGCTCGCACAAGAAGCTCTAGCCGGTGCGATCGGACAACGGCTCATCGCGTTCCGGCGCAGGCACCCGTAAATCGCCTGAAGAAGCTGAAGCCGCCGCTGCGCTCACGGCATCCTGCCGCCGATGGCGCGGAGGAACTCCGTGCGCAGCTGGTCCGATTGTTCGAAGGCGCCAGTAAAGGCCTGTGTCACCACGCGCTCGTCGCCGCGGCGGTCCTCGCCCAGCAGCAGACACAACTGTTCGGCTTCGATCACGCAGGCGCCGCCGGCGGCCTTGCCGTGCGCCACCAGCGCCTCGGCGATGTCGCGCGTCATCCATTCCTGGTACGTGAAGCGGTGGCCGATGGCGTCCACCATGCGGGCGATGCGGCCGAAGCCGTGCAGCCGGCCGCCCGGCAGGTAGGCGACATGAGCCACGCCGCGGAACGGCACCAGGTGGTGCGGGCAGACGCCGTGCACGGCGATGCCGCGCACCACCACCATGTCGCGTCGCGCATCGTCGAAGCCCTCGCCGAGCGCCTCGGCCGGATCCATGTCGTAACCGCCGAGCAGGCGCTTCTGCCACAGCGTGCGCACGCGCTCCGCCGTGCGTCCCATGTGCTTCATGTCGGGCGCGATGCCGCAGGCGGCGAGCAGGTCGCTCACCGCGCGCTCGAAGGCGGCAGGATCGAAGGCGTTCTGGCGCGGAATGCCGATGCCGGCACCCGATCCCGGCGGGCTGTCGCTACAGTCGGACATGGCGGTTATCTCGTCTGGAAGTGGGGAAATCATACACGCCGGCCGGCGACCCATTGCGACAAACGAGTACCCGCCCCTATCCCCCGAATCGGCGGTCGCCGCAAGCAATTGCAATAGAATGCGAAGATTGCCACTCTAGGAAGCCGTCAGCGGCACGGATCAGCCCATGCGTCGCACGTCCCATGTGCACTCCACCGACCTTCGCGGCCTCAGCCGGATGACGGCCGATGCCGTTGTCGGATTGACCGACCTGGTGGAGGCGATGCATCACAGCATCGCCAGCACGCCGGCGCTTCTCGGCAAACCGCCCGCCGGGCGCACGCGCGGCATCACCGGCCTCGTCTATCGCAGCGTCCGCGGCGTGACCCGTCTGGTAGGCGGCGGAATCGATGCAGTGCTGGGGCAACTGGTGCCGTTGTTCGGCGAAAAGGCCTCCTCGCCTGAGCGCGAAGCCGTTCTTGCAGTGCTCAACGGCGTGCTGGGCGACTACCTCGAATCCAGCGGGAACCCACTGGCCATCCACATGCGCCTGCGCCGCGACGGCCGCCCCCTGCAAACGGACAAGGCGTCCCTGGCCGCCGCCCTCCCGGATGCCGGCGGCAAGCTGCTGGTCCTGGCGCACGGCCTGTGCATGAACGACCTGCAGTGGGCGCGGCAGGGTCACGACCACGGTGCCGCGCTGGCGCGCGACCTGGGGTACACGCCGGTTTACCTGCATTACAACAGCGGCCGGCACATCTCGACCAACGGGCGCGAATTCGCCGGTCAGCTCGAAACCCTGGTGGCGAACTGGCCGGCACCGGTAAAAGAACTGGCCATCCTCGGCCACAGCATGGGCGGCCTGCTGGCGCGCAGCGCCTGGTATTACGGCACGGCGGCTGGCCACATCTGGCCGCGGCGGCTGAAGAAGCTGGTGTTCCTCGGCACACCGCATCATGGCGCACCGATGGAACGCGGGGGCAACTGGATCGACATCGCTTTGGGCACCAGCCCCTACACCGCGCCCCTGTCGCGTCTGGGGAAGATCCGCAGCGCGGGCATCACCGACCTGCGCCACACCTGGCTGCTCGATGAGGATTGGCACGGGCGCGACCGCTTTGCGCGGTCCGGCAGCCACCATGCCGCGGTGCCCCTGCCGGACGGCGTGAAGTGCTACGCCATCGCCGCGACCACCGGCAAGCAGGCGGGCGACCTCAAGGACCGGCTGATCGGCGACGGTCTCGTGCCGCTGGCCAGCGCCCTCGGCTGCCACGCCGAACACGACCGCAACCTGATGTTCCCGCAGGAGCGTCAATGGATTGCCCTCGAAACGGGGCATCTGGATCTGCTCTGCCGGGAATCGGTCTATGCGCGCATCAGGGACTGGCTCGCGGAACAGGCCGCGGCTCCCTGACCGCTATTTGCCGAAAAGTCCCTTGACCGCCTTGCCGACCCCTTCGGCCGCGCCGCCGGCCGCCTCGACGCCCTTCTGGCCGATCGTGCCGGCGCCCTTGGCAAGGCCTTCGAGACTGATGCCCAGCACGCTGCCGAGCGAGGCGGCCACCTTGGTCGAGAACCCCTCGTTGAGGCGGAAATTCGGATCGTCGAGCTTGCCGTCGAGCACGAACTTGATGCTGATCCTGTCGTTCTGGTCCTTCATCAGCCCGACCACCGCGGCGCGCGGCATGCCCATGAAGGTGCCGCCGGATTCCAGTTCGAGGCCGTTCAGGGTCAGCGTGCCGGGCGCGCGCAGATGGTTGGCCTTGATGGTGGACTGCAGGTCGAGGTCGAGCGTCCCCTTCTTCACGCCACCCTCGGACGCTTTCAGAAGATAGGGCTGCAGGGCGATCAGGTCGACGCCGCGCAGGGTGTTGCGCAACTCGGAATCCTTGCTGGCGAAAACCATCCAGCCGTCGACCCGGATCTTGCCGTCGCTGCGCACGCCTTTCAGCACGCCGTCCAGCCGCAGGTCCGATCTCGCCTTCAGGTCGGGCAGCCGTAGGTCGGTCACTTTCGCGTCGAGCTGCTCCAGGCGAATCTTGTGCACCGGCCTGCTCACCGTGGCGTCGAAGAACTCCATCGCGCCGCCCTTCAGTTCAATGGCGCCGATGCTCACCTCCGGACCTTTGCCGGCATCCTTCTTCTCGCCCTTCTTCTCCAGCAGGCTGGGCACCACGCGCAGCCTGCCGTCGGCGCTGCGCAGGGCAGAGACGTAGCCGCCCTCGACGACGATGCTGGAAACGGCCACCCTGGCCGACAACAGGGCCGCAATGTCCGGCGCGATGCGGATGCGCTCGGCGCGCAGGGCATCCGGCGCCGGCCAGCCGGCGGGCGCCTTCAGGCGCAGCTTGATCACTTCGACGGAAGACAGGCCCAGCCGGACCTCGCCGATCTCGGCTTCCGGCCCGAGCGCCTGCTCCACCTTGCCCTTCAGCGCCTGGGCGCCGAAGTACAGCCCGCCGGCCAGCAGCGCCACGACCACGCCGACCACGGCAAGGCCGACGATCACCCAACGCGAGGATTTCACAGCGGCCATGACGTATTCCTCCTATCGTGCCGGACGCGGCGCCGCTCCGGGCATCCGGTCCCTTTCCTCCTGAATCAGTGCGCCGATGCGCTCGGCCAGCTGTTTTGCCGGCGTGGCATAGGCGAAGCGGACGATGGTGCGCCCGTCCGGCCCGAGCAGGATCATGCCGGCGGAATGATCGACGGTGTACGCGCCCGGCGGCGCGGCGGGGTCGCGCACCATTTCATAGCGCACCCGGAATTCGTTCGCGGCGCGGCGCGTCAGCGCATCCGAGCCGCGCAGGCCGAGGATGCGCGCGTCGAAGGCCGCGGTGTATTCGCGCAGCACCTGCGCGCTGTCGCGCTCCGGATCGACGGTGATGAAGACCGGCTGCAGCCGCGCCGCCTGCCCGCCGAGCAGCTTGAGCACTTCCTTCATCTCCAGCAGCGTGGTCGGGCAGACGTCCGGACAGGAGGTGTAGCCGAAGGCGACCAGCTGGAAGCGGCCGTGGAAATCTTCGTTCGTCACCGCGCGGCCGTTCGGGTCCTGCAGCAGGTAGCGCGGCGCGACGGCGTTCGGCACCGACTCGCCCGCGTTATGCCCCGCCGGCACCTGGCCGGCAACCGGCAGCACGGCTTTCAGCCGCCGGGCGATTTCGTCGAGCCGCGCGTTCAGCTCGGCGGAAGCGGGACAGGGCGTGCCCTTGCCGTGGGCGAGGAAGGCTTCCTGCGTGCCTTCCTCGTAGGCTTCGCCGTAGGCCCGCGTCTTCGGCGCGTGGTTGAGCATCAGCACACGCACCCAGGAGGCGGCCTCCTTCCGGCCGCAGGCCAGCGTCACGCCGTTCAGGCGGCCCAGTTCGCGCACGGCAGAGAGGCCGGCCTCGTCGGAAGCCGCTGCCGCTGCGGTAAAAGTCAGTCCGCACAGTACGGCGAAAAATTTGTCGCGCATGTCAGGCCTTCAGCGGCTTGTAGCGCAGGCGCTTCGGCTTGGCGCCCTCCTCGCCCAGGCGCTTCACCTTGTCGGCCTCGTACTCGTGGTAGTTGCCGTTGAAGAAGGTCCACTGCGACTCGCCCTCGCAGGC
>WYAY01000053.1 GCA_011526165.1 Sulfuritalea sp.
CCGCGGCGGTGACGGTGGCGGTCCACTCGTCGAGGTTCACGCCGGCGTTCGGCACCTGGCCGGTGGCGAGCACGACGAGGTCGGCGTCAATGCTGGCGTCTTCATTCAGGATGAGATCCTTGAAGTCGACATTGCATGTATCACCGCCGCTGACCTTGGAGGCCTTGCCCTTGGTGAAGACGACCCCCTTGTCCTGGGCGCTGCGGTAGAAGTCCTCGCCCATGCCCGGCACGCGCAGGTCCTGGTACATCACCACGGTGTCGATGTCGGGATTCTGGTCCTTGAAGTAGGTTGCCTGCTTGATGCTGGTGGCGCAGCAGTGGCCCGAGCAGTAGGGCAGGTGCTGGCCCGTCGTGTCGCGCTGGCCGGCGCACTGCACGAAGACGACGGACTTCACTTCCTTGCCGTCGGCGCGCTTGATCGGGCCGCCGTCCGCGGCCTTCGCCAGGGCTTCCAGCCCGGCCTGGTCGACGACGTTGGGCTGGCCGCCGCCGAGTTCCGGCAGCTTGGCGAGGTCGTAGGGCGTGAAGCCGGTGGCCTGGACGATCGCGCCGCAGAGCTCCTCGGCGACACTGCCGGATTCCTGGGCGATCTTCACGGCAAAGCGGCCGGGCGCGCCGGCAGTCTCGGCGACCGTCGAGTTCAGGTGCACCTTGATCTTCGCATGGCCGGAGACCTGTGCCGCCAGTTCCGCCGCGCCGACCGGCTGGGCGTCGGCATAGGGCGCGGCGAAGGGCACGCGCTTCCACAGATTGTTGGCAAAGCCGCCGAGCGCCCCGGACTTCTCGACCAGGGCCACCTCGTAGCCGGCCTCGGCCGCGGCCAGCGCCGCCGTCATGCCGGACATGCCGCCGCCGACGACGAGGATCTTCTTGCTCGAGGCTTCCTTGACGTTGCCGCCCGGCACTTTCATCTTCTTGACCTCGGCGCAGCCCATGCGCACGTAGTCCTCGGCCATTTCCTGGCGCACCTCGTCGTGCTCGGAGCCTTCGGCGACGACCCAGATGACGCCCTCGCGCAGGTTGGCGCGGGAGACGGCGGCTTCGGGGAAGCTGAAGGCCTCGGCCTTGGCGCGGCGCGAGCAGGCGGCGATGCACAGGTGCGTCACGCCGTCGTTGGCGATGTCGTCGCGGATCATCTGCACGCCTTCGGCGTTGCAGAGGAAGGAGTGGCTTTTCACCACCGCCATCTTGCCTTCCTTCTGGGCGATCTTTTCCAGCGTCGGCACGTCGAGCTTGTCGCCGATGCCGCAGCCGGAGCAGATGTAGGCGGCGTATTTTGGAGTAGCGGGGGCGTTCATGCGGCCTCCCGTCCGAGCTCGGCGCGTAGCGCCACGACGCTCCCCTCGCCCTTCCAGGGAGAGGGGATGGGGGAGAGGGTCAATTGCTGGCTCATGCCGCCTCCGTTGAAGCAGTCTTGTGGATCACTTGAATCGCCTTTAGGCTGGCCGCCGTGGCGCTCTGCACCGAGCGGTTGACGTCGAGCGGGCTGGCGGCGCTGCCGGCACCGAACATGCCGCCGCTCTTCGAGCCTTCGATGAAGTTCGACGAGTCTAGGACGATGTCGTCGGGCAGCTTGACGCCGGTGACCTCCGGCTCCATGCCGACGGCCAGCACGACGAGGTCGTGCTCGGTGGCGTAGCGGTGGTAGCCCTCGGTGTCGACGCCGTGAAGGACCGGGCTGCCGGTCTGCTCGTTGAGGGCGATGCGCGCCACCTTCGACTTGACGAAGCTGACCGTCGGGTCGTTCTGCACGCTCTGGTAGAAGTCCTCGAAGCGGTCGATGGCGCGGATGTCGATGTAGTAGATCGTGGACTTGCCCTCGTCGCCGCAGGCCTCGCGCACGTAGTGGGTCTGCTTGAGGGAAGCCATGCAGCAGATGCGCGAGCAGTGGTGCAGGTGGTTCTCGTCGCGCGAGCCGGCGCACTGGATGAAGGCGACGTTCTTCGCCTCCTTGCCGTCGGCGCGCAACAGCTTGCCGCCGGTCGGGCCGTGCGGATCGGCCATGCGCTCGAACTCGAGGCTGGTGACGACGTTGGGGATGCGGCCGTAGCCGTAGGGCTGGATCTTCGCCGCATCGTAGGGCCGCCAGCCGGTGGCCCAGATGACGCTGCCGACCTTCAGCTCGACGGTTTCCTCCTGCATGGCGAGGTCGACGGCGCCGACCTTGCAGGCGGCCTTGGCCTTTTCGCCTTCGGGCGTGCCGACGATGGAGGGGTCGATGACGTAGCGCTGCGGGTAGGCCATGCCGTGCGGCAGGTAGGCGGCCTTGATCCTGTCCAGGCCGTAGTTGGCCGGGTTGGGGATCTCCGCCGAGACCGAGTTGCCGCAGTCGCCGCAGGCCGTGCAGTTCTCATTCACGTAGCGCGGCTTGACCTTGAGGGTGACGGCGTAGTCGCCGCGCGTGCCGCTGACCGCGGCCACCTCGGTCATGGTCATGACGCGCACGTTGGGGTTGCCGCGCAGGCGCTTCAGGTTGATCTCGAGGCCGCAGGTGGGGTGGCACATCTTGGGAAAGTAGCGGTAAAGCAGCGCCGTGCGCCCGCCGAGGGTGGGCAGCTTCTCGGCGAGGATGACTTGCTGGCCGCACTCGGCGGCTTCGAGCGCCGCCGTCATGCCGGAGATGCCGCCGCCCACGACGAGGATCGTCTGGCTGGTAGCGATGGATGCTGACATCGAGCCTCCCGGAAACTGGAATTCTTGTTGAAGAACAGAAACGAATTCTAATCAACAACGCGCTGATTCTCGTCTCAATTTCCCTATGTGAAGATTGAAAGACTCAATCCCGTATTCAAGGGAAGCTTGACGCAAATCAAACCACTTGGATTCATGGGGTCAATCGGCCGGCATGGCGAGCGGACGGATGGCGAATTCCATTGTTGCCAGGTCGCCCAGCACCCAGGTTGCTGCCGGTGCACCGAGGCCGGCCACCGTGCCGGGGTTCACCAGCCAGGATTCGCCGCCCCTGACGTTCGGCTGTTGCGCTATTTCAGGCTTGTGGCTGTGGCCGCAGCAGACCAGGTCGTAGTCGCCGGTGCAGGCCATGGCACGGCCGTAGTGCGGATAGTGCACGAGAAAGATTTTCCGCCCGGCCAGCTCGATTGCGGCATCGCCGCCATGGTACTGCAGCAGGCCATTCGAGCGCGAGGCCATCTGGCAGATCGCGGTGAAGTCGCCGAGGTTGTTGCCGTGGATGACGTGCACCGGCAGGCCGAGCTTGAGCAGTGGCTTGAGGGTGTTGGGACCGATGACGTCGCCGCAATGCAGGACGGCCTCGGCGCCGAGGGACTTGGCTTCCTCGACGGCGGCGGTCAGCATGGGGCCGCGGTCGTGGCTGTCGGAGACGATGCAGATTTTCATATCAGAACCAGCGCAATCATATGTATGTAGGAGCGGCGTCCACGCCGCGATTGCAGCCGCCGATATCGCGGCGTGGATGCCGCTCCTACATAGCCGTTCACATCACACCACGATCGGCCCGTGGTAGTCGTCGTCGGGGCCGAGGCCGGGGTTGGACATGATGGCGCGGCGCTTCACGTCGTGGTCGACCTGCAGCTGCAGCAGGTTGCGCACGCAGTCCTCGATGACGTCGTAGCCCTGCTCGCCGATGCGGTACTGCTGGTCCTCGGTGTAGAAGAAGTAGGAGCGGTAGCGCTTCGCGTCCAGCTTGCAGACGACGAACTGCACGTTGCGCTCGTTCCAGTAGATGCCCGGCACGGTGGTCAGGGCCTCGGAGCCGGGCGCCAGGCGCACCTCGACGTCGGTCTCCTCGAGCGGGACCAGCTGGCCGTAGCGGTAGATCATGGCGGCCTCGACGGCGCGCCGCTCCTGGGGGGTGAATCCGGGAATGTCGCTCATGGGAAACCTGCTAGGCTTGAAAACCGAAGTATCCGCTATTTGTACAAGCTTAATCCATAAATAGCCAGGCAGGCAGCCTCTTATGGGCAAATAAAAACAATTGGCTTGAGGACTTAGCGCAAAGCCCGAAGAATATCAACAACCACTAATATATTGAATCCCCAACCATGCCCGAACCATCCGCACCGATCCAGGAGGTGAAAAAAACCACCTGCTACATGTGTGCCTGCCGCTGCGGCATCCGCGTGCATCTGGTCGACGGGCAGGTGCGCTACATCGACGGAAATCCGGATCACCCGCTCAACCAGGGCGTGATCTGCGCCAAGGGCAGCTCCGGCATCATGAAGCAGTACTCGCCGGCGCGGCTGACGAAACCGCTGCTGCGCAAGCCGGGCAGTGAACGCGGCGAAGGCTCGTTCGAGCCGGTCTCCTGGGAGCAGGCCTTCTCGATCCTGTCCGAGCGCCTGGCGAAGATCCGCGCCGACGACCCCAAGAAATTCGCCCTGTTCACGGGCCGCGACCAGATGCAGGCGCTGACCGGCCTCTTCGCGCGCCAGTTCGGCACGCCCAATTACGCGGCGCACGGCGGCTTCTGCTCGGTGAACATGGCCGCCGGCATGATCTATACCATCGGCGGCTCCTTCTGGGAGTTCGGCGGGCCGGACCTCGACCGCGCCAAGCTCTTCGTCATGATCGGCACGGCGGAGGACCACCACTCCAACCCGATGAAGATCGCGCTGTCGAAATTCAAGCGCAACGGCGGCCGCTTCGTCTCGATCAACCCGGTGCGCACCGGCTACTCGGCCATCGCCGACGAGTGGGTGCCGATCCGCCCGGGCACCGACGGCGCACTGCTGCTGGCGATCATCCACGAGATCATCGCCCAGGGCCTCTACGACCGCGACTTCCTGGTGCGCTACACCAACGCCGGCCAGCTGGTGAACCTCGACGAGAAGAGCGACGAGTTCGGCATGTTCCTGCGCACCGAGGTGCCGGAGGAGGAGGGCTGCTTCGATCCGCAGAACAAGCTGTGGTGGGACCGCGCCTC
>WYAY01000054.1 GCA_011526165.1 Sulfuritalea sp.
ACGTCGCCAACGGCGACATGGTGACCCTGGCGCTGATCCAGGGCGTGGTGAACACCTTCGTCATCTTCCTCTCGCGGGTGATCGGCCACGTCGTCGACCGCGTCGTCTTCAAGACCGAGCGCGGCCACGGTCCGGCCTATTTCGTCACGCTGATCGTGGCGCAGATGGTGCTCGGCATCCTCGCCTCGATCATCGTCTTCTGGTTCTCGCGCCAGCGCGAATTTCGCGCCGACGCCGGCGCCGCCAGGCTGTCGGGGCGCGGCAAGATGATCGCCGCGCTCGAGCGCCTGCGCGCCGCCCACGAGCCGGCGCCGCTGCCCGACAAGATGGCCGCCTTCGGCATCTCCGGCGGCGCCGGGGCCGGGCTGAAGCGCCTGTTCATGACCCACCCGCCGCTCGAGGAGCGCATCGCGGCGCTGCAGCGCGGCGCCTGACGCCGCCCGGAGTCGAAAGGGGAGGCCATGGATGCGCCGCCGGCCTGGCACGCCCGCACCAAGGAAGAAGCGCTCGCCGGGTTCGAATCGACGCCGCAGGGCCTGAGCGGCGAGGAGGCGGCGCGCCGCCTCGCCGAGCACGGCGCCAACCGCCTGCCGCCGCCGAAGAAGCGCGGCCCGCTCCTGCGCTTCCTCGCCCAGTTCCACAACGTCCTCATCTACGTCCTGCTCGCTGCCGTCGCAGTGACCGCGGCGCTCGGCCACTACGTCGACAGCGGCGTCATCCTCGCCGTGGTGCTGGCCAACACCGTCATCGGCTTTTTCCAGGAAGGCAAGGCGGAATCGGCGCTCGACGCCATCCGCAACATGCTCTCGCACACCGCCGCCGTCCTGCGCGACGGCCGCCGCCGCGAGATTCCGGCCGAGGAACTGGTGCCGGGCGACATCGTCTTCCTCGCCTCCGGCGACAAGGTGCCGGCCGACCTGCGCCTGGTCGAGGCGCGCAGCCTGCGCGTCGAGGAAGCGGCGCTCACCGGCGAGTCGGTGGCGGTGGAAAAGGACGTTGCCCCGGTGGCGGAGTCGGCGCCGATCGGCGACCGCCGCTCGATGGCCTACTCCGGCACGCTGGTCACCTACGGCCAGGCGAAGGGCCTGGTGACGGCCACCGGCGAAGCCACCGAGATCGGCCGCATCGGCCGCCTGCTGGCCGAGGTCGAGGAGGTCGCCACGCCGCTCCTGCGCAAGATGGCGGTCTTCGCGCGCTGGCTGACCGGCGTCATCCTGGCCTCGGCCGCTGCCCTGTTCGCCTACGGCGTGGCGATGCGCGGCTTCAGCGCCGCCGAAATGTTCACCGCCGCCGTCGGCCTGGCCGTGGCGGCGATTCCCGAAGGGCTGCCGACCATCCTCACCGTGACGCTGGCCATCGGCGTGCAGCGCATGGCGCGCCGCCACGCCATCATCCGGCGCCTGCCGGCGGTGGAGACGCTGGGCTCCGTCACGGTGATCTGCTCAGACAAGACCGGCACGCTGACGAAGAACGAGATGACCGTGCAGCGCGTCGTCACCGCCGAGCGCGTCTTCGAGGTCGGCGGCGCCGGCTACGCGCCGCACGGCGGCTTCGGCGTCGACGGCGCCGAGGTGGCGCCGCAGGACGCGCCCGAACTGGCCGACATCGCGCGCGCCGCGGCGCTGTGCAACGACGCCGTGCTGCACGAGCGGGACGGCGAGTGGAAGCTGGAGGGCGACCCGACCGAGGGCGCGCTGCTCACCCTGGCGCTGAAGGCCGGCCTCGAGCGGCACTACGAGAGCGAGTCGCTGCCGCGCGTCGACGCCATCCCCTTCGAGTCCGAGCACCGCTTCATGGCCACCCTGCACCACGACCACGCCGGCCACGCCTTCGCCTTCGTCAAGGGCGCGCCCGAGCGCCTGCTGCGGATGTGCACGCGCCAGCGCGTCGCCGGCGAGGACCGCCCGCTCGACGACGCCTTCTGGCAGCGCCAGGTCGAGGCGCTCGCCGCGGCCGGCCAGCGCGTGCTGGCGCTGGCGGAAGCGCCGATGGAAAAAGGCAAGCGCGAGCTCGACTTCGCCGACGTCGAGCAGGACCTCACCCTGCTGGCGCTGGTCGGCATCATCGACCCGCCGCGCGAGGAGGCCATCGCCGCGGTGGCGCAATGCCGCGCCGCCGGCATCCGCGTCAAGATGATCACCGGCGACCACGGCGTCACGGCGCGCGCCATCGGCGCCGCCATGGGCATCGGCGACGGCCGCCGCGTCCTCACCGGCGCCGAGATCGAGGCACTCGACGACGCCGCGCTGCGCGGCGCCGTGCGCGAGGTCGACGTCTTCGCCCGTGCCAGCCCCGAGCACAAGCTGCGCCTGGTGCGCGCGCTGCAGGCCGAGGGCGAGATCGTCGCCATGACCGGCGACGGCGTGAACGACGCGCCGGCCCTGAAGCAGGCCGACGTCGGCGTGGCGATGGGGCTGAAGGGCACCGAGGCGGCGAAGGAGGCCGCCGAGATGGTGCTCGCCGACGACAACTTCGCCTCCATCGCCCACGCCGTCGAGGAGGGCCGCACCGTCTACGACAACCTGCGCAAGGCCATCACCTTCCTGCTGCCGATCAACGGCGGCGAGTCGCTCTCGCTGGTCGCCGCCGTCCTGCTGGGACTGACTTTGCCGATCACGCCGGTGCAGATCCTCTGGGTGAACATGGTCAGCTCGGTGGCGCTGGCCATGGTGCTGGCCTTCGAGCCGACCGAGCGCGAGGTCATGCGCCGCCGGCCGCGCCCGCCCGACGAGCCGGTGATCTCCGGCTTCCTCGTCTGGCGCATCCTGCTCGTCTCGCTGCTGTTCCTCGCCGGCATCTTCGGCATGTTCGAGCTGGCGCTCATACGCGGCGCCCCCGTCGAGGAGGCGCGCACCGTCGCCGTCAACACCCTGGTGGCGATGGAGGTGTTCTACCTCTTCAGCGTGCGCTACCTGCGCGCGCCGTCGTTCACCTTCGAGGGCGTCAGGGGCACGCAGCCGGTGCTGATCGCCGTCTTCGCGGTGTTCGGCCTGCAACTGCTGTTCACCTATGCGCCGTTCATGGAGACTTTCTTCCACAGCCGCCCGCTGTCCTTCGCCACCGGCCTGCAGGTGGTGGCGGTCGGCGTCGCCCTGCTGGTGCTGCTGGAGATCGAGAAGTTCCTGCGCCGCCGCCTGCTCGTCGGCACCTGAGAGCGGATTCCGAGCCATGCGCGAATCCCTGCGCCGCCTGCTGCCCGACCCCGAGCACCTGCGCGCCCACCGCTGGCTGCGCTGGCTGGCGCCGGCGATGCAGCATCCGCGCCTGTGGCGCCTGACCCGCCGCGGCGTCGCCCTCGGCGTGGCCATCGGCGTGTTCTTCGGCCTGCTGATCCCCATCGCGCAGATCCCGCTCTCGGCCGCCGCCGCCATCGTCCTGCGTGCCAACGTCCCCACCGCCGTGGCGAGCACGCTGGTCAGCAATCCGGTCACCTACGCGCCGCTCTACTACGCCGCCTACCGCATCGGCAGCGCGATCCTCGGCGAGGAGGCGCCGCGCCAGGATGCCGCGCCCGCCGCGCCGCGCGAGCCGGGCGCGCTGGGCTGGGCGGCCTATTGGTGGGAGCGCATCGCCGCGCTCGGACGCCCGCTGCTCCTTGGCATGGCGGTCATGGCCAGCGCCGCCGGCCTCGCCGCCTGGCTGCTCGCCACCTGGCTGTGGCGGCTGAAGGTGTGGTGGGACTGGCGCCGCCGCGGGCGGCGCTGAGCCGGCGGGAAAGTCAGTCGCCGCAGGACGGCGCTTGTTTGTCTTCGGCCGCCTGGCCGCCGGGCGGGTCGCTCATGGGGATGTAGCGGTCGAGCCAGATCCAGTGCAGGCCGGTGCCGTCGGTCAGCTTCGCCAGCGCTTCGCCGTAGCCGAGCAGCTTGCGCAGGGGCGCTTCGGCGCGCAGCACGCAGACGCTGGGACGCTCGTGCTCTTCGAGCAGCTGGACATCGCGTTCGGCGAGCTCGCCGAGCACGGCTTCGCGATGGCGGGGCGCGATGCGCACGCGCAGCAGCATGATCGGCTCGTAGGGACGGTTGCCCAGCGACATGTAGCGCACCTGCGGGGGCAGCAGCACGAGGTCGTCGCCGTAGAGATCGCGCAGCAGCGCCACCGGCCGGGCGAGGGCCTCCTCGTTCTGCGCCCGCATCAGCAGGCCGTCCTGGGCGGCCTCGTAGGCGATCAGGTCGGAAGGATCGAGCATGCGCATGACCTGGCGCGCGAAGCCGATCTGAAACGGGTTGGAGGCCAGTTGCGCAAGCCGCTCGAGGGGAAATTCGGAATGCACCATGTCCGCGCCTAGCCTTGCATGAGGGAGGCTTCCGGCTGGTAGACGAGCGCGGCGATGCGCAGCGGCAGGCTGCCCTTGTCGGTTTCCACCACCACGCGGTCGCCCACGGCATGTCCGAGCACGGCGCAGCCGATCGCCGAGAGGACGGACAGCCTTCCCGCCGGCGGGTCGGCTTCCTCCGGGAAGACCAGCTCGATCTGCTTCAGCTCGCCCGAATGGAGGTCTTCGATGACGATGCGCGAGTCGATGGTGACGACGTCGGGCGGCGTCGCGGTCGCCTCGAACATGAGCGCCGATTTCATCATCCCGTCCAGCGTGCGCAGCTGCTTCTGGATGCCGCGCGACTGCGCCACCAGGGCCTCGGCCATCAGCGCGAGGCGATCGGCGTCCTGGCGCGTCAGCCGGATCGTGCCGTTCATTCCCATGTCGCTCCTCCCCGCGCCGGTTCAGGCGGCCGGCGCCAGCGTGCGCTCGACGTGCAGGCGGCGCACGCGGCCGTCCGGGAAGGGCCATTCGATGCTCTGCCCCGCTTCCAGGCCGAGCAGGGCGGAGCCGACCGGCGCCAGCACCGAGACCTTGCCGCTGGCCATGTCGGCCTCTTCGGGGAACACCAGTTCCACCTCGCGGCGTTCGCCCGAGCGCTCGTCGAGATAGGTCACGCGCGAATGCATGCGGACGACATTGGCCGGCATCCGCTCCGCCGGGACGACAGTGGCGCGGCTCAGTTCTTCCGCCAGCGCGTCGTGGCCGGCCAGCGGGGCGAGCCGGGCATAGTCCGTGTCGGCGATCAGCAAATCTTCGTTTTTCATGGCCAAGGCCTCAATCCGTAAAAGAAAAGCCCCGCCGCGGCGGGTGGGAACATGGATGCATGATAGGGAGGATTTCCGGCGGGAATAAGGGCCTGGAATAGAACAAGACTGTTGCCCGATTGGCTACAATCCAGGCATGCAGGATCTCAATCTCATGGCCGTGTATGCCCATGTCGTCGAAGGCGGCAGCTTTTCCGCGGCGGCGCGCCGCCTGGGCATGTCGCGCTCGGCGGTGAGCAAGGCGGTGGCCAAGCTGGAAAAGGCGCTCGGCGCGCGCCTGCTCAACCGCAGCACGCGCCACCTGAGCGTGACGGAGGTGGGGGCGGCATTCGCCGAGCACTGCAGCCGCATCCTCGACGAGGCGCTGCGCGCCGAGCAGGTGGCGAGCAGCCTGCACGCCCAGCCGCGCGGCGTGCTCAAGCTGGCGGCCTCGGTGGCCTTCGGCACGTTGCACGTCGCGCCGGCGCTGGCGGACTTCCTCGGCCGCTATCCGGAACTGGACATCGACGTGACGATTTCAGACCGCGCCATCGACCTGGCCGAGGAGGGCTACGACATCGCCGTGCGCGTGGCGCGCGAGCTGCCGCCCAATCTCGTTGCGCGCCGCCTGGCGCCGGTGCGCCGCAAACTGTGCGCCACGCCGGAATATTTCGAGCGGCACGGCGTGCCGCGCGTGCCGCAGGACCTCGCCCACCACAACTGCCTCGACTACACGCATTCGGGCGAGCATGGCCTGTGGCGTTTCACCGGCCCGGAAGGCGACATCGCCGTGCCGGTGTCGGGCCGGCTGCGCATCAACGACGACGAGGCGCTCTCGCAGGCGGTGCTGGGCGGGTTGGGCTTGGCGCTGCTGCCCACCTTCATCATCGGCCGCGACCTGCAGGCCGGGCGCCTACGCGCGGCGCTGTCCGAGTACATCCCCGTCGAGCAGCATGTCTACGCCCTCTACCTGCCGACCCGCCACCTGCCGGCGAAGGTGCGCGCCTGCATCGATTTCCTGCTCGAGCGCTTCGGTCCCGATCCCTACTGGGACCGGGACTGAGATCGGGATTCGCTCCCCGTTGCCGCTATGCGCGGTCCGCGTTCTTCGGCATCGGATGCAGCACCAGCCCGACCTTGGCGATGGTCTTGCCGTCCGTCTGCCTGACGACGAGGTCGATGCCTGCGAGGGTGACGCGGTCGCCGACCACCGGGACGCCCTTGAAGCGGCGGGCGATCACTTCCGCCAGGCTGAGGTCGGCCAGTTCGGCGGGCGGCCGGATGCCGTAGGCGAGGCAGACGTCGGCCAGTCGCGCCTGCGGGTCGAGGGCGAAGTCGCCGAAGAAGCGGCGCTCGAGCAGCGGCTCCGGCAGCGGCCGGGCGGCGAAGCGGCGGCTGACGGCGTCGACGTTCCCGCTGCGCGCGAGGAGATAGACGATGTCGCCGCCGGCGAAGCGCGCGGCCTCGGGCGGCTCGAGCGGCCGGTCGCCGCGGAAGGCGGCGACGATGCGCTCGCCGGGCGCCAGATCCAGCTCGTCCGCCCCGGCGCCGTTGAGCGGGCTCCA
>WYAY01000055.1 GCA_011526165.1 Sulfuritalea sp.
GCCTGCTTCTGCATGGAGAGGGTCTGGAACTCCACCGCCTTGAGGCGGGTGGCGATCTCCGGCTCCTTTTCGCTGAGGCGGTCGCTGGCGAGCGACTGCTCCAGCTCCTTGTTCTGCTTTTCCAGCGCCTCGACGCGGTCGGCCAGGCGCTTCACTTCCGCCAGCAGGGCCTTCATGTCGTCGTTGGCGGCGGCCGGGCCGGCCGCGCCAACGACAAGCGCCACGGCCAGGACGATGGGCTTGAGTTTCATCTCAGTAACCGCCCTTCTTGCCGATGCCGGCGAAGGTGAATTCCCACTCCAGTTCGACCGGCTTGAACCAGGGACGCACGCCGGTGGCGCGGTCGGTGTGGCGGCCGAACATGTTGCCGGCAGGATTCTCCTTGGCGTTGGGCGG
Source organism: Sulfuritalea sp. (assembly GCA_011526165.1). Lineage (GTDB taxonomy): Bacteria > Pseudomonadota > Gammaproteobacteria > Burkholderiales > Rhodocyclaceae > Desulfobacillus. Next base: position 397 of record WYAY01000055.1, read on the forward strand.
GTAGACGATGAACTTCAGCTTGTACTTGCCCGGGCCCTTGAGCTTGACGTTGTCCCCGTAGTGCGGACCGTCGGAGGCGACCATGGGCATCATGTCGCCCTTGATGACCTCGTTGGTGCCCTGCTTGACGAGCTCGTACTTGACCAGCAGGTGCGGCATCCAGAAGCCCTCGGGGAAGCCGTTCGGGTTGTTGGCCAGGGCGTGGATGTCGGCCTCGAGGTGGATGTCGGTCTCGGAGGCCTTCTTCATGTGGCCTTCAGGTTCCATGTCGATCGGCTGCAGGTAGACGGCGGCGACCTCCATGCCGGCGACGTTGTGCGGCGTGCCGATCGGGTATTCGAGGGCGAGTGCGGTCGAGGCGAACAGGCCGGCGAATGTATACATTGCAAGACGAAACAGACTTTTCATTTTTATCCCCCTTAACAAAAAAGCAAATGCGAACGATTCGTATTATTAAGTTTTTTGTCGTGGCTGTCAATTGCTTCTTTCGTCTGGCAGGGTGTGGTTGCTGCGGTGCAATACATACGGTGAGGCCCGTATAATCAGCACTTTCCAGGCAGGGAGCGAACCATGAATCTCGACCGCGTGTCCTCGGGGCGGGACATCCCCAACGACTTCAACGTCATCATCGAGATTCCGATGAATGCCGATCCGATCAAGTACGAGGTCGACAAGGAGACCGGCGCGGTATTCGTCGACCGCTTCATGTCGACGGCCATGCACTATCCCTGCAACTACGGCTACGTCCCGCACACCATCTCGGACGACGGCGATCCGGTCGACGTGCTGGTGCTCTCGCCGGTGCCGCTGATCACCGGCGTGGTGGTGCGCTGCCGGCCGGTCGGCATGCTGAAGATGGAGGACGAGGCGGGCGGCGACGCCAAGCTGCTCGCCGTGCCCATCGACAAGCTGTGCAGCCTCTATCGCGACATCCAGTCGCCGCGCGACCTGCCGGAGCTGGTGCTGTCGCAGATCTCCCACTTCTTCGCCCACTACAAGGACCTCGAGGCCGGCAAGTGGGTCAAGGTGCAGGGCTGGGTCGGCGCCGAGGAGGCGAAACGGGAAATCCTCGACGGCATCGCCCGCTACGAAGCGGCGGCCACCAAGCCGATGTTCTGAGCCCTGCGGCATAATCCGCCGATGAGCACCCTCCGCATCGCGCTGGCCCAGATCAACTGCACGGTCGGCGACCTCGCCGGCAACGCCGGCCGCATTGCCGGCTTCGCCGCGCACGCCCGCGCCGCCGGCGCCCAGCTGATGGTCACGCCCGAACTGGCGCTGTGCGGCTATCCGCCCGAGGACCTCCTGCTGCGGCCGGACTTCTACCGTGCCGGCGCGCGCGTGCTGCGCGACCTAGCGGCGCGACTCGAAGGCATCGCCGTCGTCGTCGGCCACCACGAGGAATACCGCGGCGACTGCTACAACGCCGCCTCGCTGCTGCGCGACGGCAAGGTGGTCGCCACCTACCGCAAGCATCGCCTGCCCAACTACGAGGTGTTCGACGAGCAGCGCTATTTCGCCGCCGGCTACCAGCCCTGCGTGGTCGAGGTGAACGGCGTGCATTGCGGCATCAACATCTGCGCCGACGTGTGGGAGCCGGGCGCGGCCGATGCCGCCCGCGGCGCCGGCGCGGAACTGCTGCTGGCGCTCAACGCCTCGCCCTACCACATGAACAAGCAGGCGACGCGCTACGAGGTGCTGCGCGAGCGCATCGCCGCCACCGGCTTGCCGGTGCTGTATGCCAACCTGGTCGGCGGCCAGGACGAGCTGGTCTTCGACGGCGCCTCCTTCGCCCTCGACGGCAAGGGCCGGCTGACGCACCAGCTGCCGCAGTTCGCCGAGGCGCTGGAGGTCGTCGACTACGTCGACGGCGCGCTGCGCGCCGGCGCCGTGGCGGCCTCGCGTCCGCCGGAGGCCGAGGTGTACGAGGCGATCACGCTCGGCGTGCGCGACTATCTGGGCAAGAACGGCTTCCCCGGCGCGATCATCGGATTGTCGGGCGGCATCGACTCGGCGCTGACCCTGGCCGTCGCCGTCGACGCCCTCGGCGCCGACAGGGTGCGCGCGGTGATGATGCCCTCGCCCTACACCGCGCAGATCAGCCTCGACGATGCGCGTGCCATGGCGCAGCGGCTTGGCGTGCGCTACGACGAGTTTCCCATCGCGCCGGCGATGCAGACCTTCGCGGCGATGCTGGAGAAGGAATTTGCCGTGAGTTGTGTAAAAAGCGCAGCCGACACCACCGAGGAGAACCTGCAGGCGCGCATCCGCGGCATGATCCTCATGGCGCTGTCCAACAAATACGGCTCCATCGTGCTCACCACCGGCAACAAGAGCGAGATGGCGGTGGGCTACGCCACCCTCTACGGCGACATGGCGGGCGGTTTCGCGGTGATCAAGGACCTCTACAAGACCCTGGTCTATCGCGTCTCGCGTTACCGCAACGGGCTATCCCCGGTGATTCCGGAGCGCATCATCACCCGGGCGCCCTCGGCCGAGCTCAAGCCGAACCAGACCGACCAGGACACGCTGCCGCCCTACGAGGTGCTCGACGCCATCATCGAGGCCTACATGGAGCGCGACCTCAGTCCGCGCGAGATCGTCGCGCTCGGCTACGCGGAAGGCGACGTGCGGCGCACGGTCGGCATGCTCAAGCGCAGCGAATACAAGCGGCGCCAGGCGCCCATCGGCATCCGCGTGACGAAGCGCGGTTTTGGCAAGGACTGGCGTTATCCGATAACATCGGGCTATGCCGACGAGTGGTAAGGAGCCATCGCAATGAAGAAGATCGAAGCCATCATCAAACCCTTCAAGCTCGACGAGGTGCGCGAAGCCCTGTCCGAGGTCGGCGTCACCGGCCTGACCGTGACGGAGGTCAAGGGCTTCGGCCGGCAGAAGGGCCACACCGAGCTCTACCGCGGCGCCGAGTACGTGGTGGATTTCCTGCCGAAGATCAAGATCGAGGTGGTGATCGCCGACGGCGCCGTCGAGCCGGCCATCGAGGCCATCATCAAGGCCGCGCGCACCGGCAAGATCGGCGACGGCAAGATCTTCGTCACCCCGGTCGAGCAGATCGTGCGCATCCGCACCGGCGAGACGGACGAATCGGCTATTTGAGGTAGCCCCTCGCCCGCGCCTGACCGGCATCGATCAGCACGGTGTTTTCCCCTATGTAAGGCTGGCTGAACAGGGCCGTCTCGCCCGGCTTCGGGGTGACGTACAGGATCAGCACGCCGTCCGGGTGCGCGGCGAACCACGGCGCGATTTCCGTCGGCTCGAGCAATTCGTCGATCGGCTTCCGCAACCGGCCGGCGAAGTGGAACTGGGCGTGATAGAAGCCGTTGTTCGCCACCGGCACGCCGCGCGCCTGCAGCCGGGCGATTTCCTCGGCGATGGGGCGCACGTCGTAGCGCTGCCACAAATTTCCGGAAACGAAGCCGAGGGCGGCGGCATACAGCGCGGCGCCCAGCAGCGCCAGGGCGACCGGCCGCCGCGCGGGCGGGCGGCCCAGCCACAGCCCGAGCGCTGCCGCCGCCGGCAGCGCCGCGCCCGGCCACCACGGCAGGTTTTCCCACATTTCGAGCTTGCCCGGCAATCCGTCGAGGGCGGCATAGGCCATGCCGGCGCCGGCCGCCGCCACGATCAGCGCCGGCAGCCAGATGCCGCCGGGCGCGCCGCCGGAGAGCAGCCGCCCGGCGAACAGCGCGAAGGCCGGGAACAGCGGCACCAGGTAGTGGATCTGCTTGCCGCTGATGAGCGACAGGAGCAGCAGCACCGGGGCGAGCCAGGCCAGGCAGAAGCGCAGGCCGCCATCCAGTCCGTCGCGCTTCAGCGCGAACAGGCGGCGCCACAGCGCCGGCCACAGCAGCCAGGGGAAGAACAGGATCGGCAGCAACGGCAGGTACCACCAGAACGGCCGCTGGTGGGCGAAGGAGTCGGCGACGCGGCCGGCGGTCTGTCCCCAGAAGATCATGCGCGCGTATTTCTCGCCGCCCTGGATCGCCGCCGGAATCGCCCAGGCCAGGGCGATCGAAGCGCCGCCCAGTACCGCCAGCAGCAGGCCGCCGTACCAGCGCCGCCAGGCGAGGCCCGGCCGCCACCAGGGGGCGAGCAACGCCAGCGGCAGCACATGCAGCAGCACCACCGGCCCCTTCGCCAGCACGCCGAAGCCGATCGAAAACGCCAGCCAGGCGAAGCCCCGGCGCGTTCTTCCTTCGGCCGCGAGGAGCAGCCCGCGCGCGCCGAGCAGGGCGAAGAAGGTCAGCATGACGTCGAACATGCCGGAGGTGGAGAACAGCATCCACAGCAGGCACGAGGCGAGGATCCAGGCGGCGCCGCGCAGGGCCTCGCCGTCGCCGGGCCACAGCCGGCGGCCGACCGACAGCATGACGAGCAGGCTGCCGAAGGAGAACAGCGGCGAGACCAGGCGCGGCCACCACTCGTTGACGCCCGTCACCAGCCAGCCGAGGTTGTAGAGCCAGAACAGCAGCGGCGGCTTGTGGCTGTAGGGCTCGCCGTTCTTGAACAGCACCAGCCAGTCGCCGCGCAGCCACATCTCCCACGCCACGCTGACATAGCGCGTCTCGTCGATGGGGGTGAACGGGCGGGCCGTCATGGCCACCGCGGCGAGGAGCGCCAGCAGCAGGGCGGGGCCGACGGGAAAAGTCAGTCTCTGCGGCACGGCGACATTCAAGGCTTGGGGCTCTTCAGCAGGGCGACGAGGGCGCCGGCGCCGCCTTCGGCGGCGCGCGCCTGGCAGTAGGCGAGCACTTCCTGCCGATGCATCAGCCAGCCGCGCACCAGGCCCTTCAGCACCGGCTCGCGCCCGGGCGAGCCGAGGCCCTTGCCGTGCACGATGCGCACGCAGCGCAGGCCGCGCCGGAGGGCGTTGCCGAGGAAATCCGCCAGCAGCAGGCGCGCTTCCTCGCGCTTGGCGCCGTGCAGGTCGAGCTGGTCCTGCACCACCCAGCGGCCGCGGCGCAGGTCGCGCAGCACGGTGCGCGCCAGGCCCGGGCGGAGGAACGTCGGCTCGTCGCCGCCTTCGAGGCGCAGGTCGAGCGGGGCGGGGTTGAGCGATTCGGCCAGCGCCTCGGCTTCGTCACGCCAGTGCTGCCGCGGCAGCGCCGGCGGGGGCGGCGGTTCGTGATGGACCTTGTCGGGCAGGATGGGCTTTGCTCCCGAAACCGCCTCGCGGAACAATGCGCGCTCGTCTTCAGTGGGGGTTGGAGGCGCGCGCCGCCGCTTCATGCCAGCCCGAGGTTGTCGAGGTACTTCTCGGCGTCGAGCGCCGCCATGCAGCCGGTGCCGGCGCTGGTGACGGCCTGCTTGTAGATCTGGTCCTGCACGTCGCCGGCGGCGAACACGCCCGGGAGGCTGGTCTGCGTGGCGTTGCCGGCGCGGCCGCACTGGGTGACCAGGTAGCCGTTGTCCATCTCCAGCTGGCCGGCGAAGAGCTCGGTGTTCGGCTTGTGGCCGATGGCGATGAAGACGCCCGAGAGGGCGATGTCCTTGGTGGCGCCGGACTTGACGTTTTTGACGCGCATGCCGGTGACGCCGCTGGCGTCGCCCAGCACCTCGTCGAGGGTGCTGTCGGTTTCCAGGACGATGTGGCCGGCCTTCACCTTCTCCATCAGCTTGTCGATCATGATCTTCTCGGCGCGGAACTTGTCGCGGCGATGCACCAGGGTCACCTTCTTCGCGATGTTGGCGAGGTAGAGCGCCTCCTCGACGGCAGTGTTGCCGCCGCCGATGACGGCGACGTCCTGGCCCTTGTAGAAGAAGCCGTCGCAGGTGGCGCAGGCGGAGACGCCGCGGCCGGAGAAGGCCTCCTCGGAGGGCAGGCCAAGATATTTCGCGGTGGCGCCGGTGGCGATGATCAGCGCATCGCAGGTATAGCTGCCGCTGTCGCCGACCAGCGTGAACGGCTTCTGCGTCAGCGTCGCCGTGTGGATGTGGTCGAAGACGATCTCGGTGTTGAAGCGCTCGGCGTGCTTCTGGAAGCGCGCCATCAGGTCGGGGCCCTGGACGCCGTCGGCGTCGGCCGGCCAGTTGTCCACGTCGGTGGTGGTCATCAGCTGGCCGCCCTGGGCCAGGCCGGTGATGAGCAGCGGCTTCAGGTTGGCGCGGGCGGCGTAGACGGCGGCACTGTAGCCGGCCGGGCCGGAGCCGAGGATGATGAGGCGGGAGTGGCGGGTCTGGGCAGTCATGGCGTTCTCGGATGGATGGAATCGGCAGGGTGAAATTATACTGGAGGCCGGCCCGGTGACCTTATAATGGGCCGTGCTCGAAAACAATAGCAGAAGCGGATTTGTCCGCGAGGAGGTGCCAGCATGACGCAACATGGCGGCGTCACGGTCGATGCCCTGCGCTCGATGCCCATTTTCGAGTCCCTCTCGGTCGAGCGGCTGGTGCCGATCGCCCGCGTCGCGGTGTTCCGCAAGGTCTCTCGCGGCGCCGCCGTCCTGCGCGCCGGCGACCGCACCGATTTCGTGTATTTCATCCTGTCCGGCGCACTGAAGGTGCTGGTCTCCGACGAGGAAGGCCGCGAGGTGATCCTCTCCAACCTCGGCCCGGGCGAGTTCTTCGGCGAGATGGGCGTGCTCGACGACAACCCGCGCTCCGCCACGGTGGCGGCGACCACGCCCTGCGAGCTGATCGTGATTTCCAAGGCCGACTTCAAGCGCTGCCTGGCCGAGAATTTCGACGTTTCGCTTTACATCATGCGCAGCCTGGTCAAGCGCCTGCGCACGGCCGACCGCAAGATCGAGAGCCTGGCGCTGATGGACGTCTATGGCCGCGTCGCCCGCCTCCTGCTGGAAATGGCCGAGGAGGACGCCGAAGGCCGCCAGGTGGTGATGCGCAAGATTTCCAAGCAGGACATCGCCAAGATGATCGGCGCCTCGCGCGAGATGGTCAGCCGCGTCATGAAGGATCTGCAGCTGCAGGGCCTCATCGTGGAGGGCGAGGGCCGCATCCTGCTGCGGGAGAAGCTGCATCTCGTCTGAGTGGTATGTCCGGGGGGTATAATCGCCGGCATCGGCCGGATGCCCCAAGCGCGTGCAAGAAAAGACAGCCCCCACCCCCCTGCCTGAAAAGATCGTGGCCCTCCTGCAGGAGGCGCGCTGGCTGGTGCTCGGCGTCTTCGCCCTCTATATCGGCCTGATCCTGTTCGGCTACAGCAAGGCCGACCCGGGCTGGTCGCATGCCGTCCAGGTCGAGCGCATCGCCAATCCGGGCGGGCGCGTCGGCGCCTGGCTGGCCGACCTGCTGCTCTATCTCTTCGGCGTTTCCGCCTGGTGGTGGGTGCTCTTCCTGCTGTTCCTGGTGGCCTGGGGCTACCGCCGCCTGGAAGGGTTGTTCCACGCCGACCGGCGCCCCTTCTTCATCGCCCTGTCCGGCTTCGTCGTCCTGCTGGCTACCTCCAGCGGCCTCGAGTCGCTGCGCTTCCACAGCCTGCAGAAGCCGCTGCCGCTGGAGCCGGGCGGCATGCTCGGCATCGAGATCGGCCGCCTGTTCGCGCAGTTCTTCGGCTTCACCGGCGGCACGCTGCTGCTGCTGGCGCTGTTCGCCGCCGGGCTGTCGATCTTCACCGGCCTGTCCTGGCTGAAGTTCATCGAGCGCCTCGGCGCGCTGCTGGAGGGCGCCTGGTTCGGCGGCATCGGCCTCTACCAGCGCTGGCAGGATCGCCGCATCGGCCGCGAGGTGGCGCAGCAGCGCGAGGCGGTGGTCGAGGTCGAGAGGAAGCGCATCGAGGAATTCCATGTCGAGCCGATCCGCATCGAGCCGGCCGAGGTGGAGATTCCGAAATCGCCGCGGCGCGAGAAGGAACGCCAGGCGCCGCTGTTCCACGACATCCCCGGCGGCGCGCTGCCGCCGCTGCACCTGCTCGAAGAGCCGGCCCACGACATCGAGCCGCCCTCGGCCGAGACGCTGGAATTCACCTCGCGCCTGATCGAAAGGAAGCTCGCCGACTTCGGCGTGCAGGTGAAGGTGCTGGCCGCCTATCCCGGCCCGGTCATCACCCGCTACGAGATCGAGCCGGCGGTGGGCGTGAAGGGCGCGCAGATCGTGAACCTGGTGAAGGACATCGCGCGCGCCCTCTCCGTGGTGAGCGTGCGCGTGGTCGAGACCATCCCCGGCAAGTCCTGCATGGGGCTGGAACTGCCCAACCCGAAGCGGCAGACGGTGCGCCTGTCGGAGATCCTCGGCTCGAAGGCCTACCACGACATGCATTCGCCGCTCACGCTGACGCTGGGCAAGGACATCGGCGGCGGGCCGGTCGTCGTCGATCTCGCCAAGATGCCGCACCTGCTGGTGGCCGGCACCACCGGCTCGGGCAAGTCGGTCGGCATCAACGCCATGATCCTCTCACTGGTCTACAAGTCGGAGCCGGCCGAGGTGCGCCTGATCCTGGTCGACCCGAAGATGCTGGAGCTGTCGGTCTACGAGGGCATCCCGCACCTGCTGGCGCCGGTGGTCACCGACATGAAGCAGGCCGCCAACGCGCTGCAGTGGTGCGTCGCCGAGATGGACCGCCGCTACCGCTTCATGTCGGCGCTCGGCGTGCGCAACCTCTCCGGCTACAACGGCAAGATCAAGGACGCCGCGAAGGCCGGCGCGCCGATCCCCAATCCCTTCTCGATCACGCCGGAGAACCCCGAGCCGCTGACGGCGCTGCCCTACGTGGTGGTGATCATCGACGAGCTGGCCGACCTGATGATGGTCGCCGGCAAGAAGGTCGAGGAGCTGATCGCGCGCCTGGCGCAGAAGGCGCGCGCCGCCGGCATCCACCTGGTGCTGGCCACACAAAGGCCGTCGGTGGACGTCATCACCGGCCTCATCAAGGCCAACATCCCGACGCGCATCTCCTTCCAGGTTTCCAGCAAGATCGACTCGCGCACCATCCTCGACCAGATGGGCGCCGAGGCGCTGCTGGGGCAGGGCGACATGCTCTACCTGGCGCCGGGCACCGGCGTGCCGGTGCGGGTGCACGGCGCCTTCGTCGCCGACAGCGAGGTGCATGCGGTCGTCGACTACCTGAAGAAGACCGGCCAGCCGGAGTACGTCGACGGCATCCTCGATGCGCCGGGCGGCGAGGAGGGGGAAGGCCTGGGCGGCGAGGGCGGCGGGCCGGACGGCGAGGCCGACCCGCTCTACGACCAGGCGGTGGAAGTGGTGCTGAAGACGCGCCGCCCGTCGATCTCGCTGGTGCAGCGCCACTTGCGCATCGGCTACAACCGCGCCGCGCGCCTGATCGAGCAGATGGAACGTTCCGGCCTGGTGACGCCGATGGGCGCCAACGGCAACCGCGAGGTGGTCGTGCCGGCGCGGCAGGAATGATGAGAATCGCACTGATTCTGCTGGTGCTGCTGCCGCCTTTTGCCGAGGCCGCCGGGCTCGACAGGCTGAAGGCCTTCCTCGATGGCACGAAAAGCGGCCGGGCCGAGTTCGTCCAGATCGTGGCGTCGAAGAGCGGGCGCAAGCCGCAGAACGCCGCCGGCAGCATGATGTTCTCGCGCCCCGGCAAGTTCCGCTGGACCTACGACAAGCCCTATTACCAGCTCATCGTCGGCGACGGCGAAAGGTTGTGGGTGTACGACCGCGACCTCAACCAGGTCAGCGTGAAGAAGCTGGCCGCCGCGCTGGGCAGCAGCCCGGCCGCGCTGCTCGCCGGCGACAACGCGCTGGAGAAGAACTTCGACCTGAAGGAGGGCGGCACGGCGGACGGCATCGAATGGGTCGACGCCCAGCCGAAGAACCAGGACGCCGGCTTCCAGTTCCTGCGCATCGGCTTTTTCGGCGACACGATGCGGGCGATGGAGCTGACCGACAACTTCGGCCAGGTGACGACCATCGCCTTCGAGAAGTTCGAGCGCAATCCGCAGATTTCCGCCAGCCAGTTCCGCTTCACGCCGCCGCCGGGCGCCGACGTCCTAGGTGAGTGACCTTTTCGAGAAAAAACCGCACGCGCCGCTGGCCGAACTGATGCGGCCGCGCACGCTCGACGAGGTGGTCGGGCAGGCGGATCTGCTCGGGCCGGGCAAGCCGCTGCGCCTGGCCTTCGAATCGAAGACGCCGCATTCCATGATCCTGTGGGGTCCGCCGGGCGTCGGCAAGACGACGCTGGCGCGCCTGATGGCGGAGGCCTTCGACGCCGAGTTCATCGCGCTCTCGGCGGTGTTCTCCGGCGTCAAGGACATCCGCGAGGCGGTCAGCCGCGCCGAGCTGACGCTGGCGCAAAACGGCCGCCACACCATCCTCTTCGTGGACGAGGTGCACCGCTTCAACAAGGCGCAGCAGGACGCCTTCCTGCCCTATGTCGAGCAGGGCCTTATCACCTTCATCGGCGCCACCACCGAGAACCCGTCCTTCGAGGTGAACGGCGCGCTGCTGTCGCGCGCCGCGGTGTATGTGCTGAAGAGCCTGAGCGAGGCGGAACTCGGCGAGCTGTTCGAGCGCGCCCGCGCGCAGGCCTTTCCCGACCTCGAATTCGACGAGGCCGCGAAGGCCCGCCTGGTCGGTCTCGCCGACGGCGACGCGCGCCGCCTGCTGAACGCGCTGGAGATCATCCATACCGCCGCGGCGACCTCGGATCGCCGTGCCGTGGACGCTGACTTTCTCGCCGGTGCGCTGGCGAAGAACCTGCGCCGCTTCGACAAGGGCGGCGAAGCCTTCTACGACCAGATCTCGGCCCTGCACAAGTCGGTGCGCGGCTCCGACCCCGATGCCTCGCTCTACTGGCTGGTGCGCATGCTCGACGGCGGCGCCGATCCGCTGTATCTCGGCCGCCGCATCGTGCGCATGGCGGCGGAGGACATCGGCCTGGCCGACCCGCGCGCACTGCAGATCGCGCTCAACGCCGTCGAGACCTACGAACGGCTCGGCTCGCCGGAGGGCGAACTGGCGCTGGCCGAGGCGGTGATCTTCATGGCCTGCGCCGCCAAGTCGAACGCGGTGTATGTCGCGTATAATGCGGCGCGCAAATTCGTCGGCGAGGACGGTTCGCGCGAGGTGCCGGTGCACCTGAGGAACGCGCCGACGAAGCTGATGAAGGAACTCGGCTACGGACGCGAATACCGCTACGCGCACGACGAGCCGGAGGCCTACGCGGCGGGCGAGGACTACTTCCCGGAAGGCATGCCGAAGGTGAGCTGGTACCGGCCGAGCGGCCGCGGCCTGGAAGCGCAGATCGCCGAGAAGCTGGCGCACCTGCGCGAGCTCGACAAGAAGCACGGAAAAAATTAAAAGTCAGTCTCCGCAGGACGGCGATCGCGCCGCAATCGACAGGGAACCATCATGCTCGACATACAACTTCTGCGCAGCCAGCCGGCCGAAGTGGCGGCGCGGCTTGCCGCGCGCGGCGCTGCCTTCGACGTGGCCGCCTTCCAGGCGCTGGAGGACGAGCGCAAGGGGCTGCAGGTGCGCACACAGGAGCTGCAGGCAAAGCGCAACGCGCTCTCGAAAACCATCGGCCAGCTCAAGGCGAAAGGCGAGGACCCCGCCGCCGTGATGCAGGAAGTTGCCGGCCTCGGCGACGAGCTGAAGCGCAACGAGGAGGCGCTCGCCGACCTGCTCAACCGCATCGACGTCTTCGTCTCGGTGATCCCCAACCTGCCGCATGAAAGCGTGCCGGCGGGCAGGTCGGAGGCCGACAACGTCGAGGTGAAGCGCTGGGGCGCGCCGCGCGACTTCGGCTTTGCCGCCAAGGACCACGTCGAACTGGGCGAGGCGCTCGGCGGCTTCGACTTCGACACGGCGGTGAAGATCAGCGGCGCGCGCTTCTCGCTGATGAAGGGGGCGGTGGCGCGCCTGCACCGCGCGCTCGCCCAGTTCATGCTCGACGTGCACACGCAGGAGCACGGCTATACTGAGGTCTACGCGCCCTATCTGGTCAACGGCAACAGCATGTTCGGCACCGGCCAGTTCCCGAAGTTCGCCGACGACCAGTTCGCCATCGTCAGCGACGGCCTCTATCTCATCCCCACGGCGGAAGTGCCGGTGACCAACATCGTGCGCGACACGATTGTCGACACCGCGCAGATGCCGCTGAAGTTCGTCTGCCACACGCCGTGCTTCCGCCGCGAGGCCGGTTCCTACGGCAAGGACACGCGCGGCATGATCCGCCAGCACCAGTTCGACAAGGTCGAGCTGGTGCGGATCGAGCAGCCGGAGTGTTCCTGGGACGCGCTGGAGGAGTTGACGCGCCACGCCGAGGCGATCCTCGAGAAGCTGGAACTGCCCTACCGCCGCGTTGCCCTGTGCACCGGCGACATGGGCTTTTCCTCGGCCAAGACCTACGACCTGGAAGTCTGGCTGCCGGGGCAGGGCGCCTACCGCGAAATCTCCTCCTGCAGCAACTTCGAGGCCTTCCAGGCGCGCCGCATGCAGGCGCGCTTCCGCGGAGGAAAGGGAAAGCCGGAACTCGCGCACACGCTGAACGGCTCGGGCCTGGCGGTCGGCCGCACGCTCGTCGCCGTGCTGGAAAACTACCAGCGCGCCGACGGCAGTGTCGACGTACCCGTCGCCCTGCGGCCCTACATGGGCGACATCGAACTCATCGAGAAGGCCTGAGGGCTGACCACCGCCTTTTCGTAGCGGCGCAGGATGTCGTAATAGGTGCGGATGTTCTCCGTCATGATGACGGCCTCGCCGCCGCGCGCGGCACCGCTCTTCAGGCGCGCGTAATACTCCGGCTTCGCCAGCAGCGGCAGCACCTGCTTCATCTCGTACCAGGCGTTCGGGTCGCGCTTGACCAGCGTGGCGACGAAGCGCGCGCCGTTCAGGTGTCCCATGCCCAGGTTGTAGGCGGCCAGTGCCAGCCAGCTGCGGTCGGGCTCCGCCACTTCCGGCGGCAGCTGCTCCTTCAGTTCGACCAGATAGCGCGTGCCGGCGAGGATGCTCTGGCGCGCATCGAGCCGGTCCGTCACGCGCAGGCGGTCGGCGGTGTCCTCGGTCAGCATCATCATGCCGCGCACATTGGTGTACGAGGTGGCAAGCGGGTCCCAGTGCGACTCCTGGTAGGCCAGCGCGGCGACCAGGCGCCAATCGATGCCGTGCATCTCCTGTGCCTCGATGAAGTAGCGCCGGTAGCGCGGCAGCACGGTCTGCAGCCGCTCCAGGAAGCGCGCCACGTCGTTCTGGTCGAGGCGGCGGGCGTGGCCGAAGTAGCGGTCGACCAGCCGCTCCAGCGTGCCGTCGCGGCGGATGCGCTCGATGAAGTCGTCGGCGCGCAGGAGCAGTTCCTCGTCGCCGTTCTTCGGGAAGGCCCAGGCCAGCGACAGCCGGCCGGGCAGCTCGAGGGCAACCTGCAGGGCGGGGAAGAAGTTCGCGCCGATGTCGAAATGCGCCGAGTCGATGGTGCCCAGTGCCGCCGTGCGCGTGTTGATGCGGTCCAGCAACTCCATTTCGTCTACGCCGTCGAGTTCGACCACGCGCATGCCCTCCGGCTTCGGTTGCAGCCGCGCCAGCGCCGCCAGCTGCGGCGAACCGGCCAGCGCGACGACGGGACGGTCGGCCAGGTCGGCGACGCCGGCGACCGGCGGCGCCTCCTCGTGCTGCACCAGCAGCTGGCGCAGCTCGCGTATCGGCCGGCTGAAGCGCAGCGCGTCGCTTTCCGTAGGCGCCAGCCCCGCCGCGGCGAAGTGGGCGCGGCCATCGGCCAGCGCCGCGGCGATTTCGGCATGGCCGGGCGTCACGATGAAACGGACCTCGGTGCCAAGTTCCTGCGCGAAGAGCAGCACCAGGTCATGCTCGAAGCCGGAAGCCTTGCCGTCGCCGTCGAACTGGTAGGTGGCCGGCCCCTCGCGCGTGGCGACGACCAGCTTGCCCAACTGGTCATGCGGGGGCGGCGCAGGCTCTCCGCAGGCGGCGAGCAGGACCAGCAGCAGTGCTTGCAACCAGCGCATGCGGCCTCCCGGGCTGGGGCGGAAAACTCGGCTCCCCCGCATCGCATCGGAGGGGGGATTGGTGTAGAATGCGCGCCTCCGGAGAGGTGGCAGAGTGGTCGATTGTACCTGACTCGAAATCAGGCGTAGGTGTAAGCCTACCGTGGGTTCGAATCCCACCCTCTCCGCCATCCGAATAAAAAAGCCGGCCATCGAAGCCGGCTTTTTTGCTGGGTGGAACCTCTACTTCAGGGGTGTGCTGCCTTCCCTGGCGATGCGCCAGCGGCCGTCGATCCTTTCCCACTCCAGGGTCTTCAGAACGACATCCTTGAACTGCGGCGAGCGATAGGCCTGTTTGAAGACGGTGCTGGCGTGCCGGTCGTCGCGGACGACGAGCTTGATGTCGCGGATGTCGAGCGAGATTTCCCCGGCGCTTTCGAGTGCGGCCTTCCGCCGGGCCTCCCACGCGGCGCGGCTGCCGCCGCCGGTGGGGACGATACCCGGGGCATACACATCCAGGTAGGCCTTGACGTCGCGGGCCGACCAGGCGGTGGTCCAGGCCTTGAGGGCTTCGGCGACGGCCCGCTCGGCAGGGACTTCAGCGGGCGCTGCGGCAGATGGCGATTCCGCGGAAGTCGGAGGCGCAAGTTCCTTCAGCAGTTCCTGCGCGCGGGTGTCTAGCGCCTGCTTGTTGGCGACATAGATCTGCGGGTTGTCCGGCGGGCAGCGATCCGGCGCCTCCTCGCCGGCCGCCCACGCCTCGGGCTCCTCCGGCGGAGGTTCGCCCGCCCTCGAGACGCCCAGGGAGGCGAGCAACTTGCCAAGGCCGGCATGGGTGCGCAGATAGGCGATGGCGAGGTCGTGCTCGGCATTGCTGTAGGAGCGGCGCGACTGGAACAGTTCGTTCTCGCTGTCGAGCAGGTCGAGCAGGCTGCGCTGGCCGATGTCGAACTGTTTGCGATAGGCATCGCGCGCCTTCTCGATGGAAAGCTGGTGCTGGTCCAGGTAGGCCAGTTGCTCGGTCAGCTTGCGGGTGTCGTTGAAGGCGATGGCGACGTTCTGGCGTACGTCGCGGCAGGTCTTGTCGCGCAGGTCCTTGGCGACGTTGTGCTGTTCGGCGTACTGGCGCGAGCGGGCGATGTCGGAAAAGCCGCTGAACAGGTTCCAGCTCAGGACGACTTCGGCCGAGCTCGATTCGTGCTGCCCGATATAGCCGTTGAGGTTGTGGCCGTTATCGCGCTTGAGGCGCAGGTCGACGCGGGGCTGGTAGGCGCCGTCGCGCACGCGGGCGGCAGCGTAGGCGGAGCGGACGTTCTCGATGGAGGCGAGCAGGGCGGGATTGCCGCGCTGGGCCGCGATGAGCGCCTCGGCCATGTCCTGCGGCATGCCCCGGGTCAAATTGGCGAGCGGCGCCAGTTCCCTGGGGGGCGATTCGCCCACCACGCGCAGGTAGCGCGCACTGACGTCGTGCAGGTTGGAGGTCTCGGTGAGGAGGTTGGCCTCGGCAAGGGCCAGTCGCCCGGCGGCCTGCTCGAGGTCGACGCGCCGGCCGACGCCGGCCTGCACCTTTTTCTGGATCTGGCCGAAAACGGAGCGGTGCTGAACGTAATTCTCCTCGGCGAGGGCGACCAGCCTGCGGTAGCGCAGGACGTCGATGTAAGCGCGCCCGGCCTCCAGCGCTGCGGTTTCCGAGGCATCCTGCAATTCGAACAGGCGGACGACGAGGGCATGGTCGAAGCGCTTGACTTCATTGCGCGTGGCGAATCCGTCGTATAGCATCTGCGTGAGGGTGAGCGACGTCGCATTGCGCGTATAGTCCTTCTTCAGGATCGGGTCGTCGCGGTGGTCGCGGCCCTTGTTCGCGGTGAGGTCGAGGCGCGGGAGGTAGCCGCCGAAGGCGGCGTCGCGTTCGCCCTGGGTCGCCTTGTAGGCATGCCATCGCTGCAGGACTTCGGGATTGGAAAGCACGGCCTTCTGGGCCGCGCTCTGCAGCGAGGAAACCTCTGCCATGGCGAGATGCGAAACGAGCGCCAGGCAAGGAAGTATGAGGTTGCGCAGCATTCCTGATCGTGATCTTCTTGTTTTAGATAAAACGCCTTGTTTCGAAAGCGAATAATAACCCATACGGGGGAATACTGGTTACTCCGGTCTCCAACAGGGGCTTTGCGCATCCTGATATTGACGGCGGTGCTGCTGTTCTCAGCATTCACGCTCGCCGATATCGAGAAGATGCTGGCTGCTCTAAAGCTCCACGGCGGTTCTCCGGCGCTGTTCCGGGACTGGCAGCAGTTGATCGATCATAGCAGGGGCCTGGGTACCCAGGACAAGCTGCGCCGCATCAACGAATTCTTTAACCGGAAAATCCAGTTTACCGATGACTTGCAGGTCTGGGGACAGACCGATTACTGGGCCTCTCCGCTGGAAACCCTCGCCAAGGCCAAGGGGGATTGCGAGGATTTCACCATCGCCAAGTATTTCACCCTGATCGAGGCGGGCCTGCCCAACGAGCAGCTGCGGCTGATCTACGTCAAGGCACGCATCGGCGGGCCCGCCAGCAACGTGACGCAGGCGCACATGGTGCTTGCCTACTATGCGTCGCCGGACGCCGAGCCGATGATTCTCGACAACCTGATCACCGACATCCGCCCGGCTTCGCGCCGCAACGATCTACAGCCTGTCTTCAGCTTCAACAGCATGGGAATCTGGTCCAACCCAACGGCAAGCGTCGTACCCGGCCCGACCGGCACGGGGCGATTGTCACGCTGGCAGGATCTTTTGAACCGTGCGAAGGCGGAAGGATTCGAGTTTTGAGACATATTTAACGCAGTTCTTGTCGAAGGAAGCACGATTATGTCGATGTATCGTCAACTTTGGCTCGCAGTCATCGTCAGCATGCTGGTCGCGCTGGCAGGCAGCCTGCTCGCTTCGTCCCTGAGCGCGCGCGCCTATCTGTCGGAGCAGCTGACCCTGAAAAACGACGACAATGCCGCGGCGCTGGCACTGTCCCTCAGCACCCAGGGCGCCGACGCGGTGGCCGTCGAGCTGGCGGTTTCCGCCCTGTTCGACAGCGGACATTACGAACGGATCCGTGTCGTCGATCCGCTCGGGAAGGTCCTGGTCGAGCGGCGGATGGCTTCGGGGAATTATGGAGCGCCGGCGTGGTTCGCCCGGCTCCTGCCGATCGAGTCGCGGCCCGGTCAGGCCCACATCAGCAGCGGCTGGAAGCAGCTCGGCACTGTGGAACTGGTGAGCAACAGCCGCTTTGCCTACGACTCGCTTTGGCACAATGTGTGGGAGCTGGCTGCCGCGCTTTTCCTGGCCACGCTGGTGGGTGGCTATCTCGGCACGTTGATCCTGCGACGCCTGCGCGCGCCGCTGCTCGCCGTCATCGGGCAGGCCCGTGCGATCACCGAGCGGCGCTTCACCACCATCGAAGAGCCGGACGTCCCGGAATTGAGGCAGCTGGCCACGGCGATGAATGCGACCGTGGGGCGTCTGAAGGGCATGTTCGAGGAAGAGACTGCCCGCCTGGACGCGATGCGCCGCGAGGCGAACTGCGATCCCCTGACCGGCCTGGCGAACCGTGGCCATTTCCTGGTGCGCCTGCACCAGGCCCTGGAACCGGAGGAATCACCCGGTGTCGGGCTGATTCTGGTGCGCGTGGCGGACCTGGCTGGGATCAATCGGCGGCAGGGACGGGATGCCACCGACGAGCTGTTGCGGCGCTTTGCCGCCGTCCTGCAGGGCGAAGCAGAATCACAGCCCGAGAGTTTGGTGGCGCGACTGAACGGAGCGGATTTCGCGCTTCTGGTGGCTGGACAGGCGAGCGTCCGACCCCTGGCCGAGCGCCTTTTGTCGCATCTGGTGCAGGAGGCTTCGCCCTTCGTCGCGGAAGCCCCGGCCGCTTTCATCGGCGTGGGTGTCTTTCCACGCGGCGTGGAGTTGAGCGCCGCGCTGTCGCAGGTGGATGGAGCCCTGGCGGCGGCGGAAGCCGATGGCGGCAATGCCATTCGGGACGTTGGCCAGGGGGCAGGGGAGGATGCACCGAAGAGCGCGGAGGAGTGGTCGCGCCTGATCCGCCATGCGCTCGACCGGCACTGGGTCAGGCTGATCTCCTTTCCCGTGGTCGATTTCGGCCAGCGGCTGCTCCATCGCGAATGCCCGCTGCGCCTGATGCTCGACGAGCAAGGGGAGTGGCTGCCGGCTGGCCGTTTCCTGCCGGTCGCCGAACGCCTCAAGCTCACCTCCCGCCTGGACCTGTCGGCGATCGCACTGGGGCTCAAGGATCTCACGGAGCAGCCGGCCCTGACTGGGCTAGCCGTGAACCTCTCGGCCAGTTCGCTGCAGGACCGGAATTTCCGCGCCGAGCTGCGCAACCTGCTGCGCCACAACGCCCAGTCCGCCCGGCGCCTGTGGCTGGAGGTGTCGGAGAGCGGCGCGCTCAAGCATTTCGACGAATTCCGCGACTTGTGCGGTGAACTGAAGCGATCCGGCTGCAAGGTCGGCATCGAGCATTTCGGCCGCCAGTTCAGCCAGGTCGGCCAGTTGCACGGCCTCGGGCTGGATTACATCAAAGTGGATGCGAGCTTCGTCCGCGGGCTGGAAGACAACCCCGGCAATCAGGCTTTTCTGAAGGGGCTGTGCACCATCGTCCACGGCATCGGCATCCAGGCCTTTGCCGAGGGGGTGGTCAGCGAGGCCGAGATGCGGGCGCTGGCGGAAGTCGGCTTCGACGGCGCCACCGGCCCGGCGGTCCGGGAACCGGCCGCCTGAGCTTCATCCCGGCAACGCCGGGCCGTGCGCCGTGCCGCGGGGACTGACTTTGCTCAGTCCGTGATCAGCTTGCCCTTGTTGAGCAGGTCCTGGATGATCTGCTGGTCGGTGGTGAAGCTGCCGATCAGGTTGACACCGCTGATGAGGATGGTCTGATCCTCTGCGCCGGGTGCGTAGCCGCCGGCGAAGCCGCCACTGCTGCTGATGTGCACCGTGGTGTTGCTACCGCTGTACTCGAAGTGCAGGTAATTCTCCAGATTGTTCCCCACGCCGCTGCCGATCTCGCCCTGCAACAGGTCGCGCAGATCGAGTTGGTCGCTGCCGGTGGTTGTGTCGAAATCGGTGATCGTGTCGACGGTGGATGCGCCTGCATCGGCCAGTTCCCATCTGAAAATGTCCGCGCCGAGACCGCCGGTCAGCGCATCGTTGCCGGCGCCGCCGAGAAGGACATCATTTCCGGTGCCGCCGCTCAGACTGTCACTGTCGGCGCCACCCTCGAGGCGGTCGAATCCTTCTCCCCCGTCGAGTTGATCGGCCCCTGCGTGACCGAGCAGGGCATCGTTCCCCGCACCGCCTTGCAGAGTGTCATTCGTACTACCTCCGATGAGAATTTCGTCGCGCTCGGTGCCAGTGATGGTCGTGCCGGAGACGTTATAAATGTCGACGCTGGCATTTGCCGGGGCGCCACCGTCCGTAACCGTGTATTCGAAACTGCCGGCTTCGTCCCGCGCAGTGTCGGCGGATATTGTCAGCAATAATTCATAGCTGGCATTGTTTGTGTTGTCGGAATCGGTTCGCAGTCTTAGAAAATACTCGCCATCCTGAGGCGCGACGAACCAACCGTAGGGATTGCTTCCCGACTCCACTATGGGAATGGTTTGCCATGCGCCGAAGGCATCCTGATATTCCACCTGTCCGGACATGTTGGCCGTTTGATTGTCGATGTCGATGAACAGTTTCTCTCCGGCAAACAGCCGGACCTTTACATAATCCGTATCGGGCTGGTTGCTGGCATCGCTGTCGTTGTTGTCGATCGTACCGCGGAAGGCCAATGTGTAACCCGTTGCGTTGATGTCGAGAGATTCGCCTCCCGGGACCACGGTGCCGAACAAACCGCGATCGGTGAGATCCACGGCGTTGGCACGGGAGTCGTTGAGTTGATTGTTGTAGGCGTCTCCCGCTACCTCATTTACGATGGCAATCGTTCCAGCCAGGGGGCTGGCAAGCGTGCCAGTCGAGTCGAATACGATCGGATCCGTGCCAGCAACGGTACCGCGGACCGGATTCTGCACGCTGGTAATGCCTCCCGCCGAGGTGACCGAATCATTGTGCAGCAGGGCTGCGGCCGAGATGTCGATTGGGCTTCCGTCGGTGATGTTGGTCAGCACGATATCGCGGTTGGCATCCAGGTTCGCCACATAGTCCAGATTGATGACCATGTTGAGGGTCTTTGTGTCGCCGTCGCCATCTACTGCGGTGACTGGAAACACTTCTTGTTGGCCCTGCGTTGTCTGGTTTAGCACCAACCGGTATTCGTAGGCGCCGGTCAGGTAGTTCAGGGTCAGTTCTCCGCCTTTGCTGGTCGTGACGGTGACGGAGTCCGGTCCACCCGAAACATGGGAGTAGGTTACTCCGTCCACCACGACGCTCTGGATCTGCCCACCATCTGCGCCGAGCAGGAAACCGCTGCTGCCACCGCCCGATAGCACCGAAACATTGCCGACGACGACACCGCCGTCTACCGTCGCCAGCAGCGTATTGGCCAGATCGGTGGCGTTGCTGACCTTGATGGCGTAATCCTCTTGTCCGTTGCCGTCGGTATCGGTGTTGGGATAAGCGATTGGCAGCAGGGAGCCGAGACCGGCTTCGCCGATGCCGATGCCGAAGGCGATATCGCCGTTGGTAGCCACGAAAGCTTCCCACTGCGTCTGGAGCGTGGCATCGACCCCGTAGCCGGCGTTCGGCTCACCGTCGGAAATGAAGTAGAACAGGGTCTTGTCGGCTGCCGGCGCGGAGAAACCATCCATGGCGGCATTGAGCGCCGCGGAATACCGTGTGCCGCCGTTTGGCTGGAGTCCGTTGAGGTAATCCGTCGCGGCATACTTGTTGTCTAGGAACCAGCCGGAATCATTTACGTCCGACGAGAAATCGACGACATTGACATTGACGTTCCCGATCTCGTCGAAACGGTCCAGCAGTTGCGCCAGGGCATCCTTGGCGATGTCCATACGCACGGTGCTCGGATCGAAGCCAGGATCTCCGGGAGAGTTGCCATTGGCATCCCAGGCCATGCTGCCCGATCGGTCGAGGATGATGACAAGATTGTAGGTCGCCGCCCCGGAAGCTGCCTGCAGGGTATGCGTTAAGTCGCTGCCGGTCGGCGCATCGTCGACGACGCCGATGGTCAGGGTGGCGGAGGACGTCAGGCCCGAGAAGCCGTCGGTGAGCGTATAGCTGAAGGTCGGCGTGTCGGTGCTGCCCTCGGTGGTGGCGCCGCCGAGCGTGTAGGTGTAGTCGCCGGCCAGCCGTCCGCCGTAATCCTGGGTATAGACGGTCAGCGTGCCGATGGCATCGGTGACGGTGATGATGCCGTTCGTTCCCGGCGGCTGTCCGGCGACGCTGGTGATCGTGACCGAGCCACCGACGCCGGTGTCGTTATCCATCAGGTTTCCGGTGACGACGGTCGGCGCGACGCCGGCCTGCGTGCCAGCCGCCAGCCCGGATTCGTACACGGTGCCCGTGTCGGCGACCGCGCCAGGCTGGGAATCCGTCGTGACCGTCAGCGTCGAACTCGATGTGCTGCCGTCCGCGTCGGTCAGCGTGTAGTCGATGACGTCCGGCACGAGACCGCCGAGACTGGGCGAGAACGACAGACCGTTGATGAGATAGTTGTCGCTGACATGACCGAATACCAGATAGCGCGTGCCGGCCACGCCGACGCTGGCCGCGACGATCTGGTCGGCTTCACCCGGGATGGTGCCCGAGGCCAGGAGGAGGCCGCTCTGGTCGAAGGCGCTCCAGGACGCGCTGTTTCCATTGGCGAGACCGCTCAGCGTCACGGCGGCGCTGTCGGCCGTGACGCCAAGGTCGATGACCATCGACTCGCCGGTCTGGATGCGCGCATTGGTGCCCGTTGTACTGCCGCCGGTCTCGACACCGATGCCGCTGTCGGTCGCGCCGTTGGAGCGTGCCGTAACGTTGGCGCCATTGCTCATGGTGCCGAGCGCGCCTAGGTTGAGATTGCCGCCGCTCAGCGGGGATGAGCTGTCGAAGCCATACACGCCGAGCGCGCTGGTCCAGTTCGATTTGGTCGGTCCCGAAACGGCTACGTTCTCCAAATTTGACACGTAGCTGTAATCGCCGTTCGGGGAAATGGTCAGCGTGCCGTTGGGGGTGGTGAGCGTCCATTCGCCGCCCGCGAAGACGCCCGGCGTGCCCAGGAAGCTGACGGCGGTGATCTGTGCCGCATCGGCGCCCAGCGCGTCGGCGCCGCCCGCCGCGCCGCCGGCGCCGGTGATGACGTTGCCGGCGACGGTGCCGCCGATGCCGACGCTGTCACTGTCGGCGTGGGCGACCGGCACCGAGTCGGTGATATCGAGGTTGACGGTGATCCAGTCGGACAGCGCGGACCCGTCGCTCAGCTTGTAGACGAAGCTGTCGGCATCGGCGGTCGCGTCGTCATGGTCGCGCGCCGGGGCCGCGTAGTCGAAAGTGCCGTCGGCGCGCATGATGACCGTGCCGCCTAGCGCCGTCGTGATGCTGCTGACGCCGTTCACCGTGGCGACCGGATCGGTGGGCGAAGCGGCGAATTGCGCGGCGACGAAGGAGGCGGGCAGGGAGTCGATGTCGGTGTCGTTGGACAGGACGTTGCCCAGCGTGGTCAGTGTGCCTTCGGTTCCGGCGTAGCTGTCCGCCGTGCCCTGCGG
Organism: Sulfuritalea sp.; assembly: GCA_011526165.1. Lineage (GTDB taxonomy): Bacteria > Pseudomonadota > Gammaproteobacteria > Burkholderiales > Rhodocyclaceae > Desulfobacillus. The sequence goes on from WYAY01000055.1 coordinate 22,979, forward strand.
CGCGTCGTTGACCGGATTGACGGTGACGCTGACGGCGGCCGTCTCGGTCACGCCGCCGGAGGTGACGGTGTAGGTGAAGCTATCGGTGCCGCTCCAGTTGGCGTCCGGCGTGTAGGTGACGCTGCCATCGGCAAGGAAGGTGACCGTGCCGTGTGCGCCGTCGGTGACGCCCGTCAGCGTCGGTGCGCCCTCGAAACCGTCGGCGGAGGCGCCATTGCTGCCGGTGATGACATTGGTGGTGATCGGCGTGTCCTCGTCGGTCACGAGCGTGTCGTCGACGACATCGGCCTCCGGACTGAGTGTGATGGCGATGGTATCGACGTCGGTCGTCGTGCCGTCGGTGGTGGAGACCGTGAGGGTGTCCGTGCCGTTGTAATCCGCCGTCGGCGCAAAAGTCAGTCCCGCCAGGGCGGCGTTGATCTGAGCCGCGGTGCCGGCGAGGACGACCGTGCCGGTGCCGTTGTCGGTGATCGTCGCCCCGCCGCCGGTCGTGGCGCCGAGGGTGCCGTGGGCAACCGAAAGCGTGACGGTGAGCGTGCCGCCGTCGGCGTCGGCCACCGTGATGGCGTTACCGTTGGCGCTGGAGAAGGTCAGGCCGGTGTCCTCGGTGCCGGCCTGGGCGCCGGGTACGGTGTTCGCCGGAATGTTGTCGTTGAGATTCAGCTCGTTGAGGGTGATGTTGGCGCTGGCGGCATTGCCGGCGGCATCGGTGGCGGTGACGCTGTAGATGCCCGAGTTGGTGCCGGTTTCGAAGTCGTTGACGGCGGAAGCGGCGCCGGCGGCGGTCATCGTAATGTTGCCGCCGTTGTCGATCTGGAAGTAGCCGTCGGCGCTGGTGCCGGTGCCGGTGGCTGTAAAAGTGAAGCCGGTCACGGCGACGTTGTCGCTGGCGGCGACAGTGGCGATGGTGGCGCCGGCGATCTGGTTCTCGGCGTAGCTGAACGTTTGGGGAGCAAGTACGGGTGCCGCGATATCTACCGAGTGGGTCGAGGTGGTGGTGGCCGAGAACGGATTGCCGACGGCATCGGTTCCCGTCACCGTTGCATCAAAACTCGTATCGGCGGCGAGGTCGGCGCCGGCGACGTTGATGCTCCAGGTGGTGCCGTCC
>WYAY01000056.1 GCA_011526165.1 Sulfuritalea sp.
GGCATGCAGGGCCTGCTCGACATCACCTGGAACCGCGGCAACGTCACCGTGCTGCTGCTCGACAACGGCACGGTGGGCATGACCGGCGGCCAGAACACGCCGGCCAACGGCCGCGACATCCGCGGCCTGGCCGCGCCGCGCATCGACTTCCCGAAGCTGATCGAGGCGCTCGGCGTCAAGCCGGAGCGCATCAGGGTGGTCGATCCCTACGAGCTGCCGGTGCTGTTCAAGACCGTGCGCGACGAGACGAAGATCGACGACGTTTCGGTCATCATCGCCCAGCGCCCCTGCGTGCTGATCCAGGAGTTCAAGCCGTTCAAGCCGTACGTGGTGCAGGAGGACAAGTGCACCGGCTGCGGCAACTGCGTCGAGGTCGGCTGCCCGGCCATCCACGTCACGCGCCGCGACCGGGTGGTGAAGGCCTCCGGCAAGGAAGTCGACCTGGCCTTCACGCGCATCGACAGCGTCGCCTGCACCGGCTGCGGCCTGTGCGTGCAGCCCTGCGCGCCCGAGGCCATCGTGCACTACGAGCCGGTCATGCCGCGCATCGTCGTCAAGCCCGTCTGAGGAGCATTCCATGTCCGACATCACCAACATCCTCGTCTGCGGCATCGGCGGCCAGGGCGTCATGACCGCCACCGAAATCCTTTCCGAGGCGGCCATCGCCGAGGGCCACGACGTCAAGAAGACCGAGGTCGCCGGCATGAGCCAGCGCGGCGGCGTCGTCACCTCGCACCTGCGCTTCGGCAGGAAGGTGCTCTCGCCGCAGATCGCGCCGGGCACCGCCGACGTGCTGCTCGGCTTCGAGGCGGCGGAAGCGCTGCGCTGGTCGCACTACCTGAAGCCCGGCGCCATGGCGCTGGTGAACGACGCGCGCCTGGTGCCGCCGGTGGTCGAACTGGGCCTGTTCGAGTACCCGGCCGACCCGATCGGCGAGATGCGCGTGCGCGGCGTGCGCACGGTGAGCTTCGACGCCGCCACGATTGCGCGCGACCTGGGCGACCTGCGCCTCGGCAACACCGTCATGCTCGGCGCCATCGCCGACCAGCTGCCGTTCTCGGCCGAGGTGCTGCTCGACTGCATCGTCAAGCGCTTCGCGCGCAAGGGCGAGCAGGTGGTCGAGGCCAACCGCAAGGCCTTCGCCGCCGGCCGCGCGGCGGCATCGCAGGCTGCCGTGCCGGCCTGAGGCCGCCGTCATTCCCGCGGAAGCGGGGATCCATGGATTCCCGCTTCCGCGGGAATGACAGGGCGGGTAAAATAGCCTCATTCCGCGGAGCCTCCGGGCTCCGCCTTCATTTCGGACCGCCATGACCGCCAAAATCCTCGACGGCAACGCCCTTTCCGCGGAACTCCGCGAATCCCTCCGCCAGCGCGCGGCGGAACTCGCCGCCCAAGGCAGCAAGCCCGGCCTGGCGGTGATCCTGGTCGGCGAAAACCCGGCCTCGCAAGTCTACGTGCGCAACAAGATCAAGGCCTGCGAGGCGGTCGGCGTGCACTCCGAGAAATACGAGTTCCCCGCCGATACGCCGCCGGAGAAGGTGCTGCACAAGATCGCCGCGCTCAACGCCGACCCGAAGATCCACGGCATCCTGGTGCAGCTCCCGTTGCCGCCGCAGTTCGACGAGGACGAGGTGCTCGAGGCCGTCTCCGCCGAGAAGGACGTCGACGGCTTCCACGCCGAGAACGTCGGCCTGCTGGCGCAGGGCAACCCGCGCTTCATCTCCTGCACGCCCTACGGCGTCATGGAGATGCTGAGTTCCGAGGGCATCTCCCTGCGCGGCATGGAGGCCGTGATCGTCGGCCGCAGCAACATCGTCGGCAAGCCGATGGCCCTGCTGCTGATCGGCGCCAGCGCCACCGTCACGGTGTGCCACTCGCAGACCAGGGACCTGGCCTTCCACACCCGCCGCGCCGACGTGCTGGTCGCCGCGGTGGGCAAGGCGAAGATGATCACCGGCGACATGGTCAAGCCGGGCGCGGTGGTCATCGACGTCGGCATCAACCGCCTGCCAGACGGAAAATTGTGCGGCGACGTCGATTTCGATTCAGCCAAGGAAGTCGCCTCCCTCATCACCCCCGTGCCGGGTGGCGTGGGCCCGATGACCATCACCATGCTGCTCGCCAACACCATCGAGAGCGCGGACCGCGCCGCCGGAAAATAGGAGAACGATCATGTCCAAGCATCCCCTCGTCGGCATCGTCATGGGCTCGGATTCCGACTGGCCCGTCATGAAGGCCTGCGCCGAAACGCTGAAGAGCTTCGGCGTGCCCTATGAAGCGAAAGTGCTCTCGGCCCACCGCACGCCGGACGCGGCGCTCGACTACGCCAGCATGGCCGACGACCGCGGCCTCAAGGTGCTGATCGGCGCCGCCGGCGGCGCGGCGCACCTGGCCGGCGTGCTGGCGGCGAAGACCGAGCTGCCGGTGCTGGCCGTGCCGATGCCCTCCAAGCACCTGCAGGGGCTGGACTCGCTGCTCTCCATGGTGCAGATGCCCGGCGGCATCCCGGTCGCCACCTTCGCCATCGGCGAGGCCGGCGCCACCAACGCGGCGCTGTTCGCCGTCGCCATGCTGGCGCTCTCCGACAAGGAACTGGCGAAGAAGCTCGCCGATTTCCGCGTGCGCCAGACGGAGAAGGTGCTGGCGAAGTCGCTGCCGGACGCCTGATCCCGGCCCCGGGCGCCGTGCTGCGCGGACTGACTTTTGCCGGCGCGGCCGATGGTGACTGAAATCGAACGCGCCGTCGCGCTGCTCAAGCGCGGCGAACTCGTCGCCTTCCCCACCGAAACCGTCTACGGCCTCGGCGCGGATGCCGCCAATCCGGCGGCGGTGGCGAAAATCTTCGCCGCCAAGGGCCGCCCGGCCGACCATCCGCTGATCGTGCACCTGCCTTCGGCCGCGCACCTCGCGCGCTGGGCGCGCGAGGTGCCGGCCGAAGCCGAACGACTCGCCGCCGCCTTCTGGCCCGGTCCGCTCACCCTCATCCTCAAGCGCCGGCCGCAGGTGTCCGACGCCGTCACCGGCGGCCAGGACACCGTCGGTCTGCGCGTGCCGAGCCATCCGCTGGCGCTGGAACTGCTCGCCGCCTTCAATGGCGGGATTGCCGCGCCCTCGGCCAACCGCTTCGGCCGCATCAGCCCGACCACCGCCGCCCATGTGCGCGAAGAGTTGGGTGAACGCGTGCCGCTGGTGCTCGACGGCGGCGCCTGCCCGGTCGGCATCGAGTCGACCATCCTCGACCTGTCGCGCGGCACGCCGGTGCTGCTGCGTCCCGGCGCCATCGGCGCGGCGGACATCGCGCGCGTGCTCGGCCGCGCGCCCGAGACCGCCGCACCGCAGGCGGAAGCGCCGCGCGGAATCGGGAGTGAAACGCCCCGCGTTTCGGGCTCGCTCGACGCCCACTACGCGCCGCGCACGCCGCTGCAGCTGGTGTCCTCCGACGGCCTGCTGTTCGCCCTGAGGAACGCCCTGGTCGCCGGCGAGAAGGTGGCCGTGCTGGCGCCGACGGCGCAGGCCATCAGCCACGACCTCGTCGCCTGGAAGCAGTCGCCGTCCGAGCCGGCCGGTTTCGCCCACGACCTCTACGCCAGCCTGCGCGAACTGGACGCCCTCGGCTGCGCGCGCATCCTCGTCCAGCAGCCGCCCGCCGGCGAGGCCTGGCTGGCCGTCAACGACCGCCTGCGCCGCGCCGCCGCCGGTTCCGGCGAGGACGACGAGACCTGAATCGACGCCCTCGCCCCTGCGGGGAGAGGGGGGAATCTGGCAGCCACCCCCCAAACCGGCTATAATCCGCCCCTCTTTCGGGCCGGTAGCTCAGCTGGGAGAGCGTCGCGTTCGCAATGCGAAGGTCGGGAGTTCGATCCTCCTCCGGTCCACCAA
>WYAY01000057.1 GCA_011526165.1 Sulfuritalea sp.
ACGGCGACCCGCTGTTCACCCTCTCGCAGGTGGCGGTGAACGACGCCATCATGATCTTCGCCTTCGCCCCCCTCGTCGGGCTGCTGCTCGGCATCTCGGCCATCGTCGTGCCGTGGGACACGCTGGTCACCTCCGTCGTGCTCTACATCGTCATCCCGCTGGCGCTGGCGCAAGCCTGGCGCAAGTCGCTGCTGAAGAAGGGGCAGGCGCATTTCGACGCGGCGATGGCGAGGATCGGTCCCTGGTCGATCGCCGCGCTGCTCGCCACCCTGGTGCTGTTGTTCGCCTTCCAGGGCCGGGCCATCCTCGCGCAGCCGCTCGTCATCGCGTTGCTCGCCGTGCCGATCCTCATCCAGGTCTTCTTCAATGCTTCGCTGGCCTACCTGCTCAACCGCGCGGTGGGCGAGCAGCACAACGTCGCCTGCCCCTCGGCGCTGATCGGCGCCTCCAACTTCTTCGAGCTGGCGGTGGCGGCGGCGATTTCCCTCTTCGGTTTCGAGTCCGGCGCTGCGCTCGCCACCGTGGTCGGCGTGCTGATCGAGGTGCCGGTGATGCTGCTCGTCGTCAAAGTGGTGAATGCCAGCAAGGGCTGGTACGAGGCGCAGGCCTGACGTGTGGACCTGATCGTTGCCGCGCTGCAGGGCGGCGCCGCCAGCCTGGCCGCCTACCTCGCCGCCCATGTCCTGCTGTGCCTGGTGCCGGCCTTCTTCATCGCCGGCGCGCTCTCGGCGCTGGTGCCGCAGCAATCCATCCTGCGCTTCCTCGGGCCGGATGCGCCGAGGTATGTCTCCTACACGGCGGCCGCCGGTGCCGGCAGCCTGCTGGCAGTGTGCTCGTGCACCGTGCAGCCGCTGTTCGCCGGCATCTACAGCAAGGGCGCCGGGCTCGGCCCGGCCATCACCTTCCTGTTCTTCGCGCCGGCCGGCAACATCCTTGCGCTGTCCTACACGGGCGTCGCCCTCGGCGCCGACTTCGCCATCGCGCGCATCCTGCTGGCGCTCGCCTTCGGCATCGGCATCGGCCTGCTGATGGCGATGCTGTTTCGCGCGGACGAGCAGGCGCGCGCGCCGATGCCGGCCGCCTCGGCCGAGGAAGGCCGCATTCCGCGCCGCAACCTGATCTTCCTCGGCACGCTGGTCGCGTTGCTCCTCGCCGGCACACTGAAGGTCGACGGGCTGAACGCGGCGCTCGCCAGCGCCACGCTGTCCTGGGACGGTGCCGCGGGCGCGCAGGCCGTGCTCGACCGCCTGGTGCCGGTCGACGAGATCAAGGGCGCGGAAGGCCTCAGTCTGCAGGGGCTTCTGCTCATCATCCTGCTCGGCCTCATCGGCGCCGCCGCCTGGCGCGGCCTCGGCAAGGTCGACGAAGGCTTCAACCGCCTCACCGCCGTCTCGCTGGGACTGACTTTTGCCACGCTCGTGTTTGCCGCCCTCGGCGTGCGCGTGACGGGCGAGGGGCTCGCCGTCACCGTGACGGGGCGCGCGCTCGCCGTCGCCGCCCTCTGCGGCGCGCTGCTGCCGCAGGCGCGGCGCTTCGACGCCTGGGACATGCAGCAGTGGCTGTGGGAGACCTGGCGCTTCGTCAAGCTGATCTTCCCGTTGCTGGTGGTCGGCGTGTTCCTGGTCGGCGTGATCCGCAGCTTCATCCAGCCGGAGTGGATCCAGGCCATCGCCGGCACCAACACCGTGCTCGCCAACCTGGCCGGCGTGGTGTTCGGCGTCTTCATGTATTTCCCGACCCTGGTCGAAGTGCCGATCGCCAAGATGTTCCTCTCGCTCGGCATGCACCCGGGGCCGCTGATCGCCTACCTGATGGCCGACCCGGAACTCTCGCTGCAGAGCATACTCATAACCTCTGCCATCATCGGCAAGCTCAAGGCGTGGACCTATGTCGGCCTCGTCGCGCTGTTCTCGACCGCCGCCGGCCTGGCTTACGGCGCCTGGGTCGACGGCATGCCCTTCGCCACGCTGGCCCTGCTGGTCGGCGGCGGCCTCGCCGTGCTGCTGCTGGCCCTGCGACTCATCGAAAGGAGACGCCCATGCTGATCAAGATCCTCGGCACCGGCTGCGCCAAGTGCAACCGGCTCGAACAGCTCACGCGCGAAGCCGTCGCCGAGCTCGGCATCGAGGCGACCTTCGAGCACGTCAAAGAGATGGACAGGATCATGGCCTACCCGGTCATGATGACGCCGGCGCTGGTGATCGACGAGGCGGTCAAGGTCTCCGGGCGCATGCCGAGCCGGGAAGAGATCGTCGGCTGGCTGAAGCCGTGACCTTTCTTTGGACTTGCGACGGAATGGGGGCTATATTGATTTCAGCCAACAACAATTCCTGCGGGCACCCGCCGGATACTCCCCAACAGCCTGAAAGGACCACACCATGAAAATCAGAACGCTGGCTCTATCGGCGCTTCTCGGCGCAACGCTTTCAACATCCGTCCTCGCGCAACCCGGCCAGGGCATGGGCCCCGGCGGCGGCATGGGTCCGGGCATGGGTCCGGGCGGCGGCATGGGCGGCATGGGACCCGGCGGCCGGGGCATGCGCTTCGACTTCAACAAGGACAACACGCCCGGCTGGAGCCTGATGACGCCGGAAGAGCGCACGGCCCACCGCGAGAAGATGCTGGCGGCGAAGACGCCCGAGGAATGCAAGGCCGTCCAGGAAGAGCACCACAAGCAGATGGAGGCGCGCGCCAAGGAGAAGGGCCAGACCCTGCGCGGCCCGCGCCAGAACGCCTGCGACCGCATGCGGTCGGGCGGTTACTACAAATAACCCCGATTCACCTCATCACGGCGGCCCGCATCGTGCGGGCCGTTTTCATTCGCCGTGCTGCGGAGACTGACTTTTGCATGCTTAGGCTGCTGTTCCTCTTCCTCCTTGCGATGACGGCGGCGCAGGCGGCCGGGCCGCCCGCGCTCACCATCCACTACTTCCGCGCCGACGGCTGCCCGCACTGCGAGGACGCCGGCGCCTTTTTCGCGCGCCTCGCCGCCGAGGAGCCGCGCCTCATCGTGCGCGACTACGAGGTCAGCCGCGACCCGGAAAACCGCGCCCTGTTCCAAACCGCGCTCGACGCCCTCGGCGTGGCGGAGGGCGGCGTGCCTTTCATCTTCGTCGGCGACTGGGCCACGCTCGGCTACCACACCGACGCCACCACCGGCGCCGAGATCCGCCGCCAGGTGGCGCGCTGCCTGGCCACCAGTTGCCCCGACGCACTGGCGGCGATCCGCGCCGGCCGCGCGCCGGCCCTGCAGCCGCCGCGCGAGGCTGGCGCCGATCGGCTGCGCCTGCCCTTCGTCGGCGAGGTCGATGTCGCCGTGCTCTCGCTGCCGCTGCTGACGCTGACGGTGGCCGCGCTCGACGCCTTCAACCCCTGCGCCTTCTTCGTGCTGCTGTTCCTGCTCTCGATGATGGCGCACCAGAAGAGCCGCGCCCGCATGCTCGCC
>WYAY01000058.1 GCA_011526165.1 Sulfuritalea sp.
AATGCCCCCGGCTAAAGGGGAGAAAAACCGGGGGCAGAAACGCCTTAACTTGATTAAGGCACCCGCTCAGGGAGGTGAAGCGGGAGACGGTTCAACACCATCTGGCGTTTCTGAGCGAAAATCTTCCACGGAAGTTCCGTTAAATGCGAATTAAATGTTTTTCTCATAAAGCAACCATGAGCTTATCAGGCATATTTCCAGCAACCCGCATGCGCCGCATGCGGCATGACGATTTTTCGCGCCGGCTGATGCGGGAGACGCGCCTGATGGCCGACGACCTGATCTACCCGGTGTTCGTCCTGGAGGGCAAGGGCATTTCCGAGCCGGTGGGCTCCATGCCGGGCGTATTTCGCCATTCCCTCGACCGCCTGCTGAAGGTCGCGGAAGACGCAGCGCAACTCGGCGTGCCGGCCTTGGCGCTGTTCCCGGTGATCGACCAGTCCTTGAAGTCGCCGGGCGCGGAAGAGGCTTATAGCCCCGGCGGCCTGGTGCCGCGGGTCGTGCAGGCGCTGAAAAAGGAGTTTCCCCAACTCGGCGTGGTCACCGATATCGCCCTCGATCCCTATACCAGCCATGGCCAGGACGGGCTCATCGACGAGACGGGCTATGTGCTGAACGATGAAACGCTGGAAGTGCTGGCGAAGCAGGCCCTGAACCATGCCCAGGCCGGCGTCGACGTGGTGGCGCCATCCGACATGATGGACGGCCGCATCGGGCGCATCCGAGCCGAACTGGACGCGCAGCGGCAGATCCATACGCGCATCCTGGCCTATTCCGCCAAATACGCCTCGAGCTTCTACGGGCCCTTCCGCGATGCCGTCGGCTCGGCCGGCAATCTCGGCAAGGGCAACAAGTACACCTATCAGATGGATCCGGCCAACACCGACGAGGCGCTGCGGGAAGTCGGCCTCGACATCGCCGAGGGGGCCGACATGGTGATGGTGAAGCCCGGCCTGCCCTACCTCGACATCGTGCGCCGCGTGAAGGACACCTTCCAGGTGCCGACCTGCGTCTATCAGGTCAGCGGCGAATACGCCATGCTGAAGGCGGCCGGCCAGAACGGCTGGATCGACGAGAAGGCCTGCGTGCTGGAGTCGCTGCTGTCGATGAAGCGCGCCGGTGCCGACGCCGTGCTGACCTACTTCGCGCTGGATGCGGCGCGCTGGCTGAAGGCGGACTGATTCTCAGGCGGCGGGCACGCTCAGGCAGCCGGCCAGCAGCATCGGCCACTGCTGCGGCCACTGCGCCATCGGCTCGCGCGTGAAGCCGCTCTTGACGAAGAGCTGCCAGCGCCCGATGACGTAGCACAGACACAGGTTGGCAGCCGCCGCGGCGTCCTCGCCCTGCGGCAGTTCGTTGCTGGTGGCGGCGATGCGAAGGGCCTGCTTGAGGGCGGCTTCGACGCGGTCGAGCAGTTGATTGATGCGCGCCTGCAGGCGATCGTCCTCGTTCACCAGCGCATCGCCGATCAGCACCCGGGTCAGGCCGCGGTTCTTCTGTGCAAACCCCAGCAGCAGGGCAACAATCAGTTCGGCCTGTTTGACGCCGGACGGCTCCTCGCCGCCGATCTTGTTGATGACGGAAAACAGGCTGTTCTCGATGAACTCGATGAGGCCTTCGTACATCTGCGCCTTGCTGGCGAAATGCCGGTAGAGCGCGGCCTCGGAGACATCGAGTTTCCTGGCCAGAAGGGCGGTGGTGATCTTTTCCCCCTTCGGGTCCTGCAGCAATTCTGCGATGGTCTGCAAAATCTGCAGCTTGCGCTCCCCCGATCTGGCGGCCATTGTTATTCTCCTCGCTCCCTTGTCATCCCAGCGCGCCGAGGCGGCGCGGCAGTTCAAGGACGGATTTTAGCCTGAGGTCGACCCAGGCGGGGCAGCGCGCCTCGCGGCTGATCCAGACCGTGCGCATGCCGAGCCGCTTGGCCGTTTTCAGGTTCATGGCGCTGTCCTCGACCAGGATGCAGCGGGTCGCATCGAGGCGGTGCTCGCGCAGCAGGCGCAGGAAACCCTGCACCTCCGGCTTGGGCCTGAAATGCATGCTCTCGATCGAGCAGATGGCATCGAACGCCTGCCGCACGCCCATGATGTCGAGCACCGCTTCCGCATAGTGGCGCGGCGCGTTGGAGAAAACGATTTTTTCTCCCGGCAGGCGGCGCAACACCCGGCGCAGCGCAGGTTCATGGACCACCATGCCGGGCAGATCGTCGAACTGGTGGGTGTGATGGAGGAAATGGCGCGGATCGGTGCCGTGGTGGCGCATCAGGCCGAGCAGTGTGGCGCCGTAGCGCCGCCAGTAGGTTTCCCTCAGGGCCGAGGCTTCCACCTCGTCGAGTCCGGCCTGCTGCGCCACGTAGGCGGTCATGGCGCGATTGATGTGCGGGAAGATGTGCGGATCGGCGTCGTGCAGCGTGTTGTCGAGGTCGAACAGCCAGACCCGGCCGTTCGTCCTCACTTGCTCTTGATCATGGTGCCGACGCCGTGGTCGGTGAGGATCTCCAGCAGCAGGGCGTGTTCGACGCGGCCGTCGATGATGTGCACGTTCCTGACGCCGCTGCGGGCGGCATCCAGCGCCGAGGCGATCTTTGGCAGCATGCCGCCGGAGAGGGTGCCGTCGGCAACCAGGTCGTCGATCTGCTTCGGCGTGAGGCCGGTGAGTAGTTTGCCGTCCTTGTCCAGCACGCCGGGCGTGTTGGTGAGCAGCACCAGCTTTTCCGCCTTGAGGATTTCCGCCAGCTTGCCCGCCACCACGTCGGCATTGATGTTGTAGGACTCGCCGTCCTCGCCGACGCCGATTGGCGCGATGACTGGAATGAAATCGCCGGAGTCGAGGAAGGCGATCAGGCTCGGATCGATGGCGGTGATGTCGCCGACCTGGCCGATGTCGAGCATGTCGGCCGGGTTGTCCTTGTTCGGCATGAGCAGCTTGCGGGCGCGGATGAAACTGCCGTCCTTGCCGGTGAGGCCCACCGCCTTGCCGCCGTGCTGGTTGATGAGGGCGACGATCTCCTTGTTGACCTGGCCGCCGAGGACCATTTCGACCAGCGCCATGGTTTCGGCATCCGTGACGCGCATGCCTTGGATGAACTGGCCCTGCTTGCCGACCCGCTTGAGCAGGTCGTCGATCTGCGGCCCGCCGCCATGCACCACGACAGGGTTCATGCCGACCAGCTTGAGCAGCACCACGTCCCGCGCGAAACAGTGCTTGAGCTTCTCGTCGGTCATGGCATTGCCGCCATACTTGACGACGATGGTCTTGTCCTGGAAGCGGCGGATGTAGGGCAGGGCCGCGGCGAGGATGCCGGCTTCGACTGCCGGGGAAAGGGTGTGGTCGGTCATGATGGCCTAGGTTCCGGTGAAGCCGGAATTCTAAGCCTTATGCAAAAAAAGCGGGAAGCCGAAGCTTCCCGCCATGGCCGGCCCTCGAGGAGGGAGGGAGCTGGGGCCGGATCGGGGTTCAGTCGATACTCAGTCGCTTGGCGGCGGCGGCGGCCTTCTTCGGCAGCGTCAACTCCAGCACACCATCTGTGAACTTGGCAGCGGATTTCGATTCGTCGATATCCTGGCCGAGTTGGAAGCTGCGCGACACCTTGCCGAAATAGCGCTCGGTACGCAGCACGCGCTCGCCTTCCTTGACCTCCTTTTCCTGCTTGCGCTCGGCGCTGATGGAGACGACGGAGCCATCGATGTTGACGTGGATGTCTTCCTTGCGGATCCCCGGGAGTTCGGCATGCACCTTGTAGGCATCGCCCTGCTCCTTGACGTCGATCTTGATCGAGGGGACGTCTGCTGCGCCGCCGAAATCAACCGGGCGAACGAAGAAACCGCGGAAAAAATCATCAAAGGGGTCAGAACCGGAACGCACGATATTGGCCATGATGTCTCCTTTCAAGAGGGAACCATTAAACTCATGTTTCCAATATAGGGCAGCCTGCTGCTGTTTCAAGAGGCCTCTTGCATGGACATTAATCGAAGTGAGTCAATCGCTTGCGGTGCGAAGCCGGTTTGCCCCGGTTGCGGCAGGGCGTTTGTGTGCGGGCTCGAGGCCGGTTGGGAACGTTGCTGGTGCGCCGACCTGCCGCCACTGGCTTTGCCACCCTCGGCAGGTAAGGGTTGCTACTGCCCCGAGTGCCTGAAAAGGCTGCTGACAGGGGGGACGGTCAAACCGTCCGGCGCAAGTACGGCAACATGAGTATGGCGTCGCGGTTGCTCCAGGAGAACACGGCACGGGCCGCTTGCCGCCAGGGCAGCCAGCGGTAGCCGAGGTGCTCGTTGGGCGCGACCGTGACAGCCCTTGCCGCCGGCAGTTGCAGGCTGAACACGTGTTCGGTGTTATGCGTCACTTCCGGCGGGTAGCGATGGCGCCATTCCGGAAAGATTTCGTAGCGATTGACCAGGCGCCAGTCGATCAGATCGTCGGCCAAGATCGAAATGCCGGTTTCCTCGGCCAGTTCGCGCAGGGCTGTCATGGGCAGTGGTTCTTCGCCCTCTTGGCTGCCGGTGACCGATTGCCAGAAGCCCGGATGGGCGGCACGCTCGAGGAGGAGCACCTCGAGGTCGAGTGTGTGCACCAGGACAAGGATCGAAACCGGTTTCTTCACCCGATTTCCGGCAGATTAGCGATGCCGTCGGCGTGCAGGTCCACCAATACCCAGAACGGCATCTGTGCGTCGCGCCAGGCATCGGCCGCTGCGGCGAACACCTGCAACGCCGTGGCGAAATCGGCGCCGTGCCTGGCACGAAATCCGTCGCAGTGCTCGAGCAGGATGAGATAGCCGTCCGCCTGCAGCCAGGAAAGATCGCCGAGGCAGTCGGCGAGGGCATCCCAGTTCCGCCCGAACCAGTCGGGAAAGGCGAGAGCCGTGGCAAGGTGCTCGAACAACTCATTTTTATTGCTTGCCGTGGCTAGGTCGATGCGGATAACGGCGAGATCGGCCGTTTCGGCAGCGGCGAGCAATTCGCTAAGCCCCCGCCTGGGTGCGTGAAAAACGCCGCAGCGCGATATGTCGCGCAGAAGCCTCTCGTGCCATGCGCGGCTCATTCGTGAATCCTCCGGAAAGTGCGGTAATGATCGGAGGTGTAATAGTACTCACCGGAGGTGCGCACATCTCCCGTAGTACCTCGCCCTGCGACAATCCTTCGCGCACCCCGATCGCGTGCGCCAGGGGTGCGCACGGTATATTCAAAATAATAAGCCCTTGGCTTCACCGGCAGGCGGCGCTCATAGTTGCCGAATATGGTTCCGTCCTTGCGATAGGGAAAGGGGCCGCCGCGCTTGATCAGCTCCAGTGTTTTGCGTGCTTCGGCCGGTAGTTCGGCAACGGGTACTTGCAGCAATGATGCAGCCGGCGCACGTGCCTGTGCTGCGCACAAATGGAGGCAGGCCGACAACAGCAGAATCCAGCCGAGCGCGGATTGAGACTTCCCGATCATGGAAAATATTATCTCGCAACCTGTCGGCTTATGGGCGCGTAGGTTGTATGCCGTATTTTGTCAGCATGCCCTGGAAATATTTGGTCAGGACGGCCGCACGAGGATTGGCCGGATCGTCGCGACGGGCTAGGTCGATCAGGCTGCGTGCCTGTCCGGCCAGCTTTTCGTTCCAGCCTCGATTGTCGATCAGTTTGAGCAGGGCCAGCGCGGCATTCAGACCGACCTGAGTATTGCCCGGCATTTTTCTAAC
>WYAY01000059.1 GCA_011526165.1 Sulfuritalea sp.
CGCTCATTGCCTTGCCGGCTTCGATGTCGGCCTTCACGGCATTCGCGATGGCCTGCCAGCCGGCCGCCTGCCAGGTCTCGAAAGGACCCTCGCGCCAGCCGAAGCCCCAGCGCATGGCGAAGTCGACGTCGCGCGCATTGTTGGCGATGGATTCGAGGTGGAAGGCACAGTAGTGGAAGATGTCGCGGAAGATGGCCCAGAGGAACTGCGCCTGCGGCGATGCATGCGCGCGCAGCTTCTCGAACTTCTCCGCCGGGTTCCTGATCTTCAGGATGGCGGCAACCTCGGCGTCGACCTCGCCGGCGGAAGGCCGATAGTCCTGCTTCGCCAGGTCGATGACGTGGATGGCCTTGCCTTCCTTCCTGTAGATGCCGGCGCGGGTCTTCTGGCCGAGCGCGCCCTTGCCGATGAGGAAAGTCAGCCACGCCGGGGCGGCGTAGAACGTGTGCCAGGGATCGGCCGGCAGCGTGTCCTGCATGGTTTTGATGACGTGGGCCAGGGTGTCGAGACCGACGACGTCGGCGGTGCGGTAGGTGGCGCTCTTCGGGCGGCCGATGGACGGGCCGGTCAGCGCGTCGACCACGTCGAAGCCCAGGCCGAGGCGCTCGGTGTGGTGCATCACCGCCAGCATGGAGAAGACGCCGACGCGGTTGGCGACGAAGTTCGGCGTGTCCAGCGCGCGCACCACGCCCTTGCCGAGCATGGTGGTGAGGAAGGTCTCCAGGTCGTCGAGCATCTGCGGCGCGCTGGCCTTGCAGGGGATGATCTCGACCAGCTGCATGTAGCGCGGCGGGTTGAAGAAGTGGATGCCGCAGAAGCGGCTGCGCAGGGCCGCGGGCAGCGCCTCGGACAGCGAATTGATCGACAGGCCGGAGGTGTTGCTGGCGAAGATGGCCTGCTCGGCGATGAAGGGCGCGACCTTCTGGTAGAGGTCGCGCTTCCACTCCATCTTCTCGGCGATGGCCTCGATGACGAGGTCGCAGCCGCGCAGCAGCTCGAGGCCCGAATCGTAGTTGGCGGCGTCGATGTAGCTGACGCGGTCCTTGGTGGCGAAGGGCGTCGGCTCGAGTTTCTTCAGGCCGTCGAGGGCCTTTTTGACGATGCCGTTCGGGTCGCCTTCCTTCGCCGGCAGGTCGAACAGGACGACCGGCACGTTGGCGTTGGCGCAGTGGGCGGCGATCTGCGCGCCCATGACGCCGGCGCCGAGCACGGCGACTTTGCGTACGATGAAGTTGCTCACATTCTTCTCCTGGTTCGGAAGCTGGAAATGGGGGTGCTGCGATGATGCGGAAATGCCTTGCTACCGTTCGGGGGGGACCTCGCGCTTGCTGCCGTCGGCGTTGAGGGCGACGTAGGTGAGCTGCGCCTCGGTCACCTTGACCACCAGCGGATTGGTGGGATGGCGCTCGGCATACACCTCGACGTTGATGTTCATCGAAGTGCGGCCGACCTTGACCACCTCGGCGTAGAAGGACAGCACGTCGCCGACCGACACCGGCTGCTTGAAGAGGAACTGGTTCACCGCGATGGTGGCGACGCGGCCGCGCGCGCGGCGGATGGCGGCGATGCCGCCGGCTAGGTCGACGTTGGCCATGACGTAGCCGCCGAAGATGTCGCCGGCGTGGTTCACGTCGGCCGGCATCGGCATCACGCGCAGCGTGGGCTGCTTGCCGGGAAGTCGCGTCGGATCGTCGCTCATCGTTTAGTCCTTGTAGGTCGGCCTTCAGGCCGACTGCAGCCGCAGTTGTCGGGCTGAAGCCCGACCTACGGATGTTCCTTCAGGTAATTCATCGGCCCGCCGCGGAACGGCGCGAAGCCAGTACCGAAGATCACGCCGGCGTCGGCCAGTTCGGCGTCGGCGACGACGCCCTGCTCGACGCAGCGCTGCGCGGCCGCGAGGAAGGGCTTCACCAGCCTGTCGGCCAGCCCCGCCGGCACCTGGCCGACGACGCCCTTCTGCGGCTTGCCCTGATTGTACGTGTAGAAACCGCGCCCCGTCTTGCGGCCGAGGTGGCCGGCATTGACCAGTTCCATCAGCTTCTTCGGCGGCTCGGTGATGCCGCTCGCCAGCTGCGCGCCGGCGGCGACGGCGATGTCGAGGCCGACCGTGTCGGCCAGCTCGATCGGGCCGAGCGGCATGCCGAAGGCCAGCGCCGCCTCGTCCACCACCTCCGGCGCAATGCCCTCGTCCACGCAGCGCATCGCCTCCTGCATGTAGGGCGCCAGCACGGCGTTCACCAGGAAGCCGGGCGCGCTCTTCACCGGCAGCGCCAGCTTGTCGATCTTGCGCACGAAGGCCAGGCCCTTCTTGAATGCCTCCGCATCGGAACCGGCACCTTCGACCACTTCCACCAGCGGCATCTTCGCCACCGGGTTGAAGAAGTGGATGCCGATCAGGCGCGCCGGGTTCTTCAGCGCCACGGCGATGTCCTCCAGCTTCAGGCTCGAAGTGTTGCTGGCGAGCACGGCCTCCGGCCTGGCGATGGCCTCGATCTCGGCGAAGAGCTTCCGCTTCGCCTCCAGGTTCTCGAAGATGGCCTCGATCACCACGTCGGCCTGGCGCGCGCCATGGCCGGCAGGGTCGGGGATCAGGCGGTCGAGGGTGAAGCGCACCTGGGTGTCGTCGCGCAGCTTTTTCTTGAAGGCCTTGGCGGCGCGATGGATGGCCGGGGCGATGCGCTCGATGTTCTGGTCCTGCAGCGTCACGGTGAGTCCGCGCAGCGCGCCCCAGGCGGCGATGTCGCCGCCCATCACGCCGGCGCCGATGACGTGCAGGTGCTTCGGCGCGAAATCGCTGTCTTTTCCGAAGCCCTTCAGGCGCTCCTGCAGGTAATACACGCGCACCAGGTTCTTCGTCGTCGGCGAGCTGTATATGGCCTCCATCGAGCTCGGCTTGTCGGCCGGCACGGCCAAAGCGTTGCCGCCGTGGTTCGCCCAGATGTCGAGGATGGCGTAGGGCGCCGGGTAGTGCTCGGGGCGGGCACGCTTCGCCACCTGCTTGCGCGCCTGCGAAGCGACGAAACCCTTGAGCGGGCCGTTCATCAGCTTCTGCATGAAGGGCAGCTGGCGCGGCGCCTGGCCGGACAGCACCAGCATGCGCGCGGCGTTCTCCATCACGCGCAGCGGCACGCACTCGTCGGCAAAGCCCAGCTGCTTCGCCCGCTTCGCGTTCAGCGCGCGGCCGGTGAGCATCATGTCGAGCGCGGCGGCCGGTCCGATGACTTGCGGCAGGCGCAGCATGCCGCCCCAGCCCGGCACGATGCCGAGCATGACTTCCGGCAGGGCGATGCGCGTGCCCGGCTCGTCCACCGCGACGCGGTAGCGGCAGGCCAGCGCCAGTTCGGTGCCGCCGCCCATGCAATGGCCGCGGATCAGCGCCAGCGTCGGGTACTTCACCGCGGCGAGGCGGTTGTAGAGGTCCCAGCCGCGCTTCACCAGGGCCTTCGCGCCCTCGGCCGATTCGACCTGGGTGAACTCCTCGATGTCGGCGCCGGCGATGAAGCCGGCGCTCTTGCCGGAACGGATCACCAGGCCCTTCGGCGGCTCGCGGTCGAAGGCGTCCAGCGCCAGGCCGAGTTCGCGCATGGCCTCGGCGGACAGCGTGTTGGTGGACTCGCCGGCCTTGTCGAAGGTCAGCCAGGCGACGCCGTCGGGTTCGCGCTCGATGCGCCAGTGCCGAAGTTGACTCGATTGTTCTTTCATCGTTTCCTCGTTAGGCAAGAATGCTCTCGGTAGCCGGGCGCAGATGGCCGACGATGGCCGGGCGCGCGTCGCCCTCGACATGCAGGGAGAAGCGCGTGCCGTCGCGGCCGGATTCGCTGCACATCGCCACCGGCGCGCCGTAGAACACCGGCCCTTTCAGCCAGGCATCCAGCCGCAGCGGCAGGCCATCGTCGCGGGGCAGGCGCGCCAGGCACTGGCCGAGCACGCGCTGCGGATGGAAGAAAGCCTGCGCGAAGCCGTGCTTGCGCGCATAGCCGCTCCACAGGTGCAGCGGGTTGTAATCGCCCGACAGGCCGCCATAGCGCCAGCCGCCGCCGGACGGCATGCGCCATTGCGCCGTGTCGCCGGGACTGACTTTGGGCGCCTCGGGCACCACCGCGCCGGCCGTCGGCGCGCCGAAGCGTCCGCGCGTATAGAAGGTATTGACGCTCTCCCAGGCGACGGATCCGCCCTGCCGCACGACCGCGTGCATGTCGAACTCGGCGCCCTTGTCGAGGATGCGGTGGCCGGCGATGCTGACCGCGATGTCCAGCTCCGCGTCGCGCGCCAGCGGCGCGTGCTGCACGATGCGGTTGCGCACCTGCAGCATGCGCCAGATCGGCAGCGGGAAGGCCGGCTGCGTGAGGATGGTCATGTGCAGGGGAAAGCCGATGGTGTGCGGGTAGAGCAGCGGCAGCGTTTCGCCCTCCGGCAGGCCGGAGAGCGCATGGAAGCGCTGCAGTTCAGCGGGCTCGACGCGATGGCGCCAGCGCGCCGTGATCGCCGGCACGCCGCCGCGCTTCAGCCCCGGCGAGGGCCGCACGGCGCGGGCCATGAAGGCCAGCGCCGAGGGGCGCGCGCGGTAGTCGAGGCGGATCTCGCGGTTCATGGCCGTGCTCTCAGTGGAAACCGTGCGGCCCGGCGGCGTAGGCCACGGAGAGGGCGCCCGAGCCGACGTTCACCGCCGCCGTCATGCTCATCACCGAGGTCAGGATATCCACGTCGGACTCGCGGGCGGCGCGTTCGAGTTCGTCGTAACCGGGCATCGATTTCACCTGCGCGGGGTCGCCGCCGAAGCTGATGCACACCTGCGGCGCCTTGAGCCCCTTGCGGATCTGCGCTGCCGTGTTGCGGAACAGCTTCTCGACGCCGGTGTCGAACCCGCGCACCTTGCCGACCGGGCCGGTCTGGTCGCGGTGCGAGCAGAGGATCGGCTTGACGTCGAGCATCTGGCCGATTGTGTACGTGCCCCAGTTGATGCTCTTGTCGCCGCGCTTGGAGGCGCGCTTGTAGACGTGGAAGAGGTCGGCCGGCATGAGGAAGGCGTAGGTCTCCTCGGTGAGCTGGCGGATGCGGTTGCCGATCTGCGACGGCGTGCCGCCCTCGCGTATCAGGCGGATCACCTCGGCCGCCTGCACGCCCTGGCCGGTGAACATGGTGCGGCTGTTGATGACGCCGACGCTGAACGGCCCTTGCACGCCGGCCTCGCGGCGGCGCTCCTTGTAGCGGCCGATGATGTTGAGCGAGGCCTTGTTGGCGTGGTCGTAGATGAGGCTGCGCGCGCTGGTGATGGTCAGGCAGAAGACGTGGTCGTACTCGAGCACCATGCGGTCGAGGAACAGCTCCTCGATCTGCTGCTGCGCCCACGGGATCGACTCGGCGTGGTCCTCGCTGCGCGTATCCAGATGACTGGCATAGAACGACCAGGTCTCCTGCGGATCGCGCCGGTCCACGAAGGTCTTGTCGCCGACGCGCACCGATATCGGCATGACCACGATGTTGTTCTCCTCGATGAAGGACTTCGGCAGGTCGCATGCCGAGTCCACCACAATGCCTATCCTCATGATTTGCTCCTCCCCTGGTTGATGAAAATGGCGGCTTGGGCCGCTCTAAACCGTTTCCACCAGCATGGCGCCGCCCTGGCCGCCGCCGATGCAGATCGTGGCGATGCCGCGCCTGCCGCCCGTGCGCCGCAGCACCTGCAGCAGGTGCAGCACGATGCGCGCGCCGGAGGCGCCGACCGGATGGCCCAGCGCGACGGCGCCGCCGTCGACGTTGAGCTTGCTCTCGTCGAGTTCGCCCAGCGGCGCATCGAGGCCGAGCTGTTCCTTGCAGTAGGCGGCGTCCTTCCAGGCTTCGAGGCAGCCGATCACCTGGGCGGCGAAGGCCTCGTTGATTTCCCAGGCGTCGAGATCGTTGAGCCCCAGGTCGTGGCGCTGCAGGATCGGCGTCGCGGCATGCACGGGGCCGAGGCCCATCTGCGCCGGATCGAGGCCGGCCCATTGCGAATCGACGATGCGGCCGATCGGCTGCAGCCTGTGGCGCTGCACGGCCTCTTCGGAGGCAAGCACCAGCCAGACGCCGCCGTCGGTGATCTGCGAGCTGTTGCCGGGCGTGACCTTGCCGTACTTCTTGTCGAAGAAAGGCTTCAGCTTGGCCAGGCCCGCCATGGAGGAATCGCGCCGCACGCCGTCGTCGGCGGCGTAGACCTTGCCGTCGCGGCCGACCAGCGGCACCACCTCGGCGGCGTAGTGTCCGGCATCCTGGCCGGCGACGACGCGCTGGTGGCTGCGCACGGAAAATTCATCCATCTGCTCGCGCGAAATGCCGAAGCGGTGCGCCAGGTTCTCCGCGGTCTGCCCCATCAGCAGGTTCACCACCGGGTCGGTGAGGCCCTTCATGATGCCGATCACCGGCGAGAGCGACATGCCGGGCTTGAGTCTGGCGAACAGCGCCGCCTTCTGCGCGGCCGTCTTCGCCTGTGCCATCTGGGCGAACCACAGCACCATCTTCTCGGAATACAGCAGCGGCGCATGCGAGAGGGCGTCGACGCCGCCGGCCAGCACCAGCTGCGAGCGACCGGAATTGATGTTGGCGATGGCCGAGTCGAGCGCCTGCATGCCGCTGGCGCAGTTCCTCATCACCGTCCAGCCCGGCACCTTGAGGCCGCAGCCCATGCGCAGCGCGACGACGCGGCCGATGTTCACCTCGTCGGGCGAGGGCGAGGCGCAGCCGAGGATGACCTCGTCGAGTTCCTCGGCGGCGAAGGGCTGGCGCACCAGCAGCGCGCGGCCGGCGGCGGTGGCGAGGTCGCCCGCCGAGAAGGGGCCGGGGGCATTGCGCGCCTTGAGGAAGGGCGTGCGCGCGCCGTCGATGATATACACGGGTTTCATTCAGTCCTCCTCAGGCTGCCGCGCGGTGCGCGACGGGCTTCGGTTCGCTGCGCTGCAGGCCGAGGTCGAAGGGGAAGTCGTCCACCTTGATGACCTCGCCCGTCAGTTCGCGGGCGCGCACCAGCAGCGCGTGCTCGGCGCTGCTGACGACGCCGTGCGCCAGCGCCTGACTTTCCAGCTCCTGCGCGCTGCGGCCCTCCAGCTTGCCGACCTTCTGCGCGGCACGCAGCTTGGCGTGGATCGGCTCGGCGGCGAGGGTGGCCTCCAGCGCCAGTTCGATGACGCCGACCGGATCGCGCTCGTCGCGCGGAATGTACATGTCCGCAGTGAGGCGGTCGCGCGTCGCCGACGGGGCGATGAGGAGATCCGCCACCTGGCCGCCGAGCTTGTCGGACGGCACCACGTAGGGCCGGCCGAGCGGGAAGATCGTCCGCCGCAGCAGGGTCGACACGAACTTGCTGGGGAAGTTGGAGACGACGCCCTCGAAGGCGTTCTGCGCCTTGAACATCGCGTCCCACATCGCCCAGTGCATCAGCGGCGCATCCGCCTGCTGGCGTCCCTCGGCCTCGTAGCGCTTGAGCACCGCCGAGGAGAGGTACATCAGCGAGAGGATGTCGCCCATGCGCGCGGAGAGCTTCTCCTTGCGCTTCAGGTCGCCGCCCATCACCAGCATGGAAACGTCCGCCATGAAGGCGAAGGCCGAGGAGAAGCGCGTCAGCTGCTGGTAGTAGCGGCGCGTCTCCGGCGCGACGTTCGACGGCACGCCGACGAAATGCGATCCGGTGAGGCCGGTGACGAGCGCGCGCAGTCCGTTGCCGATGGTGTGGCCGATGTGGGCGAAGAGCGCCTTGTCGAAGGCGCCCAGGTCGTTGGTCTGCGCCGCCTGCATCTCCGCCATCACGTAGGGATGGCAGCGGATGGCGCCCTGGCCGAAGATGATCAGGCTGCGCGTCAGGATGTTGGCGCCTTCCACGGTGATCGCCACCGGCACCTGCTGGTAGGCGCGGCCGAGGAAGTTCGAGGGGCCGAGGCAGATGCCCTTGCCGCC
>WYAY01000006.1 GCA_011526165.1 Sulfuritalea sp.
CGCGCCTTGTACGGGCAGGCCATCATGCAGTAGCGGCAGCCGATGCAGATGTGGCGGTCGACCAGCACGATGCCGTCGGCGCGCTTGAACGAGGCGCCGGTCGGGCAGACGTCCACGCAGGGCGGGTGGGCGCAGTGCTGGCACATCATCGGCAGCGACAGGGCGTAGCCGGTCTTGAGGTCCTTCAGGTCGATCTTGCGGATCCACTGCGCGTCGGTGCGCGGCTTCTTCACTTCGCCGAGGCCGTTCTCCTTGCCGCAGGCGCTGACGCACTCGGTGCAGCCGCTCTGGCAGCGCGTGGTGTCGATCAGCAGGCCCCAGCGCACCTTGGCCGTGACCGGCTCGTTCTCCGGCTTGGCGGCGGCGATCTCGACCAGGCGGATGCCGGGGGCCAAAGTCAGTCCCGCCAGGGCGGCGGCGGAGGTGGCGAGGAAGCCGCGGCGGCTGTTGTTCTCGCTCATGGTTTGGCTCCCGTGGCGGTCTTCTGGCCGGGTTTCGGCTGGTGGCAGTCCCAGCAGTCGAGCTTCACCGCGGCGTAGTCATGGCAGCTCTGGCAGAAGCCGCCGTCGCCGGTGACGCTGCCGGTCTTCTGGCTGGCGTGGCAGGAAATGCACTCATTCAGGCTGTGCGGCTTGGTGCGGATGCCCTGGTGCATGGTCTTGTCGCGCTGGTGCTTCAGCAGCTTCATGTGGTCGCGCCGCATGACATCCTTCGGCTCGACGCACTGGCCGGGCTTCTCGATGGCGATGGCCGGCAGCGGCGTGCGGCCGGGCTCCGCCGCGTGCGCCGCGGCAAAAGTCAGTCCCCACAGCACGGCGATTGCCAGGGTTTTCATTCGCCCAGTCCCATCTGGATGTAGCCGGTCGGGCAGACGTCGTGGCAGATGTGGCAGCCGATGCACTTGGTGTAGTCGGTCGCCACGTAGCGGCCGGTGGTCGCCTCGGTCTTCTTGACGCGATAGACGGCGGTCTGCGGGCAGTACACCACGCAGTTGTCGCACTCGAAGCACTGGCCGCAGCTCATGCAGCGCTTGGCCTCGGCAATGGCCTGCGCCTCGATGAGCGGATCCAGGCGCTCCTGGAAGTTGCCGAGCGCCTGCTCCTTGTTCAGCGTGATGACGTTGCGGATGTTGCGCGGTGTGTAGCCGAAATGGCCGAGGAACAGCTCCTTGTGCGTGATGACGTAGCGGTCGGAGCGGTTGTCGTAGTTGTGCACGGCGACGTTGGAGGCGTCGGTGCCGCGCAGCGGCTCGGTGGCCGGCTGCGGCTGCTTGCCCTTTTCGATCAGCTTGCGCTGCATGTCCCAGTAGTGCACGTCGATCTTGGCGCGCTTGTCCTGTTCCTCGCCGCGCAGGAAGCGGTCGATGCCCTCGGCGGCGATCCAGCCGTGGCCGATGGCGGTGGTCAGGAGGTGCGGACGGATGACGTCGCCGCCGGTGAACACGCCGGGCTTGCCTTGCACCTGGTAGTTCTTGTCGGCGGCCACGTTGCCCTTGCCGGAGTCGAACTCCTCGAGGCCGGTGAAATCCACCGCCTGGCCGATGGCCGAGACGATCAGGTCGGCCGGGATCTCCTGCTCGGAGCCCTCGATCATCTTGATCTCGAGCTTCGGGCCGACGAACTTGGCCTCGCACTGCGCCACGCGCAGCGCCGTGGCGCGGCCGTCGGCGCCGCGCACCACGCCGACCGGCGCCCAGCCGCCGCGGATGTCGATGCCTTCCGCCCTGGCCTGCTCGATCTCGTGCTTGTTGGCCTGCATCTTGTCGACGCCGAACACCGAGGTCAGCGTCACCTCGGCGCCCTGGCGGGCGGAGATCTCGGCGACGTCGTGGGCGGCGCGGCCGCCGATGACGTCCTCCGGACGGTCGGTCGGCTTCGGGTTGTCGATGGCGCCGAGGCGGCGCGCCACGGTGGCGACGTCGATCGAGGTGTCGCCGCCGCCGACCACCACCACGCGCTTGCCGACGTACTTCATGCGGCCGTCGTTGAAGGCGCGCAGGAAGGAGGTTGCGGTGACCACGTTGGGGGCATCGTTGCCGTCGCAGGGCAGGGCGCGGCCGCCCTGGGCGCCGAGGCCGAGGAACACGGCGTCGAACTGCTTGCGGATGTCTTCCATCTTGACGTCGGTGCCGATGCGGGTCTTCAGCTTCGCCTTCACGCCGAGGTCGAGGATGCGCTGGATCTCGGCGTCGAGGACCTCGCGCGGCGTGCGGAAGCCGGGGATGCCGTAGCGCATCATGCCGCCGAGGAACTCGTGCTCGTCGAAGATGGTGACTTCATGGCCCATGCGCGCCAGCTGGTAGGCGGCGGAGAGGCCGGCCGGGCCGCCACCGATGACCGCCACTTTCTTGCCGGTCTTCGTTTCGGGCGCGGCGAACTTCAGGTTGTTCTTGATGGCGTACTCGCCGAGGAAGTGCTCGACGGAGTTGATGCCGACGTGGTCTTCGAGGGCGTTGCGGTTGCAGCCGGTCTCGCAGGGCGCCGGGCAGACGCGGCCCATCACCGAGGGGAAGGGGTTGGCTTCCGTCAGGCGGCGCCAGGCGTATTCATACACCGGCATCACCGGCTTGCCGTCGGCGCCGACCGGCGGCTTCTCGACGCCGCGCACGATGTTCAGGTAGCCGCGGATGTCCTCGCCGGAGGGGCAGCTGCCCTGGCAGGGCGGCGTCGACTGGATGTAGGTCGGGCACTTGTAGGTGTGGCTGGCCTGGAAGATCTGCTTGTTCCAGGGCACGGGCTTGCTGTCGCCGTCCTTGTAACGACGGAAGGTCAGTTTCTGGGTATCGGATTTCTCGTTGGTGGCCGACATCTTTGTCTCCTTGTAATGCTTAATCGTTGCTGCCGAGCTTGATCGCCGTGCTGACGAGCTGGTGCACGCCGCCGACCATGCCGCGGTTGAATTTGTAGTAGGGCAGGACCTTGGTGAACTGCGCCTTGCAGATGGCGCAGATGGTCGCCATGAAATTCACGCCATGCTGGTCCACCACCTGCTTGAGCGCGCCCATGCGCGGCATCGAGCCCTTGACGCGCAGCTCGAGCAGCTCGTCGGTGAGCACGCCGCCGCCGCCGCCGCAGCAGAAGGTCGCCTCGTGCGTGGTGCCCGGCGCCATCTCGAAATAATGGTTCGCCACGGCCCGGATGATCGAGCGCGGGATCTCGAACTGGCCACCGGGGGCGTCGCCCATGCGCGAGGCGCGCGCCACGTTGCAGGAGTCGTGGAAGGTGACGATGCGATGGTCGTTGGCTTCCTTGTCGAACTTCAGGGCGCCGCGCTGGATCAGGTCCCAGGTCACCTCGCAGATGTGCGCCGGCTGCTTGTAGCGGTGGTCGAGCTGGCTCTGCAGCTGCACCGCGAAGGGATCGTTGGCGCCGGCGCCGATGCCGGTCAGGGTGTTCCAGAAGCTGTAGGCGACGCGCCAGGCGTGGCCGCACTCGCCGACGACGATGCGCTTGACGCCCAGTTCGAGGGCCGCCTCGCGGATGCGCAGGGCGATCGTCCGCAACTGGTCGTAGTTGCCGATGAACATACCGAAGTTGCCGGCTTCCGAGGCCTTCGAGGACAGCGTCCAGGAAATGCCGGCGGCGTGGAACACCTTGCCGTAGCCGATCAGGCTGTCGATGTGCGGCTCGGCGAAGAAGTCGGCCGAGGGGGTGACCAGCAGGACCTCGGCGCCCTTCACGTCCATCGGATACTTGACGTCGACGCCGGTGTCTTCCTTGACGTCCTCCTCGACGCCCTGCAGGGTGTCTGCCAGCGCCGGGCCGGGCAGGCCGAGGTTGTTGCCGATCTTGTGCACCTTGCCGATGATCTCGTTCGAGTACTTCTGGCCGTAGCCGATCGAATCGAGGATCTCGCGGCCGGCCATGGTGATCTCGGCGGTGTCGATGCCGTAGGGGCAGAACACCGAGCAGCGGCGGCACTCGGAGCACTGGTGGTAGTACTTGTACCAGTCGTCGAGCACTTCGCGCGTGAGGTCGGTGGCGCCGACCAGCTTCGGGAACAGCTTGCCGGCCAGGGTGAAGTGGCGGCGGTAGACGCCGCGCAGCAGGTCCTGGCGCGCCACCGGCATGTTCTTCGGGTCGCC
The DNA here is from genome assembly GCA_011526165.1 of Sulfuritalea sp. Lineage (GTDB taxonomy): Bacteria > Pseudomonadota > Gammaproteobacteria > Burkholderiales > Rhodocyclaceae > Desulfobacillus. The sequence goes on from WYAY01000006.1 coordinate 4,085, forward strand.
GGTGCCGAGGAAGTAATGGCACTTGTCGGTGCAGGCGCCGCAATGCACGCAGGCGTCGAGGTAGACCTTCAGCGAGCGGTACTTCTTCAGCAGCTCGCCGAGGCGGCCGATGGCCTTGGCCTCCCAGTCCGGCACCAGCTCGCCGGGGAAGCCGATGGCCGTGTTGATCTTGTCGCTGGCGACGTAGGGCTTGCTCTCCGCCATGGCGTCGCGCTGCAGCGCGGGGATGGCGGGGTAGTCCTTGAGTTCGGGTGTCGTGAATTCTGCGGCGGCCATGGCGGTCTCAGTTCTTCTCGAGTTCGGCGGCCCACGGCGCCAGGTGGCGCTTCTCGCGCGGGTCGTCGGCCTGGTTGCGCGACGGGCTGAAGAACACGCCCGGCGCGTGCAGCAGCTTGCTGAAGGGGAAGACGATCATCAGCAGCGCCACCAGCGTCAGGTGGATGTAGAGGCCCGGGTGCGAGGGCAGCGGCTGCACGTCGAAGCGCATCAGGCCGAGGAAGAAGGCCTTCACGGCGACGATGTCGGTGTGCATGAGGAACTTCATGGCCAGGCCGGAGAGGCCGATGCCGGCGAGCAGCGCCAGCATCAGGTGGTCGGATGGCGTCGAGATGTAGCGGATGCGCTCGACGACGAAGCGGCGGCCCCACAGGCCGGCGAGGCCGGCCACCATGGCGAAGCCGGCATACAGGCCGAAGGGCTGCACCCAGCCGACCCAGAACCACACCGGCTCGGTGAAGTAGCGCAGGTGGCGCAGCAGCACCAGCAGCAGCGCGCCGTGGAAGAGGATGCCGAAGGCCCAGATCCACAGGTTGGACTTGAACAGGCTCTCGAACAGCGCCACTTCCCGCAGCATGCGCAGCACCACGCCGCCGGTGGTGGTCGGCGCCGGCGTGGTGGGGATCTTCAGCGGCGCCGGCGTGCGGAAATAGTCGGCGACCTTGTACGCCAGGCCGGCGACGAGGATCGCCGTGGCGGCGTAGAAGAGGGCGGCGAAGAAGATCGTGGCTGCGCTCATGGGCTAGGGCTGTCCGTGCGTTGTGGGCCATGCCCTGTCGTCCCCGCGCAGGCGGGGACCCAGCACTCATCCTGGATTCCCGCGTTCGCGGGAATGACGGGCTATCGGCGAGTCCGGCGAATCAGATGCAGCCGGTCGGCTTCGGCAGGCCGGCGATCTTGCACGCCTGCTTGCCCGGGCCGTAGGGGAACAGCTCGTACAGGTACTGGCTGTTGCCCTTCTCCGGCCCCAGCTTCTTGCCGATGGCCTTGGTCAGCACGCGCACGGCCGGGGCGATCTGGAACTCGTTGTAGTACTCGCGCAGGAAGTTGATGACTTCCCAGTGCTGCTCGCTCATGTTGATGTTTTCCTGCTCGGCGAGAATCTTGGCGACATCCTCGTTCCACTCGTTGATGTCGGTCAGGTAGCCTTCCTCGTCGGTCTCGTAGGTCTTGCCGTTCACTTCGATAGCCATGGTGTATCTCCTTAAAAAACCAAAAATCGCTTACAGCCAGGATTGGCAGGTGGCGTGTTCCGTCACGAGATCGACGAAACCGCCGTAATCGACCAGGTTGACGCCTTCCAGGACGCGATCGGCCATGCCGCGCGCCTCCAGATCGGGTTGCAATGCATAGACCTTCATCTGGCCCATCGCCTGCTTGAGCTTGCCGGCGGCGGCATTGCCGTTCGTCGCGGCGTAGACGCCGTCCTCGATGAGCAGCAGGGCGCCGCCTGGCTGCGCCGTGGCGAGGCAGGTGTCCAGGCTGTTGCGGTCCAGGGGCGATTTGTTCACGATGTGCAGCATCTCGATTTCCCTTCAGAAGCTCAGGACCACGTCCTGGGATTCCATCAGCTTGCCGATTTCGGCGCGGGTGAGCACCTCGACCGGCACGCACATGTCGTCGGCAGTGAGGCCGCGCGCTTCCAGGGCCTCCTGCTCGACGTAGAGCTTGTTGATGTCGTAGTCGTCCAGCGCGCGGTAGGTCGGCTGGAAGTTCTTCACCTCGATGCCCTTGGTGTTGAAGCCCTTCTTCAGCTGGTACACGCCGTCGTCCATGAAGGCC
>WYAY01000007.1 GCA_011526165.1 Sulfuritalea sp.
ACGGCGGCAGGATCTGGGCCGAGGGCGCTCCCGGCCAGGGCGCGACTTTCTGGTTCACACTGCCATGAGCGCCGTCCTGCGCTGCGGCTGGTGCGGCGAGGATCCGCTCTACGTCGCCTACCACGACATACACCGGCATTTCTTAGAGTTTCACAATATTTAGAGGCCCGGCTTAATTGTCTGTTTTGCCGTGGTTTTGCGCCTTCTCTATATTTCTTGACGTTTCATAACGCTGCGCCTAAAATGACCCACCAGTGACCCACCGCGATTGCATATCGCATACTGAGGGGATGGGCAATGCTCAATCCGAAGGTATTTACCAAGGAATTGAAGGAGCGCCTCGAAACCGCGAAGGCGACCGGGAAGCGCCAAGAACTGGTCGACGGCGACGGCCTCTACCTGGACATCACGCCGGGCGGCGCCACGGTATGGCGCTACCGATACCGACTGAACGGCCGCCGCGAAAAGATCACAGTCGGCGCCTACCCCAAGATCGGCCTTGCGGAGGCGCGAGACCATCGCGCCATCCTGGCCGGCAGGGCTGCGAAGTCAAAGCACGTTGAGGGCGTAGCATCGCCGGCACAGGCACGCGAGCAGGAGAAACAAGCCGAGCGCGTCGCGAAGCTGGCCGGAAGGGTCGAAGACCTCGGGAAGCGTTACCTGGCTCATCTTAGAAAGCGCGGCAGGAAGGCCAGCAGCATTGAGTGGCACGTCAATTCCTACATCGCGCCGGAGTTGGGGGCGATTCGCACCCCCGAGCTGACCGCCGATCAGATCAAGCGACTCTGCAACAAGATCAAGAGCAAGGCGCCCGCCTCGGCGCGCGAAGTTCTGGGCACCATCAAGCGGATGATGAAGTTTGCCATCGACGACGGCCTGATCTCTTCAAACCCCGCCGCCGACATCAATCCGGCCACCTACGCCCCAAAGGAATCGCGCGAGCGCAGCCTGACGATTGACGAGCTGAGGGCGTTCCTTCAAGGCTGCGAAGGTGGCGGAGTGTCGCCGCTGGTTTCCGCGGCCCTGCGGCTGATTCTGCTGACGATGGCCCGGAAGAACGAGGTCGTCAAAGCGCCCTGGTCGGAATTCGACCTCGGCCGAGCCATGTGGGAACTGTCGGCCGAGCGTACCAAGAACAAGAAGCCGCACATGGTGCCGCTGTCCGCGCAGGCAATGGCCATCCTGAAGACCATCAGGCCCGAACTGGACGACGAGGAACCCATCACGAACTACTCGAAATGGGTGTTCCCCGGCCTGGCCGGCAAACCCTTGTGCGACTCCACCCTGAACGAGGCCCTGAAAAGCAATCAGTGGTTTGGCCTGCCGCACTTCACGGTGCACGACCTGCGCCGCACGGCCTCGACGATCCTGCATGAGCAGGGCTGGAACAGCGATGTGATCGAGAAAGCACTGAACCACACCATGCCGGGCGTGCGGGGTATCTACAACCGGGCGGAATACCTCGATCAGCGCCGGGAGATGCTGCAGGCTTGGGCGAACTATCTGGACGCGCTGAAGGCCGGAGCGAAGATCGTGTCCATCGGGAGAGGGAAAGCAGCGTGAAAGCATCGCGAAACCTCCCCGTTCCCCCCACGGCAAGCGGGGGCGGAGTGGGCAAGATGAGCATCACCGCCGCCTGACGGTTTCAGGCAAAAGCGGGAAACCGGGGTAGGACGAGTACCCCGGCAACCCTAACCACAACGTGAAAAGGAGCTTCACATCATGGCTGCAACGAATACTACCAGCATCACCCGCGCGCCGAAGGGCGCGAAACCCGGCCCCTTCTCCGAGGCCGACGAAATCGCCGCACTCCGCGAGGAAACCACCGTCCTCGCCGAGGCCCTGGAGAGGGCCGAGGGCATCAACCTGTCGGCGATCAACCCGCTGCTCATCACCTGCCCCGGCGCCTTGAAGAGCACGGCAACCAACGTATCTGCAGTGCTGTCCCTCTTGTCCTTGGCCTTTCGCAATGCAGACCCCAACGGGGACTTCATCATGGAAGGCCGTCACGCCATCGGCCTATCTCTGATTCTCGACACCTGCAGTTCCGCGCTCGAGCAAGCACAGCAGCAGGAAGGCGGTGCAGCATGAGCTGGTTGAGCTGGCCTGTCCCTCATACGCGCCGGGAAGACCTGAAATACGATCTCACTCTATGGGGCGAGTCGATTGAAGGCACGAAGGCCGCATTGCAGCGCCTCGGCCTCGGTGTCGGCATGGCGTTCCCGGGCGAGCCGGGAGCACCCAAGCGCCGAATCACCGTGCAGGACCCCCGCGGATTCAGCTGCTCAATTCGGCCTTGCGGTTGGGGCGAATTTCCCTATAGCGCCAGCATTAATCTTCCTGGCCGCGAAACGTTAGAAAGAGAGTGCAGCGAGTTTGCCTCTGGGGTGATGAAAACCGCCTTGGTCTGGGCAGACCGTTATGCCGGCACCGGCGCGGCCCTGGTCGCCGCTGGTCTGGTGCGTGCCGATCAACTTCCGGGACAGCCCGGCATGGGCAAGACGAAGGTTTCCATTTCCCCGAACGGCGCAGTCCTGCGCGCGCGGGACAGCCCGGGGGCCAAGGAGCCGGGGGCAAAACTGATCGAGCGCACGGGGAAGGGGCAGTATGAGCTGCTTGTTCGCGTATCCGCTGATGAAGAGGAACGCCGCCGCGAGGCTGACCAGCGCGCCGTGGCCGAGTGGGAAGCCAGGGTGCACGCTTTGCCCCGCCCCGAGCCGCTGGTTGATGAAGATGGCCAGCCATCCCGCCCCCGGCGCAAGGCGCTGCTTCGCCTGATCGGCGGGACCGCTCATGGCGCCGACGAGATCAAGCCGGCGGCTTCACCCCCGTACCGCACCGAGGGCAACCTGATCTACCTCCATCGTTCCGTTGCCATGCAGGAGGCCCGGCCATGACCGCCACCATCATCTGCCGCAGCCCTCAAGGCGGGGTAGATCGTCGCACTCCATCGACCGACATGGCGCTGCGCCTGCGCATCGCCTGCGACAAGTTCGGCGAGCTGGCGGCAATCTTCGACATCCTCGCGCGCCACACCACCGAGCAGGATGACCTGCACAAGCTTGCAAGGCTAGGCAAGGACGTTGCCCAGGACTACGAGAACCAGGCCGATTGTTGGCGGGAGGAACTGGAAAAGAAGGTCAGCCAGTGAAGCAGCAGAAACCGCCCCAGGCGCCCGCCATCGTTTCAGGGGATGCCCAGGTATCCCCGGAGGCCGATCCGGCCGCCAGCGGGGCGGATTCGAGGCCGGGCGGCAACTTCGCGCGGTGGCAGGAGGCCGCGCTGCTCTCGGCCTTCCGCCGGCTCGCGCCGAGGGAGCGGATCAGGCTGCTGCTCGGGGTTGTGCGACGGCGGAAGGCCCGTTGAGCGAATTGCACCCACTCACCCGCCCCGGCTCCGGCCGGGGTTTTTCTTCCTTGACCTTATACGCTCCGTGCGTATAATGTCCCCATGAAATTCGAGTTCATCGAATCCCCGCTGTTCTCGAAGTACCTGTCCGACTACCTGACGGACGACGAGTATCTGGCCCTGCAGGAATACCTCTGCGAGCACCCCGAGGCCGGCGACATCATCCGGGGCTCCGGTGGCGTGCGGAAGCTGCGCTGGAGCCGGCAGGGCTCCGGCAAGTCGGGCGGGGTGCGGGTCTGCTACTACGCCCGCACCAAGGCCGGGAAGATGCTGATGCTGGTGATTTACGCCAAGAGCGCGCGGGACTCGATTCCGGGCAACGTGCTCAAGGCGATCAAGGAGGAAATGGAACATGGCGAAGATGACTGAAAAGGCGCTCCAGGCACGCGATGCCAAGCGCGACGTTGGCGCCGAACTGCTCCAGTCGATGCGCGATCTGAAGGCTGGCCGCTGGGGGCGCAGGACAACCATCGAGACCTTGCCCGACGGCAAGGTGCGGCGGCGTGTCGAATTGCCCGGCGGCAAGGTGGCGAAGGAGGAAATCCTGAGCGGCGCGCGCTGGGCGCTGCTGTCGGCGCGCTCGCACACAGGGCTTTCCCAGGCGGAATTCGCCGCGGCCCTCGGTGTATCGAAACGCACCCTGGAGAACTGGGAGCAAGGCCGCGCCGAGCCGACCGGGCCGGCCAAGGTGCTGCTCAATCTGGTCGCCAAGTATCCCGACACGGTGAAGCGCCTGGCGAAGGTGCGGCCGGAAGAGTTGGCGGCCTGACAGTTGTCCGAAGTTGTCGACCCTGCATGGCGGCGGCCAAGGCCCTGTCGTTTGTCGCCTTGGTGCAAATAGCGGGCGCGCGGCGAAGGAAAAGGATCGGTGGGAGTGATGAAAGAACAAGCCTGCCCGCTCTGCGCTACCACTGCGGCCTTCTCGATGGCCCGCTCGCGCGCCGGCTCTTCAACCGCTTTACGGAGTTGCTCAATCCTGAGCAAAACATCAGCATTCTTTAGCAATCGGTTAACCAACTGCGCTGCGCCGTTCTTGCTGTAACCAGCCGTAACCCAAGCCTGTGGCGGCGTCTTGCCGCAAGCAACGAGTTGAGCGAAATGCTCATGCCTTCTCCTATTTGGCCTCCAGCGCCTCCAGGCGCCGGAGGCGCTTCAGGCGCCGCTTGATCATGCTCATGTCGTCTCTCCGATAATTTCGGCCACGAAGCCCTCCAAGAAGCCCACCGTCACCGGCCCACCCCCTCGCAGCGCGAACACGGCACGGTCGTAAGCCTCGCGCAGCTCGGGATCGGCGATCCCGGCGGCCGCCCACCGGCGCAGGCGCGGATCGCCGGCATAGATTGGTGCTACCTGCCCTTGTCGCCTTTCAAGCTCGCGCAGGCGTTTGGCGATGATCGCCGCCCGGTCTGGCGGCTCGACCTGCTGCCGGGGCTCTTCCGGCGTCGGCAAGCGCCAGGTCCAACCGCCGTGGCCGTTCTTGGCCTTGGCGACGCCCAGCGCTTGCGATGCGCGTTGAACAGTTCGCTCGCCGAGGCCGGCAGCAGCAGCCGCCTTGAAGGCTTCCGACGCCGCGAGGGGCCCGGCTTTTAGCATGTCGGTCAGCAGCGCCTCGGCTTGGGCAACGGGGTTCATGCGACGGCCCCGGCGTTGGCCAGCTCAAGGCGCGCGGCGAGGATTTCCCGCCGCCGCTGGCAATCATGCGCGGGCGGCTCATGGCCGGCGATCTCGCGCAGACGGTCAAGCCGGTCATCAGGCTTCGGCGCTGCCGCTGCCCTGCGACTCGGCACCGCCGCCGCCATCGCCGAGGGGCGCACCGCCGGCAGCATCAGCTCGACCGCCGTTGCTGGGAAGCCGAGCCAGTCCATGCGCTCGGCGAGGAAGACAGCGCTGCGGGACAGCACCAGCATGTCCCCGAAGCCCGGCACGCGGGCCTTGTAGAGCGCTGCGCCAGGGAAGGCCCGCGGCAGGCCAGCCGGCGAGCGCTGCCAGGCGTTGAAAGTCTGAAAGTAGCGGGCGACCTCGGGGCGCAGCATCTGCGCCGCCTCGGTGTGGATCGGCGCCCAGCCGGCGGCGGCGAGTTGTCGGGTGATGAAGTCGGATGCGTTCATGGCGTGCCTTTCCGGATCAGGGTGGTCTGGGTTGGAATGCGCCGCTCGCGCTTCGGCAGCGGGCGGTGTTCGAAGGCGAAGGCGACAATGCCGCGCGCGGCCTTGATCGTTTCGGAGCAGATGCCGAGGTCGGTGATGAACCAGGCTTCGAGGGCGATTCGACGCAGCAGGTCGCCTTCGAGCACGGCCAATGACCAGAGTCCCATCGTTTCGTTCTCGGGCGGCAGCAGCTCGCCCAGGGCGTTGGCGAGATCGCGCGTCAGGGCGCGGGAGACGTAGAAGTCGATGGTCGGCGCGATCAGCGCGAGGAAGTGCGCGTGCGCCTCGGCAGGTAGGCGGGTTGCGGCGATCAGGGTTTCGTCGAAAATTTTTTCGGTGGCGGTGGGCATGTCTACCTCAATCATCCAGATATTTTTCCCGCTCAGCGGCCGTCAGCTTCGCCAACGCAGCCTCGTATTCCGGGCCATCGAGCTTGTCTATGTCGGCAAACGATGCCGGGTCCTGCGATTTCGCCGGCTCGGCTAGTTTCGTTTCCGGGTGTAGCACTACGCGCATGCTGGCCGGTCTGCCGTTTTTGTTGACGGGAACGAACTGCACGCCGGCCTGATGGATGCCAGCCACCACACCCGCGAGCCCCTCGACGTAGCCGACAAGCCGGCATAGCATCATCGCGCTCCCGGCCTGGCCTTTCTGGTTCCATGCGGATTCCATGAGGGTTTGAATGTCTGTCGCCATCTTGGCGGCCGCATCCTGACCGGCCAGCGCCTTGATGAGCAGCCCCGTGCCGTCCTGTTTCAGCGCCTCGTACCCGAGGGTTGCTTTCAAATCCATCGTCATTTCTCCGGGCTGGTTGCAAACTGCGCCTTCTGCGCGGCCTTGCTTTCCTGGACAGCCGCTTTGAGCAAACTGTTGCGCTCGACGGTGAGCGCGTCGAGCTTCTGGCGCTTCTCCCGGGGCGTCAGGCCGGCATCGCGGCGCACGGCTTCCATTTCCCTGCCGATGGCGCCGAGGGTCTTCTGCGCGCGCTCAAGCGGTTTGGCTTCGCCGGCCAGCGGCGACTTTTCTTTCCGGTCGGCCAGATCGGGGCGGCCCAGCTCGTCGAGCTCCTTGAGCGTGCCGCGCAGGCGGCGGGCTTCGTTCAGGTAGTCATAGAAAAGACTTTCAAAGCGTGTGTGCTTCTGCGGTTCCTCCCGGTAGAACCTGCGCACCACCGGCAATTCGTCTGTCCGCATTTCCGGCAACTCGTCGCCGAAGAAAGCCTGATCGGTGAGCATCAGGCCATACATGCCCCAGGTGTTGAGATAGCCGCGCAGCAGAGCCTCGGCGCGGGCCGGGTTGACCTGCAGGCTCTCCGGCATGTCCTTCGTCGCCATGCCCAGTGCCTTCATGGTTTCCGACGTGCCCGGCTTCGCCCGCAGGAACGGCTGCATGTTCTCCATCCCAGGCGTTTCGATTGGCGCCTTGGTGAAGTTGTTGCGGTTCGTCGCCTGCTCGTACAGGGGCGCGACGATCTGCGGCATCAGGTTGAGGTTGAACGTCTGACCGACGATGCGGGCGAAGTCGCGGCCCAGCCCCTCGGGGTCTTCGGCCATCAGCTTCTCGGCGCTGCGCTCGGCGACGGAAGCCAGGGCGCCTATCTCCCATATTTTAGGGTACCGGAAATGCTGATCGCCGACGAAGAAATGCCAATTCGCATCCCGATCCCAATCCGGCAAATCGGCGTAGCGCGGATTGTTGCGGTTGAGGAGGTACAGGCCCACGGAGGTCAGGGCGATGGCCGCCGTCTTGGCGGCGATGGCGCCTTTGTTGGGATCATGCGCAACACCACGGATCAGCCTGTCGATGGAGACCACCGCCGGGCGCAGGAACATCACGGTGTTGTACATGAACTGCGCGGCCGGCGCGTCGCCCATCATGGCGAAGTCGGTCGAGACCTCGCGGCCCTGGTAGGCGGCGTGGCGCGGATGCTCGCCGCGCGCGATGGCCTTGCGGTACTCGCCCAAGCGCGTGCTCATCTCGAAGGCGTCGCCCAGCGTTTCGACGAAGTGCAGCAGCTTCTCCGGCGTGTTTAGGACGGTGCGGTAATCGATGCCCTGGCGCCGGTAGAACTTTTCCAGCTTGGTGCGCAGCGCCGCCTCGTCGAGGTAGATCGAGGACAGGCCGCCGCCGTTGGCGATGTAGTCGCGGTAGATTGGATCGCTGGTCAGGCGCAGCCGCATGCCTTGCAGGCTGTCGATGATGGGCTTGAAGCCCGAGCGTGTCATCACCGAGCCCATGAGGGTGTCGCGGGCGATGTTGGCGATCCAGAAATCCGGTGTCAGGGTAATGCTGGCCTGGCCGACACGCTTCGGCAGTCCGAGCAGGCGCACCAGCCAGCCCTGCACCGGGCGGTCGATGGCATCCAGGGCGCGCAACAGGATCGGATCGCCGACCTCGTACCAGGTTGGCTTGCCGCTTTTGAGCACCGCGACGACGTTGCGCCCGGCCGGCGGCTGGCCGCCGATGACGAACTCGAAGCCCGGCGATTTCGCCAGGTCGGCTTCCAGGCCGTCGATGATCTTCTGGACGTACTTCGGCAGCTTCTCGCCGCGCGCCGTGTAGCCTCCACGGTCGATGCCCAGGGCTTTCAGCAGGCCGTCGATCACCTGCTGGGTGTCGATCTTCACCGGCCGCGTCTCGGCGTCGATCTTCACCATGAACTTGCCTGCGCCCGGCGTCTTCTCGGCCAGCTCGGCAACCTTCAGGCGCGCTTCATTCTTCACGGCCTTGTCGACCAACTGCGCCGCGTTGCCCACCATGTTGCCGAGGATGTCGCGCAGGTTCTCGGTGCCGCCGGTGAGCGCCTTGATGCCGCTCCAATCTCCCGGCTTGCCCTTGAGGCCTTCAGCTTGGCCGACGCGGTGGAAGGGCAGGTACTGCGTGCGCTGCCACAGGCGCCGGCTCTCGGGATTGATGACGCCCTGCGCCTCGGCGAAGTCGAGAATGCCGCGGTTCCAGGTCTGATACTCGCGGAACGCCTGCTCGCGCTCCGGGGTGCGCAGCCTGAGCATGCCGTCGACCTCGCCCGGTGTGAATAAGTGTTCGCGCCCCTGCGCCTGCAGCTCCCGCGCGCTGCGGCCGACGAAGTAGAGCAAGGCGTCGTCCAGGCTTTCGGCCACCGGCTTCAGAATCTCTTCCAGCCCCTTGCCGGCGAACTTGAACGAGCCGTCCGGGTTTTTGACGGGGTGCCCCCAGCGCACGGCGCCATCGGCGATCGAGGCCGAGGCGCGCGCGAGCCTGGCAGATTCGTAGGGGCCGACCGGATCGATCTTGCCGCCTTTCAGCTCCCGCTCCATCCGGTAGATGCCGTCGAGGTCATCGACGATGGCCTGCCTGAACTGGCCGCGCTGCTTCTGCCACCAGTCGCCAAGCTGCTGCATCACCGGCCCGCCCTTGTTGGGATCGCCGATCTTCGAGCGGGCGCGGTTGAGGGCGTCCTGTTCGAACCAGGCGGTCATGTCGGCCTGCGCCTTCCTCAAGGCCGGCCCGTACTGATGCGAGTTGGCGAAGTCCTCCAGCCAGGCCGCCGCCTTTGGCGCCTTGGCCTGCAGGGCCTCCGGCTGGGTGAGAAAGAGGCGCGTTGCCTCGGCGAAGCCTTCGGGCACTGATTTCTGATCGTAGGAGACCGATTTCAGCTCTTCGCGCAGCGCCTTGTCACTGCGCCAGGCGTTGGCGATGGCCGGCACGCGGCTGTCGACCAGGTGGGCCATTTCATGGGCGGCGACCTCGATGTCGGCGGCGCGCTTAATTCGGACTTCCTCAACGCCCTTTTTGAAGAATCCCAGGCGGCGCTTTCCCTTGATGCGGCCCTCGTAGATCGATGTGCCGAGGGCTTCGGCGAACTCCTTGAGGATGCGCTCGCGGCGGATCGGCGCCGGCAGGTCGGCGGTGCTTGTCGCCTTGCTCACCGGCGGCCGAACATCATCGACGAAGGGCGTGTACTGCGCGCCGGGGTTCCAGGTGCCGTTCTGGGCGCCTGCCGCCATGTCCTGCACCGGCTCGGCGGAAAAGTCAGTCTGCGCAGCACGGCGCGGCGCTGGTTTGTCGGGCAGGCGCACCAGCACCGGGTTTTTCATGGCGCCGACCTGCTCGGGCGCGAGACCGAAGCGCTCGGCGTTGCTGCGGATGAAGGTGCGGTACTCGTGGGCTTTCAACCCGTCAGCCTCGTACACGCGCTGCAGGGCAATCGCCCGCCGCTGCCCGGCCTCGACAACACCATCCCGGGCGACGATGGGCGCGCCGTCGGCGTCATCCAGGGCTTCGGCCAGGCGCTGGGGATCGAACTTGTTGACGATGCCTTGGACGGCCTGCGCGTTTTCGTGGCGGGTGGCGTCGGCGCGGCCGAAGGGGTTTTCCGGGCGCGGCTGCATGTCCGCGTCGTGTGAGGCGCGGAGATCGTCGGCTTCGATCAGCGCCCAGCGGGCGACGCGCGGTTGTTGAAGCGCTGCGGCGTCAGCGCCAACGAGGGCAGGCCGATCCGCCTCGCCCAGGCCGGCAAGGGCAGCGTCGTCCAAAGGCAATTCCCGAGGTGGTATCCCTGCTTCACGTTCAGCTGTTCCAGCCAATGCTGCCGCCTCGGCTCGGTGCAGCGCCGGATCCTCACTCGCCAGGCGCTGCGCTCGCGCCGGTGTGGGGTTGGTGCTCTGGGCATCGGGATTCTCCAGGGCCCGCGCCGCCCGCATTTGGATGTCCGCCCCCGCCGCATCCGCTGCCGCCTGCACCGGCGACCTTGGCACCAGATCGGGCGCTGGGGCGGTTTGGCGGGGTTGGGTAGGCTCGGGCATCCCTGCTCCGGTTTCGGCAGCGCCCGCAGGCCGCATTGCAGCCGGCGGGGCGTCAGCTACTTCTTCAGTTGGGGTGAATCGGAATTCCCCGGCCTCGGCGGCCGGCGTCTTTTCCGCAGCGAAGCGCTCGCGCACCTTGGCAACACCGGCACGGCCCGCCTTGATGCCAGGCGCCACGGCAAGCGGCAGTACACCCTCGATGGCGGTGTGCGCCGTCGTTGCCGCGCCAGGGCTGCCGGTGGCCTCCAGGGTCTTCTCGCCGACCCATTCGGCAACTTCATGCAGCTTCTCGAATGGGGCCATCACCGCCGCGGCTCCGGCCTTTCCCATCTCGCCGCGCGGCTGGTAGGTCAGCGCATCGCCGACGGCGTGCACCACGTCCGCCCCGGTTTTCTCGGTCACGCCCAGGGCGCGGCCGGCTTCGGTGGCCAGTCCGGCCAAGCCGGCGACGGGCAAGGCGACCAACTGGCTGCCGAGGTTTGCCCCCGTCTCGACAGCGGCTGTCAGCGGGTTGTTGAGGGCGAGGTTGCGCAGGACGGAAGGCTGCTCCGGCTCAAGGGGCGTGAAGCGGAAACCGCCACCGGCATCCTGCCCGCCGTCGTCGGCCTGATCGGCGAGCGGCGTGAACTTCCAACTCGGCGCCGGCTTGTTGAACCTCCGCTCGTACTCGCGTTCCAGCGCTGCCTGCGCCTGCGGGTTTTTGGTGTCAACAATATCCAGTTCGGCGCGGACAATCCGCTCCGCCTCGGCATCGCGCGCCGTCTGCTCGGCCGCAGACACGCGCGGATAATCCGCCGGGCGGCTGTCGAGCGGGATGAAAACGAAGCCGCTCATCTTACTGCCGGCCTAAGAAGCCGACGTGCTTGCCGCTGGCGTCGAGCACCTTGAAACCCTTCGCCGTTTGCTCGCCAAGGGTAAAGCCGGCCATGTTGGGGTTTGCGGCCAGCGCTTCGAGCGCCGCCTGTTTCGGCGTCTTCTTCGGTTCCGCCGGCTGCAGGCCCGGGCGGCTGTCGAAAACGTCGTCAGGGCCGATCTTGCGCCGTGAAGCGGTGCGCACCGCCCGCTCCAACATCGGGTCGTAATCCTTGTTCTCGCGGCCGGAGTCGGTCGATTTCACGACGCGCCGCTTGATTTCCTCTGACGTGAGGCCGGATAACGCCTCGCGGGCCGCATCGATTTCGGCGTTCTGGCGCTGCTGCTGCAGGGTCAATCCGCCGCGCTGGCGGTCAATGTCGAGGCGTTCCCTCTTGATGTCGAGATCGCCGCGCTTGATCGCGAGGTCATCGGCGTGCCTGCGGTCGGTGCCGCCCTGGTTGATCTCGGCGACGCCGAGAGAGGTTGCGTTGTTGCCGGTGGCGATTTTCTCCCGGCTCGCCCGATCCGCCGCCCTCTCCCGCGCCGTGGCCTCGGCACTCAGCGCGGCCTGGAACAACTCCGGGCTCTGGAACTTCAACAGCGCCGACTTGCCTCGCAGGTAGTGGTTCGCCACTTCCAGCCGGCTCAGGGTATGCGTTTGGCCGGCGCTGCCGTCGGCGTTGATCTCGTTGGCGACCAAGTTGCCTTTGGCGTCGGTCTGGTAGGCCAGCGTCTTGCCGTCGTTGAACGGGCCGAGTTGCTTGTTGTAAACGCTGTCGATGGCCTCGGTGATCGGAGAGAAGTCACCATCGAGGATCCGCTTGTAACCCGTCTGGATTTCCCGAAGAGCTTGCTCAGCAACTTCCTGCTGGGTCAGCTTGCGCTCCGCCGTTTTGATCTGGATGCCGCGCAGCGCCTGCTCCTGCGCCGTGCTCCGCTTGAGAACGTCGAGCTGCTCCTGCGCGCGCTTGTCGGCGTTGTCCAGCCGGTCGGCCTGGCGCTGCCGGTGCCATTCGTCGGCGCCGGCGCCCATCGCCACGCCGAGATAGCCGCCCAGGCCGTGCATAGGGGCATCGGGGCGAACGGCCAGGGGTTGGAACATTTCGCGCCCGTGGTCGGCGATGATGCGCAGGGTGATGTCGTCGACCAGATCGCGCACGCGCAGCACGTCCGGGTGATCTGCTTCGATCAGGCCGTCGAACAAAGCATTGCCGACCGAGTTGATTTCGTCGACCAGCTCGCGGCCGAGCACGGCTGAGACAATCGGCGGCAGGACGAACTCGCCCGGCGACAGCCAGCAGCCGAGTGGGCCGATCTGCACGGCGGCGGTGAGCAGTTCGAGGGTGTCGGCGCCGATGATCTCGGTTGCCTTGGCGCAGATGATGGACGAACCGAGAGGAAGGCGCGCCGGCACCAGATCATCGCGCGGGCCGCCTTCGCCGATAACGAGGCCCGGGGGCGTGGTGGCGAGCGTGGCAAGCAGGGGAAGGAAGGGGTTTGACTGTGCGGTGTTGGACATGGCGGCTCCTTTAGGCGGCGATGCGGGCGGGTTGCTCATGAGCGGAAGTATCCGGACGCGGCACGACATTTGCCGGTGATGTCGCGCAAATTCTTTTTATTCGCTGATGATGGAGCGGGTCTCGGCGCCGGCCGTGCCGAAGACGTTTTCCGGGGCGCTGCGGCTGGAGTGGATTACCGACCGATTCCGCATATCCTCACAGTAAAAAATATTTCTTGACGAGCGCGCCATGCGTGGTGTAATGCAATGCAAGTTGTGGCAATCGCCAGCGCCTCTTCGAGGCGAACCCGCTGAATTTTTGGCGGTCTAGTCGGGATGCGCGATGGAAACCGCACCTGCTGGGCAAATACCAGTCCGCTGGCTTTAGATTGAAGCAACTGGCTTGCAGCGCGTTGCTGTGAGTTGTTGGGTTGTGGGCGCGTAAACGGCACCACGTCCTTCCGAAAATCGGAGGGTAAGCCGTGGATACGCAACACTCAACCGCCGCCAGAGAGGCGGCAACCACTACCAAGGCCGGTGATCTGCCGGCCGCATTCCTGCATTTCAGTCAGCTGCCCGACTGCGCCAAGGTCGGCTCGGATGTCGTCTGCCTGCTCTACGGCGGCATTACATTGGTGAGTCTGTGGCGTTGGGTTAAGGCCGGCAAGGTGCCGGCGCCGCACAAATTGCCAGGCGGGCGACAGAACGCTTGGCGCGTAAGCGATCTCCGAAAGGCGTTGACACAAGAGGCCGACCATGCGCCGGCCTGACAAAACTATGCCCCGGGCCGGCAAGCCGCGGGGCACAGAGGAAATTGCCGACAAGGGAGAGGTCAGCGGAACGCACTATGCCACGCATTGGGCGAGCGTTGTCAAGCGCCTTATCGTCGGCGCCGCGCTGCGCGGCCTGCTGCCGGCTCGAGTGGCGCAGTGGTTGATCAACGCGCTTGGTTTGAAGGGCGCGTGATGGCTACAACCAAGCATCCCTACGCCGCCATTGAGCACCGCGTCATCGATTCGCCAGCATATGCCGACCTGAGTTTTTCCGCTCGCGCCTTGCTCGTCCTGATAACCCGCCAACTCACCAAGGATAACAACGGGCACCTGCACGCCTCCTTCAAGTGGTGTCGGCCCTACGGCCTTGGCAGCGAACACACGCTGCGCGACGCCATCGCGGAGCTTGTCTCGCACGGCTTCGTCTATCGCACCCGCTCCCATGGAGCGAACGGGGCATGGGCCAGGTATGCGGTCACCTGGCTACCAATCAAACTGCGAGACGGCTTATTTCTGGACGGTTTCAATGCCTGCGCCTGGCGCAACTGGCAGCCCGCCAATAAAAAAAGCTCCCGGCAGAAAATGCCGGATCAATCCGGCAGAAAGTGCAGTTTCACCCCCAAAAATCCGGCAAAAAGTGCAGGATTCCCTCCGGCAAAAAGTGCAGACTATGAATTAATGCCATGTAGGGGCGCAGAAAAAAGGGGGTACGGCGCCTGGCTGCAGCCCGAACTGGCCCGTCTGGCCGGGCTCGGTTTGGACGGCCGGCAGTGCTTCGCCGTTTCCCCGGCGGTGCCGCGGAGGGTGCACTGATGGACTTGCGCCCATACCAAGCCGCCGCCGTCCAGTCCCTGCGCTCCGCCCTGGCCGGGGGTGCCCTTCGCGTGATGCTCTACTCGCCGACCGGCTCGGGCAAGACCGAAATCGCGCTGACCATCATCAAGGGCGCGCAGGCCAAGGGCAAGCGCGTGGCCTTCCTCGCCAACCGTATCCACCTCGTCGAGCAGGCATCCCGGCGCTTCTACGCCAGCGGGGTTGAACACGGCATCATCCAGGCCGACAACAGCCGCGACGTGCACAGCCCGGTGCTGATCGGCAGCATCCAGACCGTCGCCCGGCGCGGCCTGCCCGACGTCGACGTCATCGTCATCGACGAAGCCCATGCCGTAGCCGGCTCAAAAGACTTCCGCGAAGTGGTGTTCCTCAACTCGGCACGGCCCATCATCGGCCTGTCGGCAACGCCCTTCTCGGTTGGCCTGGGCAAGCATTATTCCTGCCTCGACGCTCCGCTGTTCGAGCAGCTGGTGGTGGCCGCCAACATCGCCGAACTGATCGCCGACGGCTTCCTGGTCGACGCCGACTACTACGCCCCAGCCGAGCCGGATCTGTCCGGCGTCAAAACCACGCGCAACGCCTTCGGCGAGGCCGACTACAACGAAATCGAACTTGGGCGAGCGGTGGACAGGCCCGACCTCATCGGCGACATCGTTTCGCACTGGCACCGGCTGGCGCGCGGCACCCCGACGGTGGTTTTCGCCACCAACATCGCGCACTCGAAACACATCGTCGAGCAGTTCCGTGCGGCCGGCGTAGTGGCCGAGCACCTGGACTGCTACACCGAGGACGACGAGCGCCAGGCAATCCTTCGGCGCATCGAGCGCGGCGAGACGACGGTGGTCAGCAACGTCGGCATCCTGGCCGAAGGCTGGGACTTCCCGGCCTGCCGCACGCTGATCCTGGCGCGGCCGACGCGCAGCCTGGTGCGCTACGTGCAGATGGTCGGCCGCGTGCTGAGGCCGGCGCCCGACAAGTTGCGCGCCCTGGTGCTCGACCATTCCGGCACCGTCAGGCGGCTTGGATTTCCGACCGATGATTTGCCGCTCGAGCTGAACGACGGCAAGCCGCAGGCCGCAGGCAAGCGTGAGGAGCGCCGACAACCGCTGCCGAAGCCCTGCCCATCGTGCAAGTTCATGCGCCCGCCGAAGGTGCATGCCTGCCCGAAATGCGGCTTCGCTCCGGAGCGGCAGAACGAAGTCGAGGTAGCGGCCGGGGAGCTGGAGCGGGTGGCGCGCAAGCCGAAGGCGGGGCCGGGCGAGAAGCAGGCGGTCTACTCGCAATTGCTCGGCATCGCCAGCATGCGCAGCTACGCAGACGGGTGGGCCTCGCATAAATATCGCGAGTACTTCGGCGTCTGGCCGCGCGGCCTGCACCGCATGCGCGCCGCGCCGTCACCGGAGATCCTCATCTTCGTGCGCAGCCAGGCCATCCGCTACGCCAAGGGCCGCAAGGCGGAGGTGCGCGATGCGGCCTGACGTGCGCGAGGTGGCAACCGGCCGCTGGCCGGGCATCCTGGCGGCGCTCGGCGTCGACGCCGCACACCTCACCGGCAAGCACACTGCCTGCCCGGCCTGCGGCGGCAAGGATCGCTTCAGGTTTGACAACAAGGACGGCCGCGGCACCTTCTACTGCTCCCACTGCGGCGCCGGCGACGGCTTCACACTGCTGCGCAACCTGCGCGGCTGGGACTTCCGCACTGCCGCCCGCGAAGTCGAGCGGGTTGCCGGCGTGGCGCCTGCCGTCTCGCCGGGACCGACTTTCAGCGACGAGGACAAGCTGCGCGCACTACGCCGCGTCTGGACGGAGTCGGCGCCGCTGCGGCCGGGCGACGAGGCGATGCGCTACCTGGCCGGGCGCGGCATCACCCTGGACGAGCCGCCGACCTGCCTGCGGCTGCACCCGGGCCTATCCTACCGCGACGGCGCCGAAACGCTCGGCCGGTTCCCCGCGCTGATCGCGCTGGTGGCCGGCCCAGACGAAAAGGGCGTGACGCTGCACCGCACCTACCTCAAAAACGGCAGCAAGGCGCCAGTGGCCTCGCCGAAGAAGCTGATGCCCGGCAGGCCCATCAAGGGCGCGGCGATCCGCCTGCATCCGGCCGGCGAGGTGCTGGGCGTGGCCGAGGGCATCGAAACGGCGCTGGCGGCGCGGAAACTCTTCGGCGTGCCGGTCTGGTCGTGCGTGTCGGCGGCCGGCATCGAGTCGTTCCAGCCTCCGCCCGAAGTCCGCCGGCTGGTTGTCTTCGCCGACAACGACGCGAGCGGCACCGGCCAGGCCGCAGCCTGGGCGCTGGCCAAGCGGCTCATCGCGGCCGGCATCGAGGCCGACGTCAAGATGCCGGAAAAGGTCGGCGCCGATTGGGCCGACTGCCTCAAGCCATGCAGCGCATCATCGGCCTCATGACCAAGGCGCCGCCTTCGATCTTCGCCCAACTCCTGGCAGCCGCTGCAACTGCGGCCGTCCAGGCCGCAGAGGCGCAGCGCCCGCCCTGGCCGCTGAATCCGTTTCCGCGCGGCTTGCGGCCGGGATCGGGAACGGACAGGGTGCTGCAGGAGCTGCGCCGGGTGGCGCCTCGGCCGCTGGAAGCCGGGCAGCTGCGCATGCGCTGCCAGATCAGCCGCGGCGCCCTCGCCTGGGCGGTGCGCTACCTGCAAGAAGCGGGCAACATCAGGGCTATTCCGCACCACAAGCACCCGCAGTATTTCCGTTACGTCGCGGTCACCAAGGCGCCGCATGAATAACCCCTTCCTTGTCACCGCCGCCGACATCCTCGCCGCCGCGCGCTGGCGCCTTCGGGATTGGCCGGCCGAGCGGATCGAGGCGGGCCTGCAGCTGGTCGCAGGGCTCGCTATGCCGATCAGCACAGGCGATCCCGAGGTCAGCAAGGCAATGGCCGCCGCCAAGGACGGTCGAAACCCATGGGGCGCGCTTTGCGCGCTGCTGGTGCTGCATGCCGATGCCGCTGGCGACCCTGCCCTCCTATTCGCCGCTGGCTTCGAGGTGCTTCACGCGCAGCGCCAGGCCCAGCAACGCCGAGGAGGCGACGCGCTCGACGGGTTGCTGCGCGCGATGGTGGCCGAGCTGCCAGGCTGGACGCCTGCGATCTTATGGATGGAGCTGGCGCGGCGGGCGTCAAGCGGTGGCGATGCCGTGCTGGCCGACTACAACTCGCTCGCCGACACCATCGCCTATGAGCCGCAACCACGGGCGCCGCTGCGCGACCTCAACAAGCCGGCATTCCTTCGGCGCCTCCAGCGGATCAAAAAAACCGCCTGCCAGACACCGGAGTATGATTCTCCACGCACCCCCACCCTGTCCCACCAGTGACCCACCATGAAACCATCGAACGCTGAAACCCGCTGCCCGTGGTGCATTGGGGACGATTTATACGTCGCCTACCACGACGCCGAATGGGGCGTGCCTGTGCATGACGACCGGCGGCTGTTCGAGTTCCTCATCCTCGAAGGCGCCCAGGCCGGGCTGTCCTGGATCACCATCCTGAGGAAGCGCGAGG
>WYAY01000060.1 GCA_011526165.1 Sulfuritalea sp.
GCCGGTGGCTCCGGTTTCTTGCCGAAGAGTGAGAAAGCCACGTTGTCTGTCAGGGAGGTCCGAGATTATCGGCGGTGTTTCATCGAGCACCGGCCGAACATCGCTTTTAGCATATTGCCCGATGCCGTGCAACGGCGCTGCGGATGAATGAAAACGCCAGCCCCGTCGCGGCCAACGCCCAGACGCTGGCGGCGCCGGCGGGCCAATCCGCCGCGGCCGCAAGCGCCAGCCCCCCGCAATAACCCGCGGCGCCGACGCCCAGACCCGCCAAAAGGCGCCGCCGTCGCATGCCGCTGGTGGCGAGGGCGGGCACGATCAGGCTGGCAAAAACGAGGTACACGCCAACCAGCTGCACGGAAACCGTTACAGCGACGGCAAACAGGCTGTAAAACGCAAAACTTCCGCCCCTGCCGCCGAACAACCGCCAGGCCAACAGCAGCAGGATGCTGGCCATTGCCGCCGCCAGCAACTGCCCGCGCGACACCCACAACATCTGGCCGACCAGCAGGTCACGCAGGTGCTCGCCGCCATGGGCATCGCGCGCCAGCAGCAGCACCGTGGCGCTAGCGGCCAGCACGAACATCAGCCCGATCAGCGCCTCCTGCAATTGCGGCCAGCGCTTCTCGCTCCACTGCAACAGGATCGCCGCGAGCAGGGCCGCGCCGACCGCCGCGCCCTGCACCGCCCACGGGCCGTCGCCGTGGTCGGCCTGGTGCGCGAGCAGCGCGCCAAAACCGGCCACCTGCGCCACGGCCAGGTCAATGAAGATGATGCCGCGCGCCAGCACCTGCATGCCGAGCGGCACGTGGGTGGCAAGGACGATGAGGCCGGCGGCGAAGGCCGGCCAGAGCAGATCGAGCTGGGCGGCGAGGTCGATCATGGCGTCCGCTCCTTCAGCCGGGCGATCGTGTCGTCGAAGAGCCCGAACAGGTCCTGCGCCCGCGCGCTGCCGCCGACGGTGAACGGCAGGGTGACGAGGGGAATGCCGGTGCGCTCGGAGAGCCACCCGCCCGGCCGCGGCGAATCGTAGGGCGTGCGCAGGATCAGCCGCACCTGCTGCGCCTTCGCCTGCGCGACGAGCTGGGCGAGGTGGGCGCTGCCCGGCTCGATGCCGGGTGCCGGCTCCAGCGTGCCGGCCTCGACGAGGCCGAGCCAGTGGAACAAATAACCGAAGCTCTTGTGCTGGGCGATCACGCGCGCGCCCTTCAGCGGCGCCGCCTCCAGCTCCCAGCGGGCGATGGCCGCGCGCATCCGATCCGAGAAGGCCTGGTGTCGCTCGGCGTAGTGGCCGGCGTTGGCCGCATCCAGTTCGCCCAGGCGCTTCGCCAGCGGGCCGGCCACGGCCAGCAGATTGCGCGGGTCGAGCTGGATGTGCGGATTGCCCGAGGCGTGCACATCGCCCTCGCCGCGGTCGATCCGGGCCGGAATCTCCAGCCGGCTGACGAGCTGCGCCGCCTCGAAAAAACCCGGCCGGCCCGGCTGGATGGCGGCGTTGCCGGATTCGCGCAGCAACGTCGGCAGCCAGCCCGCCTCGAGCTCCGCGCCGGTGCACACGAGGAGCTGTGCGCTGCGCGCCCTGGCGATCAGCGAGGGCCGCGCCTCGATGCGGTGCGGGTCCTGCAGCGCATGCGTCGCCTCGTATACATCGACCTTGTCTCCGCCGAGCTGTTTCGCCAGCGCCGCCCATTCCGGCTCGCAGGCGAAGACGCGCAGTCCGGCATGGACAGGCAGCGCGGCCGCCAGCAGACAGGCCAGGATGAATCGCTTCATGGCTCCTCCTCAGAATTTGTGGGCGCCGTGGGCGCCCAGGCTCATGATGTACTGCAGCGTCACCTGGTTGTCGGAGACGCCCTGCATCGATCGGTCGCGCGCGAATTGCAGGCGCAGGCGCGAGAACTCGTCCTGCGACCAGTCGGCCATCAGCGTGTGGCGCTGCGGCCGTTGGCGGGCGAAATAGGCGTTGGCCGGATCGAGCGCGGCGAACACGGCGACCGGGTCGTAGCGCTTCGCGCCGGCGTTAAGCCAGTCGAAACGGTAGCCGACCCGCCAGCGCGGCAGGAACTGCCACACCGCCTGCGCATAGCCGCCGCTTTGCGCGGAACGCAGATTGCCCAGGCCGAGGCCGCCGAGGCAGGGGGAGGTGGCGACATCCGAGGCGCAGGCCAGATCCCCGCTCTCCGTGCGGCGGAACAGCTCCGCCTGCAGCTTGAGGTTGCGCTCCCTCGGGTTGCCGTCCGGCGCCCACTTCCAGACGAAGTCGGCGATCCGGGTGCGGCTGCGTCCGGTGAACCGGCCTTCCACCTCGTTCGGGCCAGCGGCGTCGGTGTCCTCGAAATGCGCCTCGCGTTGCCGAGCGCGCGTCGTCAGCCAGGACAGGCCGGCGCGCCAGGCGTGCGAGCGACCGACATCGCCACCGACGTGCGCGAAGAGCGCGCCGGCGCCCGGCGAGTTCTTGTTGCGGTCGGTGCCGGGAAAGCCGGCGCCGCGGCCGAGCTCCGCTCCGAATTCCATGAACAGCTCGGTCGGCGCCACCCATTTCAGCTGCAATCCGTCCTGGCCATAGTGTTCGCCGAACAGCACCTTCATCATCAGCGGCGCGTCGGCGAAATCCCAGGCGTGCGAATGCCGCTCATTGAGGTAGCCGATGCCGGAGAGGAAGCGGCCGCCCTTCAGGGTGAAGCCCTGCCCCAGGCCGAGCGTCTGGAAATACACCTCCTCGACCTCGGCCTCGCCGTCCTTCAGGGCGACGTTCATCAAGCCGCGGAAATAGGGATTGACGTTGGCGGAGACGATCAGTTCGGAATGGTCGAGCGTGAAGCCGCGCTCATCGCCGCCATGGGTGTGGCCGCCGGCCGGCCAGGTGCCGGCGATGCTGCGCTCCGGCACCTCCTTCAGGCGGCGGTAGCGGCCCTGCAGGATGAGCGAGACCTCCGGGTTGAAGCCGCCGGCCGTGCCGGCGCGCGGGTCGCCGTCCTGCGGGGACTGACTTTTTTCCTTCTCCGTCCCGCTGGCCAGCCGCTGTTCGAGCGACTCGATGCGCTGCTCGTAGGACTTCTTCATCTGCGCGATCTCTTCGCGCAGGGCCTTCAGTTCCCCGTCTCCGGCGGCGGCCGGAAGGGCCAACGCCGTCGCGACGGCCATCAAGGCGATGCGTTGCATGGCGTGCTTCTCCAAAGCAAATGAAACGACCGCCGCTCCGTACGCGGCGATGGGTTCAACAACAGGGCTTCAGAGAACGGCGGGCGGGGCGCGCGAATCGTAGCGCCGTGTCGCGGGGACTGACTTTTCCGGCGGCGCCGGCAGGGCGGCTTCGGCCGTCGTCCGCGCGGCCGGCGTTGCGACCGTGCCGCCCGGCGGCGCCACGTCGAGCGCGGCGAAGGCGGCGCAGCTCGTGCAGGACTGGCCGAGGGTGGCTGCGGCGGCATGCTCGCCGTCCGGCGACTCGAGGCCGACGGCCGCCGGCGCGCCGAGGTGCGCCGCCCAATGGGCGAACGCCGCCTGCTGCGCCCCGAACAGGCACAGCACGGCAAGAACGGCGATCAGCTTGCGGGAGAAACGCATCGGACGCGCATTATACGGCCTGGCCGCACAGTACCTTCAGGCGCCGGGGCGTGTTCACCCGATTCTCGCAAGCAGGGCGTCGAGGCCCGGGTAATGCCGCGGCACGAGGGTCACCTTGCGCGAGGTTCCGCCCCATTTCTCGCCTGCGGCGACGCGTGCCAGAAAGGCCTCGGCGTCGACCACCCGGGCC
>WYAY01000061.1 GCA_011526165.1 Sulfuritalea sp.
CCGGCTTCGCCATGACCGAGCCGGCGGTGGCCTCCAGCGACGCCACCAACATCGAGGCCAGCATCCGGCGCGAGGGCAACGAGTACGTCATCAACGCGCGCAAGTGGTGGACCTCCGGCGCGCCCGATCCGCGCTGCAAGATCCTCATCTTCATGGGCAAGACCAGCCCGGACAACGTCAACCGCCACCAGCAGCAGTCGATGATCCTGGTGCCGATGGACACGCCGGGCGTGACGATGGTGCGCCCGCTGACGGTGTTCGGCTACGACCACGCCCCGCACGGCCACGGCGAGGTGGACTTCAAGGACGTGCGCGTGCCGGTCTCCAACATCCTGCTCGGCGAGGGCCGCGGCTTCGAGATCGCCCAGGGCCGCCTCGGCCCCGGCCGCATCCACCACTGCATGCGCCTGATCGGCCTGGCCGAGCGTTCGCTCGAGCTGATGTGCCGGCGTGCGCTCAAGCGCGTCGCCTTCCACCGTCCGGTGGCCGACCAGGGCGTCACGCGCGAGCGCATCGCCAACGCGCGCATGCTCATCGACCAGGCGCGCTTCCTCACCCTCAACGCCGCCTGGATGATGGACACCGCCGGCAACAAGGTGGCGAAGAAGGAGATCGCCATGATCAAGGTGGTGGCGCCGAACATGGCCTGCCAGGTGATCGACTGGGCCATCCAGGTGCACGGCGGCGGCGGCGTGAGCGATGATTTTCCGCTGGCGCACGCCTACGCCCACGCCCGCACCCTGCGCTTCGCCGACGGCCCGGACGAGGTGCACCGCAACCAGATCGCCAAATACGAGCTGGGACGCTATCTCGAAGAGAAATAAGCCCTATCTCAGCCTGAACACCACCGGCAGCAACACCTCGCGCGTGCTTGCGCCGGGCAGTTGGCCCATGGCCAGCGCGGCCTTGATCGCCGCTTCGTCGAGGATGCGGTGGCCGCTGCCGGCCGCCACCTGGGCGTCCCGTATGCGGCCCTCGCCATCCAGCGTCAGCAGCAGGCGCACCTCGCCTTCGAGGCCCTGCGCCACCGCTTCGGGCGGATAGAACAGCACTGCCGAGAGCTTGCGCTGCGCCGCCTCCTCCGGCGTGCGCGGCGCGGGACGTCGGCTGCGCGCGTCGACAACCTTCGGGGGCGCCGGGACCGACGCGGGCCTTGCCTGTTCCGTCAGGGTGTCTTTCAGCAGGGGTTCGGCCGGCTTCACCAGCGTGGGCGGCAGCAGGCGCGCGCTGATCGCCGTCCCCGGGAGACTGACTTTTGCCCGCGGCAGGCCCAGGCCGAGCAGGGCGATGTGTAGGGTGAGCGAGATCGCCAGGGCCGGCAGCAGGCGGCGGAAAGTAGGGCTGTCCAAGTCGGAATCAAGGCTGCGAAAGCCATATTTTGCTATAAATGCACCATGAGATACCGGCTATCCCTGCTGCTCCTGCTTGCCTGCCTGCTGCGCCCGGCCTGGGCTGCGCCGCCCACACCGCTCGAATACGGCATCGCCGTCGAGGCGGGCAACACTTGGGCCGTGCAAAAATGGCTCGACGATGGCCTGCCTGCCGACTACGTGGCCGACCGCATCGGCAGCGGCCTGATGATCGCCGCCTGGAATGGGCATATCGAGATGATGCGGCTCTTCCTGTCGCGCGGCGCCGACGTTCATTTTCGCAACCGCTTCGACGAGCAGGCCCTGCAGATGGCCGCCTGGCGCGGCCATGCCGATGCCGTGCGAGTGCTGCTGGAGCATGGCGCGCGCCTCAATCGCGAGGGCAGGCAATGGAGCGCCCTGCACTATGCCGTCTTCGCCGGGCACGACGAGATCGCGCGCCTGCTGATGGCGAAAGGCGCCGACATCGACGCCCGCACGCCGAACGACACGACGGCACTGATGCTGGCGGCGCGCGAGGGCAAGGCGGACATCGCCCGGCTGCTGCTCGATGCCGGCGCCGACACCGTGCCGGTCAACGAATGGGGCGACAACGCGTTCGCCTTCGCCATGCGCCACAAGAACTACGGCATCGCCAAGATGGTGTCGAGCGCGGAGGAATTCGCCCGCGCGGCGAAACAGGCCGAAGCCTACGGCGCGGCGACGAAATCCGTCCTCGCGCCGCCCGAGATTGGCGAGATCGTCGAAAAGATGCGCCAGGCCCAGGCCGAGGGCAAGCCGACCGACAAGCTGCGCAAGGCCCTTTACGCCTCACTCGCGCTGCACCGGCACGACAGCGAGGCGCAGACTCTGAAGACGAAGCAGGGCAAGGGCGGCAAGCCCGAGGTGCTGGTGATCACCGCCGAGCGCAAGCAGGCCGGCCGCGAGCGCGCCGAGCTGCTCTACGAAGCCGTCAAGGCCGGTGCTGCCGTCACCACGCCGGCCGAGGTGGACCGCCGTGCCGATGCGCCGTCCGAGATTTCCGGCATCCTCGACAAGCTGCAGAAGGAAAAGGGCAAGAAAGGCCGCAAGCGCTCCGCTGCCGAGCTGCGCAAGGAACTGCGCGAAGCGGTCGAGCGCTTCAAGCGCGAAGCAGCGACCGAGGCCGAGGAGCAGGGCAGGTAAGCTACTTTTTCTTTCTCGCCGTTTCACGCAACGCGGCGGAGAACTCCGGCAGGCCCATCCGCTCGGCCAGCGGCCTGGGATCGAAGAGCGGATCGTCGGTGGGACGGAAACCGAGCGCCAGCAGGCGCTTGAGGGTGACGATGTCCCGTTGGATCACAGCGGCTCCCAGCAGCCGTGGCGGATCGTCCGCGATGGGAAAACGCGAAGGCGACTCGGCATGGGCATCCAGATAGCGGTCGATGCGCTCGCGCTCCCCGGCGACGATCGCCCGTTCAAGCATTTCCGCGGCCAGGCCCGGCCCGGCGTAGGGCAAGCCGGCCAGCAGGGCTTCCGAGGCGTTGAGTTTCTCTCCTGCGGGCGGTGGCTGCTCGAGCACGGTGGCGAAATGGAAGACGCCGAACAGCAGCGCAGCCAGCAGCAGGCCCGACGCCAGCACATGCCAGGCGCGCAGCCGCCGGAACAGTGACAGGCCGGCGGAGAGGTCGCGGCCGAAGGCGCCCTCGTGCAGATAGAAGAGCGAGGTGACTACGGCTAGCGCGGCGCCGCCGGCCAGCAGCCCCACCACCGCCCAGAAATACGCGCTTGCCGGCAGTGGCAGGTAGGCCCGCGACGGCATCGACGGATCGACGCGCACTTCTACTGTCCTCCCCTTGCCGAAGGCCTCGGCATCGCGGCCTTCGATGGCGAGCGTGGCTCCCACGGAATGCCGTGCCTCCGATCCAGGCGGCCAGGCGAACGCCACCACTGGGCGGTAAATCAGTACGGTGGTGTAGGACGAGGTCCGTATGGAACCGGTGCTCGACCGCTTTTCGGCTTTCAAGCCTTCCTCGATCACCGTTCCCTGGACGGGCTCTCCGTTGAATCGCCACCATGCCGCCTGCGAAAGATGCAGTGCGCCAAAGCAGAAAGCCGCGAGGCCGGCGAGCAGCATCAGAATCTGCACCAGCTTGATGAGCAACAGCAGTCCTTTCACCATAGGTAGTACCTCCAAAGCTCAGGCGAGCAGCACCGCCACGATTCCCGTCACAAAGATGCCGTCGAAGGTTCCCGCGCCGCCGATCGAGGCCACCGGCTCGCCGAGCTTGCCGATGTCCTTCAGGCGCAGGACGTCGGCGCCGATCAGTACGCCCAGCGTGCCGCCGATATAGGCCAGCGCCGGCGCCTGATCGGGATCCAGCATCACCGCCGCGATGGCCGCCGTCAGCGGCGCGATCAGCACCGGCATGGCGATGCCCACGCGCGGCACCGAGAAGCTGATGCCGTAGGACACCAGCGCCACCGTCGCCACCGCAATCAGCACATGGAGCAGACCGGGCTGGCTGAAATCGAAAAGATACAACGAGAACGCCAGCGGCACCACGCAGCCGCCGACGTTCACCGCGATCAGCGTCCTGCCCGGAATGACATTCATCCGCCGGAGCAGGACGCGCGGCAGTTCCTGCAGGCGCTTTTCCTGTTCCGCCGGATCGGTGGGCACGGTGAACAGCGGCAGGTTGATCAGGCTGCCGAGCAGCGTCACCATCAGCAGCAACCCCGCCGACTCCGCCGCCAGCCCGAGCTTGTGGAAGGCCACGCGCAGGATGCCGAGCTGGACCAAGGTGACCAGGAACGCCGCGGCGATGACGACAAGGAGAAGGCGGGTTGGAGGCAAGAGGTTCGATCCGGTTGTCCGGCAGCTGTCGATTATAGGTATGATCCTCCCCGAACGAAATGCAGTCGCCGAAACGCGGCGGAAACAACGATGCGGCCACTAGCCCAATTCCTGAACGAATCAAAACAGCGGGTTCGAGGCGTCCTGACCGACATCGACGACACCCTCACCACCTCGGGCCGACTTACTGCGGCTGCTTACGCGGCGCTGGAGCGGCTGCAGGGCGCCGGCCTCAAGGTGATACCCGTCACCGGCCGCCCGGCCGGCTGGTGCGACCACATCGCCCGCATGTGGCCGGTGGACGCCGTGGTGGGTGAGAACGGGGCGTTCTGGATGCGCCACGACGCCGCCACCCGCAAGTTGCGCACGGTTTTCGCCGGCGCCGCGCCGGCCGACCGGCAGGCGCGTCTCGACGCGGTGGCACACGAAATTCTTGCCGCCGTGCCGGGCTGCGCCCTGGCCTCGGACCAGTTCTGCCGCGCCGCCGACCTGGCCATCGACTACTGCGAGGACGTGGCGCCGCTGCCGCCGGCGGCGGTCGACGAGATCGTGCGGCGCATGGCGGCGGCGGGCATGCGCGCCAAGGTGAGCTCGATCCATGTCAACGGCTGGTTCGGCGACCACGACAAGCTGAGCACGACGAAGCGCATGCTGCGCGAGGAATTCGGCGCGGCGGTCGATCTGCCGGAGGAGCGGTCACGCTGGGTGTTCGTCGGCGATTCGCCCAACGATGCGCCGATGTTCGGCTTCTTCGAGAATTCGGCGGGGGTGGCGAACGTGCTGGATTTCGCCGACCGGCTGGCGGCGCAGCCGGCCTACGTGACGCAGGCGCGGGCGGGGGCGGGATTCGTGGAGGTGGCCGAGGCGCTGCTGGCGGGGCGGAAAGGCTAGGGCGTGTTCTCAATTATTCTGACGGAATAATTGAGAATACGCCCTAGAAATCCCCCCTGCCCCCCCCTTTTGCAAAGGGGGGGAATCAATCTTCGATGCGCAGGCCGGTGGCCTTGTCGAACAAATGCTCGTGGGCCGGGTCGAAGCGCACCGGCAGCCTGCCGGTCTGCGCGGCGAAGGACTGGTGCAGGCGCACGGCGACGCGGGCGCCGTCGCCGTTATCCCCGGTATGGCCGTAGACCAGGGTGTCGCTGCCGAGCGGCTCGACCAGGTCGACGTTCACCGTCATCTTCGCCTCGCCTTCCGCGCAGGGCTGGAGGTGCTCCGGCCGCACGCCGAGCAGGACTTCGCGGCCGTCCTTGCCGGCCGGGATCAGGTTCATCGGCGGCGAGCCGATGAAGCCGGCGACGAAGGTGCTGGCCGGCTTCTTGTACACCTCCAGCGGCGCGCCGATCTGTTCGGCGCGGCCGCCGTTCATCACCACCATGCGTTGCGCCAGGGTCATCGCCTCGACCTGGTCGTGGGTGACGTAGAGGCTCGTCGTCTGCAGGCGACGGTGCAGGTCCTGCAGCTCGGCGCGCATCTGCACGCGGAGTTTCGCGTCCAGGTTGGAAAGCGGCTCGTCGAAGAGGAACACCGCCGGCTTGCGCACGATGGCGCGGCCCATCGCCACGCGCTGGCGCTGGCCGCCGGAGAGCTCGCGCGGCTTGCGTTTCAAGAGCGGCGAGAGTTCGAGGATTTGCGCGGCGCGCGCCACGCGGGCGTCGATCTCGGCCTGCGGCAGGCCGCGGATCTTCAGGCCGTAGGCCATGTTGCCCTCGACGTTCATGTGCGGGTAGAGGGCGTAGTTCTGGAACACCATGGCGATGTCGCGGTCCTTCGGCTCCAGCCGGTTCACCACCCGCTCGCCGATGGCGATCTCGCCGTCGCTGATCGCCTCCAGACCGGCCACCATGCGCAGCAGGGTCGACTTGCCGCAGCCGGAGGGGCCGACGATGACGACGAACTCGCCGTCCCTGACGTCCATGTCGAAGCCGTGGATCACCGGCGCGTTGCCGAAGCTCTTGCGCACCCCGCGAAAAATCACCTGAGCCATTACTTCTCCGTTTCCACCAGTCCGCGCACGAACCAGCGCTGCATGAGGACCACCACCGCCACCGGCGGCAGCATCGCCAGCATGGCGGTGGCCATGACGAGGTTCCACTCGGTCAGCGCGTCGCCGCTGGTGATCATGCGCTTGATGCCGATCACCGCCGTGTACATGTTCTCCTGGGTGGTGATGAGCAGCGGCCACAGGTACTGGTTCCAGCCGTAGATGAACTGGATGACGAACAGTGCCGCCATGCTGGTTTTCGACAGCGGCAGCAGCACGTCCCAAAAAAAGCGCAGCGGCCCGGCGCCGTCGATGCGCGCCGCCTCGGCCAGCTCGTCGGGCACGGTGAGGAAGAACTGGCGGAAGAGGAAGGTGGCGGTGGCGGAGGCGATCAGCGGCAGGGTCAGGCCGACGTAGCTGTCGATCATGCCCAGGTCGGAGACGACCTTGAAGGTCGGGATGATGCGCACCTCGACCGGCAGCATCAGCGTGATGAAGATCATCCAGAAGAAGAAATTCCTCAGCGGGAAGCGGAAGTACACGATGGCGAAGGAGGCGATGATCGAGATGGCGATCTTGCCGGTGGCGATGGCCAGCGCCATGACGAGGCTGTTCAGCATCATGCGGCCCACCGGCGCGGCGGCGCCGGCCTCGGTGCCGGACGTCAGCGCCTGGGCGTAGTTCTCCCACAGGTGCGAGCCGGGCACGAGCGGCATCGGCACGCTGATGATCTCGTCGAGCGTCAGCGTCGAGGCGACGAAGGTGACCCAGAGCGGAAAGGCGATCACCGCGATGCCGAGGATCAGCACGGCATGGGCGAAGACGGTGAGCCAGGGACGGTTCTCGATCATCGGGGTGCTCGGATCAACTCCCTCTGCCCGCAGGCGGGAGAGGGGAGGGACTCGTTGGCGTCATCTCGATTTTCAATATTGCACCTTGCGCTCGACGAAGCGGAACTGCACCACCGTCAGCGCGATGACGATCAGCATGAGGATGGCCGACTGCGCGGAGGAGCCGCCGAGGTCGGCCGCCTTGACGCCGTCGTAGTAGGCCTTGTAGACCAGGATCTGCGTCGCGCCGGCCGGGCCGCCCTGGGTGGTGGCGTCGATCACGCCGAAGGTGTCGAAGAAGGCGTAGACGATGTTCACCACCAGGAGGAAGAAGGTGGTCGGCGAGAGCAGCGGGAAGACGATGGTCCAGAAGCGCCGGCCGGGGCCGGCGCCGTCGATGGCGGCGGCTTCTATGAGCGAGCGCGGGATCGACTGCAGTCCGGCGAGGAAGAACAGGAAGTTGTAGCTCACCTGCTTCCAGGTCGAGGCGATCACCACCAGCAGCATGGCCTGGTCGCCCTGCAGCACCCAGTTCCAGTCGACGCCGTTTTTTTTCAGCACGTAGGTGACGATGCCGATGGAGGGGGCGAAGAGGAAGGCCCACAGCACGCCGGCCACCGCCGGCGCCACGGCATAGGGCCAGATCAGCAGCGTGCGGTAGGCCAGCGCGCCCCTGATGACGCGGTCGGCCATCGTCGCCAGCAGCAGGGCGATGGCGATGCCGGAGATCGCCACGAGGAAGCTGAACAGCGCGGTGATCCGGAAGGAGGCCAGGTAATGCGGATCATTGAAGAGCGCCCGGAAGTTCTCCAGGCCGACGAACTGCGTTTTCAGGCCGAAGGCGTCTTGCAGCTGGAAGGAATACCAGATCGCCTGGCCGGCCGGCCAGAAGAAGAAGACGAGGGTGACGGCGATCTGCGGCGCGAGCAGGGCATAGGGCAGCCATGCCGAGCGGAAAACAACGCGTTTCTCCATCCAGACCGCCGTACCCGGGAGACTGACTTTTTACTTGTTGGCCGCCTCGAACTTGCGCAGGATGACGTTGCCGCGCTTGACGGCGTCGTCCATCGCCGCCTTGGCGGGCTTCTTGCCCTGCAGGACGGATTCCATCTCCTCCTCGAAAACTTCGCGGCCCTGCACGAAGCCGCCGAAGCGCAGGCCCTTGGAATTGGCCGTCGGCGCCTTGTTGTTCAACTGGTGGATGGCGACGTCCACGCCCGGGTTCTTCTCGTAGTAGCCGGATTTCTTCGTCATTTCATAGGCGGCCAGGGTGATCGGCACATAGCCCGTGCTGGTGTGCCAGTCCATCTGCACCTCGGGACGCGACAGGTAGCTGAAGAACTTCGCCACGCCCTTGTAGTCGGCCGCCTTCTTGCCGGACATCACCCACAGCGTGGCGCCGCCGATGATGGAATTCTGCGGCGCACCCTTGATGTCGTCGTGGTAGGGCAGGAAGTGGGCGGAGAACTCGAACTTGGCGCCCTTGCGGATCTTGCCGATGGCCGACGAGCTGGAGGTGAGCATGCCGCACTCGCCGCTGATGAAGCGGTCCTCGCCCTCCTGGCGGCGCCCCGAATAGGTGAACCAGCCGTTCTTGGCGAAATCGGCGAGCATGGCGACGTGCTTGACGTGCGCCGGCGAGTTGATCTGGAACGTCGTGTCGATGCCAGCCATGCCGTTTTCCTTCGTGCCGATCGGCACGTTGTGCCAGGCGCTGAAGTTCTCGATGTGCACCCAGGAGGGCCAGCCGGTGGTGTAGGCGCAGGCCTGCCCGGACGCCTTGAGCTTGCCGGCGGCGACAGCGAATTCCTTCCAGGTCTTCGGTGGCTTGTTCGGGTCGAGGCCGGCTTTCTTGAAGGCGTCCTTGTTGATGTAGAAGATGGCGCTCGAGCTGTTGAAAGGCATGGACAGCATGTTGCCGCGATTGTCCGTGTAATAACCGGTGACGGCGGGCAGATAGGCCTTCGGGTTGAAGGGCTCGCCGGCATCCTTCATGAGCTGGGTCACCGGCTTGATGGCGCCCTTGGCTGCCATCATGGTGGCGGTGCCGACCTCGAACACCTGCACGATGTGGGGCGGATTGCCGGCGCGGAAGGCGGCGATGGCGGCGGTCATCGATTCCGGATAGCTGCCCTTGTAGACCGGCATGAGCTTGTACTCGGTCTGGCTGGCGTTGAAGCCCTTGGCGATTTCGTTGATCTTGTCGTTGTGCTGGCCGCTCATGGAGTGCCACCACTGAATTTCGGTCTGGGCGAAGGCGGCGGGTGCGGCGAGCAGGCCGGCGGCGGCCAGCGCCGCGGCGAGAGTCTTGATTCGCATGGTTTCTCCTCCTGTAGGTCCGGCCGGATGCGGACGGGTTTCTTAGTTTATATGGGCAAAAAGACGATCGCATTACCGAGCCGGTAAGGTACTCCCGAGGCTATGCTCGCGTCAAATGCCGGGGCGGGGCGGCCGTCCTGCGGCATAATTCCCTTTCCGCCACCCCGATCGCCCGTCATGACCCCGAGCGCAATCGTCAAATACCTCGACCAGTACGTCGTCGGCCAGGACGGGGCGAAGAAGATCCTCGCCGTCGCCGTCTATTCCCACTACAAGAAGCTCGGCCAGGCGCGCAGCGAAGCCGTCGAGCTGGCCAAGAGCAACATCCTGCTGGTCGGCTCCACCGGCACCGGCAAGACCCTGCTGTGCGAGACGCTGGCGCGGGCGCTGCAGGTGCCCTTCGTCACGGCCGACGCCACCTCGCTGGCGCAGACCGAGTTCGTCAACGAGGAGATCGACGCCATCCTGCAGCGCCTGCTCGAGAAGGCCGGCGGCGACGTGGCGCGGGCGCAAAGCGGCATCGTCTTCATCGACGAGGTGGACAAGCTGAAGGCCATCAGCGGCCAGGCACGCGGCGCCTCCGGCGAGAGCGTGCAGCACGCCCTGCTGAAGATCATGGAGGGTGCGCCGGTGCGGCTCAAGCACGGCCAGTACGTCGATACCGCCAACATCCTCTTCATCTGCGGCGGCGCCTTCGTCGGGCTGCGCAACATCCTCGCCCGGACGCACGCCTACGGCTTCATTTCCGCCACCGGCGGCGACGACCAGCACATCCTCGACCGGCTCAATGCCCGCGTCAAGCCGACCGACCTCTTCGAATTCGGCCTGATCCCCGAGTTCGCCGGCCGGCTGCCGATCGTCGCCAGCTTCCAGGACCTCGACAAGGCGATGCTGGTGCGCATCATGACGGTGCCGCGCAACGCCATCTACCGCCAGTTCCGCGAGATCCTGCAGGGCGAGGGCGTCGAGCTGACGATCGAGGCGGAAGTCTTCGAGCAGATCGCCGAGCTGGCCATCGAGTACAAGGTGGGCGCGCGCAGCCTGCGCGGCATCTTCGAGGAGATGCTCACCCCGGTGCTCTACGTCGTGCCCGACGACAAGCGCATCGCCCGGGTGACCATTGCCTCGCTGTTCGAGCCGGCGCGCCACTTCGACGCGCAGGGCGCCCCGCTGCAGGCCGGCTGAGGCATAATGTGGCTCATTCCTTGAGCCACAGGGTGAGTGATGGACCGCACCGAGCGCTTCTACCGCATCGACCAGTTGCTCAACGAAAAGAAGATCGTCCCCTTCGCGGTCCTCGAAGAGAAGCTGGAGGTCTCGCGCGCGACCATCAAGCGCGACCTCGAGTACATGCGCAACCGCCTCAACGCCCCCATCGTCTGGGACCGCGAGGCGGGCGGCTACCGCTTCGCCGGTCGCGAGGGCGGCGCCGCGCAGTACGAACTGCCCGGCCTGTGGTTCTCGGCGCAGGAGGTGCATGCGCTGCTGACCATGCAGCACCTGCTCATGAACCTCGACACCGGCGGCCTGCTCGGGCCGCACATCGCGCCGCTCTTGGCGCGCCTGCGCGCGCTGCTCGGCACCGCCGACGACACCACGGAAGAGATCCACAAGCGCATCCGCATCCTCGGCATGGCCGCGCGCCGCCTGGCGCTCGACCACTTCGCCGTGGTCGGCTCGGCCCTGCTGCGGCGCAAACGCCTGCTGATCGCCCATTACGTGCGGGCGCGCGACGAGACCATCGAGCGCGAGGTGTCGCCGCAGCGCCTGGTGTACTACCGCGACAACTGGTACCTCGATGCCTGGTGCCACCTGAGGAACGACCTGCGCAGCTTCGCCGTCGACGCCATCCGCCGCGCCGAGATCATCGAGCAGCCGGCGCGCAACGTGCCGGAGAAGACCCTCGACTCCGTGCTCGGCGCCGGCTACGGCATCTTCTCCGGGCGCAAGGTGCAGTGGGCCAAGCTGCGCTTCACGCCGGAGCGGGCGCGCTGGGTGTCGCTGGAGCTGTGGCACCCGAAGCAGAAGGCACGCTTCGAGAAGGACGGTTCCTACCTGCTGGAGATTCCCTACTCGGACAGCCGGGAACTCGTCATGGACATCCTCAAGCAGGGCGCCGGGGCGGAAGTGCTGGCGCCCGCCGCGCTGCGCAAGGACGTGGCGGCGCAGCTCAAGGCGGCGCTCGACCGGTACTGACGAATCTTTCCCCTCTCCCCGCAAGCGGGGAGAGGGTTAGGGTGAGGGGCTCATCCCCTGAGCCTGCCGCCTCCTATCCTGTGCCACATGGAAAGGAGGCCAGCATGAATCCCGATTTCGTGGTGTTCTGGGCGACGACGGGCATGTCCGTCGCGCTGTGGATGTTCGCCTGAGGGCTATTTCACATAGCCGTCGTCGAGGGTGCGCAGGAAGGCGACGATGTCGTCCACCTCGCGCTCGCTGAGGCCGAGGCGGCCGAGTTCCTCCGTGTTCACGTTGGCGGCGACTTCCGGCGCCGGCCAGCACTTGCGCCTGTTCGCTTCGGCCTCGGGCAGCTCCTGCGGGCAGCGCTTGCGCACGTCGCGGTCGTTGTAGAAGGCGACGGCCCCGCGCAGGGTCGTGAAATAGCCGTTGTGCATGTAGGGCGCGGTGCGCGCGATGTTGCGCAGCGTCGGCACCTTGAACTTGCCGTCCTCTGCGGGCTGCTTCACGGCGGCGCCGAGGCCGCGGTCGACGAAGCGCGCCCCGTCCGGGTTGTGCGTCTTGTCCTGGCCGTAGAAGGGGTTGGCCGGGTTGCGCGGCACGCCGAGGTTGTCGTAGGTGAAGTCGGTGAACAGCGGCGGCTCGCCCTTCGGGCCGCGCCGGCTCGGGTGGCAGGCGGCGCAGTTGCCCTTCTTCTCGTCTTCGTAGAGCTTCAGCCCGCGCAACTCCTGCTTCGTCAGCTTCGCCTTGCCCGCCAGCCAGGCGTCGTACTTCGAGCTGAAGGGCTGCAGTTCCGGCCCGCGCTCGTAGGCGGCGAGGGCGGCGGCGATGCGCTCGAAGGCCGGGTCGACAGCCTTCAGCGCGCCCTTGCCGTATACCTTGTCGAACATCCCGGCGTAGGCTGCGCGCCGGACCTTTTCCACCACGGCGCGCTTGTCCGGGTTGGCCATTTCCAGCGGGTCGAGTAAGGGGGCCTTGGCCTGTTCCTCCAGGGTCGCCGCGCGGCCGTCCCAGAACTGGCCGCCGACGTAGTGTTCCTCCTTCGGGTCGAAGTGGAAGGCGGGGGAGAAGGCCATGTACATCGCCGAGGGCGCGTTGCG
>WYAY01000062.1 GCA_011526165.1 Sulfuritalea sp.
GACGATGTTGAGAAGCTTCGCGGATTGAAATAGCATGATCGCATGGACTATGTGCTGACGGCCCATGCGCGGGAAGAAATGGCGCGGCGCCAGATCGATGCTGCCTGGGTGGATGCGATCATGAGGCATCCTGAGCAAATTGTTGCCGGCCTTGATAATCGCGAGATCCGTCAGGGGCGTATTC
Organism: Sulfuritalea sp.; assembly: GCA_011526165.1. Lineage (GTDB taxonomy): Bacteria > Pseudomonadota > Gammaproteobacteria > Burkholderiales > Rhodocyclaceae > Desulfobacillus. The sequence goes on from WYAY01000062.1 coordinate 185, forward strand.
AAACAGAATCTGGCGTGTTTCTTGTGCGATGCATTGTCGAGGATTGGCGCAACCCGCCGGTCCTCGTGACGGTCTACCGGACAACCAAGATCGCCAAGTACTGGAGACAGGAATGAAAGTCACCTACGACAAGGAAACCGACATCCTGCAGCTGGTCTTCACCAGCGCACCGGTCGAGGAAAGCGACGAGGACAAGCCCGGCGTGATCATCGACTATGACAAGAACGGCAACATCGTCGGCATGGAAATACTCGATGCCAGCAAACGGATCGAGGAGCCTCAGACCGTGCGCCTGGATATCGCCTGAACGCACGATTTTTGCCGTAGGCTAAAGGTCAGTCCGCGCAGGACGGCGTTGGGCCGGGCCGGCGGCGCCCTGGCGCATGCCCTGTCCATGAATTTGCGTTATCTTTCGGTCAACCATGACGACCGGCCCGGACGCGCGCAGCCGATGCTGAGAATTAAAAAATTCGAATTGCTCGGCCGCAAGGCCGGCGGCGCGCAATTCGGCGCGCTGGCGCGCGAGGAGCTGTCCTGGCTGCTGCTGCCGGAGCGCCACCCGGTGCTGCTGGAGGCGCAGCGGGCGGACATGCTGCTCTCGCGCACCAAGCTGGTGGCCGCCCTCTTCGCCCTGCTCACGCCGCTGTGGGGCATCCTCGACTGGCTGTTCTTTCCCGAGGCGCTGGCCCGGGGACTGCTCATCGGCCGCGCGCTGGCCACGCTGGCCTTCGTCTCGATCCTCGCCTTATTCAACGACCCGGCCGGGCTGGCGCGCAACGCGCGGCAGGCGCTGCTGCTGCTGTTCGCCGTGCCGAGCTTGTTCTTCCTCTACTCGGCGGTACTGCTGGAGCAGCATGCGCTCTCCGGCATGGCGCAGGCGCTGGCGGCCACCCACGCCTTCCTGCCCTTCCTGGTGCTGGCCGGCCTGTCGATCTTTCCGCTGACGGTGCTGGAAACCGCGCTGCTGGCGCTGCCGATCCTCGTGGCGAAGGCGGGCGCCGGCCTGCTCTACTGGCCCGACGTCGACTGGCCGCAGGCGCTGGGCGCGTTCTGGCTGCTGCTGCTGATCGGCGCGGTGGCGACGCTGGCGAGCATGAGCCAGCTCGCCTTCATCATCGCGCTGATGCGCAGCGCCATCCGCGACCGGCTCACCGGCGCCTTCTCGCGGCAGGGCGGCGGCGAGCTGCTGGCGCTGCAGTTCCTCCAGTCGGTGCGCGGCGCCACGCCGCTGGCGGTGGCCTTCATCGACCTCGATTACTTCAAGCGCATCAACGACGAGCACGGCCACGAGGCGGGCGACCGCGCCCTGGCCAGCGCCGCCGGATGCATGGCGCGGCAGTTGCGCGCCGTCGACATCCTGGTGCGCTGGGGCGGCGAGGAGTTCGTCATCGTCATGCCGAACGCCACGGCGGACAGGGCCGCGGTGGCGCTGGAGCGGCTGCGCGCGGGCGGCTTCGGCGAACGGCCGGAAGGCGGCCCGCTCACCGCCAGCATCGGCCTGGCCGAGCGCATCGAGGACCAGGCCGACGACTGGGCCATGCTGCTCGAGCTGGCCGACGCGCGCATGTACGAGGCCAAGGAGGCCGGCCGCGACCGTCTCGTCGGGCGCTACCGCCCGGTAGAATAGGCGCATGCGCCTGCCGCCCGAGACGAAACTCCTCACCGCCTACCGCAAGCACTGGGCCCACCGCTTCGGCATCTCGCCCTTCCTGCCCATGACCCGCCCCGAGATGGAGGCGCGCGGCTGGGACGAGTGCGACGTCATCCTCGTCACCGGCGACGCCTACATCGACCATCCCAGCTTCGGCATGGCGCTGATCGGGCGGCTGCTCGAGGCGCAGGGCTTCCGCGTCGGCATCCTCAGCCAGCCCGACTGGCATTCGGCCGAGCCCTTCCGCGCGCTGGGCAAGCCGGCCCTCTTCTTCGGCGTCACCGCCGGCAACATGGACTCGATGGTCAACCGCTACACGGCCGACCGCAAGATCCGCTCCGACGACGCCTACACGCCGGACGCCGCGCCGGGCAAGCGCCCCGACCGCGCCGTCACGGTGTACGCGCAGCGCTGCCGCGAGGCCTGGCCCGGCGTGCCGGTGGTGGTCGGCAGCATCGAGGCTTCCCTGCGCCGCATCGCCCACTACGACTACTGGTCGGACACGGTGCGCCGCTCGGTGCTGGCGGATTCGAAGGCCGACCTGCTGCTGTTCGGCAACGCCGAGCGCGCCCTCGTCGAACTCGCCCACCGCCTGGCCAAGGGCGTGCCGATCCGCGAGATCCGCGACCTGCGCGGCAGCGCCTTCATGGTGGCGCGCGGCTGGCGGCCGAGGGAGGAGTGGACGGAGGTCGATTCGACCGAGGTCGACACGCCGGGGGCAGTGCAGGCGCATCCCGATCCGTATGCCCCTCTCCCCAGCCCTCTCCCCGCGAGCGGGGAGAGGGGGCCGTCTTCCTCCCCTCTCCCGCTTGCGGGAGAGGGGCCGGGGGAGAGGGCAAAAGTCAGCCCCCCCGACACGGCGAGCGTGCCGCTGCGCTTCGTCAAGACGGAAGCCCGCCGCGCCGCGCGCGCCCACACCGTCATCCGCCTGCCTGCCTACGAGCAGGTGAAGGACGACCCGGTGCTCTACGCCCACGCCTCGCGCACCTTCCACCTCGAATCCAACCCGGGCAACGCCCGCGCCCTGGTGCAGGCCCACGGCGAGCGCGACGTCTGGCTCAACCCGCCGCCGGTGCCGCTCACCACGCCGGAGATGGACTACGTCTACGGCATGCCCTTCGCCCGCGCGCCGCACCCGTCCTATGGCCAGGCGAAGATCCCGGCCTGGGAGATGATCCGCTTCTCCATCAACATCATGCGCGGCTGCTTCGGCGGCTGCACCTTCTGCTCGATCACCGAGCACGAGGGCCGCATCGTCCAGAGCCGTTCCGAGGCGTCGATCCTGCACGAGATCGAGGAGATCCGCGACAAGACGCCCGGCTTCACCGGCGTCGTCTCCGACCTCGGCGGGCCGACCGCCAACATGTACCGCCTGGCCTGCAAGGACGCGAAGATCGAGGAATCCTGCCGGCGCCTGTCCTGCGTCTATCCGGACATCTGCCCGAACATGGGCACCGACCACGGGCCGCTGGTGCAGCTCTACCGCAAGGCGCGCCAGCTTCCCGGCATCAAGAAGGTGCTGATCGGCTCGGGGCTGCGCTACGACCTCGCCGTGCGTTCACCCGAGTATGTCAAGGAACTGATCACGCACCACGTCGGCGGCTATCTCAAGATCGCGCCCGAGCACACCGAGGCCGGGCCGCTGTCGAAAATGATGAAACCCGGCATCGGCGCCTACGACAAGTTCAAGGCGATGTTCGAGAAGTTCTCGCATGAGGCCGGCAAGGAGCAGTACCTCATCCCCTACTTCATCGCCGCCCACCCGGGCACCACGGACGAGGACATGCTGGCCCTCGCGCTGTGGCTCAAGCGCAACGGCTTCCGCCTCGACCAGGTGCAGACCTTCCTGCCGACGCCGCTGGCGCTGGCCACCGCGATGCACCACACCGGCAAGAATCCCCTGCGCAAGGTGACCGCCGCCGCGGAGGGCGTCGAGGTGGTGCGCAGCGGCCGCGTGCGCAAGCTGCACAAGGCCTTCCTGCGCTACCACGACCCGGAGAACTGGCCGCTGCTGCGCGAGGCGTTGCGGCGCATGGGCCGCGCCGACCTGATCGGCAACGGCCACCGCCACCTGGTGCCGAGCTTCCAGCCGGCGGGAACTGGAAAAGCCTCGACCTGCCGGACCCGCCGCAGTCCTAATCCAGCAGCCGGACCCGGCATCGGCAAGCCGCCGAAAAAACGGTAAAGGAGTCTCAGGTAGTGTCGTTAAGCCATTGACGGGCGTGCATAATTCACAGACACCGCCAGGCAATACGTTATCATCCTGCGGAGTACAGCAAGTCTCGACGAGCGTGAGCGAAGAACAAGAGAAAAAACCGGGGACCGGAAAGGCAACACTGCATCTGGGCGAAAGCCTCCCGGAGGATCAGTTGCACCATGACCCGCTGCTCGACTGCCTGGTCGAGTTGACGCGCATCCACGGCCGCCCCAGCACGCGGGCCGCCCTGTCTGCGGGTTTGCCGCTGCCAAGGATCGGCCTCACCCCGTCCTTGTTCCACCGGGCTGCGTCCCGCGCCGGCTTTTCCAGCAAGGTGGTGCGCCGCCCGCTGGACAAGATCGAAACCGTGCTGCTGCCCGCCATCCTGCTGCTGGAGAACAACGAGGCCTGCCTGCTGATGCGCTGGGAAGATGACGGCACGACGGCGCAAGTGCTGTTTCCGGACGCGGCGCAGGGCGGCGTCGCCATCTCCCGCGAGGCGCTCGAGGCGCGCTACGCCGGCATCGTCATCTTCGCCCGGCCGCATTTCCGCTTCGACCAGCGCACGCCGGAGGTGGGAGAGGTGGTGCAGCGCCACTGGTTCTGGGGCGCCTTCCTCGAGCAACTGCCGGTTTATCGCGATGTCCTCATGGCCGCCGCCATCATCAACGTGCTGGCGCTGGCGATGCCGCTGTTCACCATGAACGTGTACGACCGCGTGGTGCCGAACTTCGCCGTCGAGACGCTGTGGATGATGGCGGCAGGCATCCTGCTGGTGCTCGGCGTCGACTACGCGCTGCGCCTGCTGCGCGGCCATTTCGTCGACCTGGCCGGCGCGCGCATCGACAACAAGCTCTCGGCCCTGATCATGGAGCGCGTGCTGGGCATGCGCATGGCCGACAAGCCGGCCTCGGTCGGCTCGTTTGCCGCCAACCTGCGCTCCTTCGAGTCCGTGCGCGACTTCATCGCCTCGGCCACGGTCACCGCGCTGATCGACTGGCCCTTCGCCCTCCTGTTCCTGCTGACGATGACCTGGATCTCCTGGCCACTGGTGTTCGTGCCCATCGTCGGCGGCATCGCCATGCTGGTCTACAGCTACGTCATCCAGCACAAGATGCACGAATTGTCGGAGACCACCTATCGCGCCACGGCACTGCGCAACGCCACCCTGATCGAGAGCCTGACCGCGCTGGAGACCATCAAGGCGCACGGCGCCGAAGGCCAGATGCAGGCGAAGTGGGAAAAGACCGCCGCCTTCCTCGCCCGCGTCAGCGGCGAGCTGCGGCTGCTCTCCTCCTCGGCCATGAACGGCTCGGCCACGCTGCAGCAGTTCGTCAACCTCGCCACGGTCGTCGGCGGCGTGTACCTGATCCACGTGGGCATGCTGACCATGGGCGGGCTGATCGCCTGCACCATGCTCGCCGGCCGGGCGATGGCGCCCATGGCGCAACTGGTGGCCCTGCTCATGCAGTACCAGAACGCACGTCTGGCCTTGAAGTCGCTCGAGGAAACCATGCAGCGGCCGACCGAGCGGAGCGGCGAGACCAACTTCATCCACCGCGCCGAGATCCAGGGCGACATCGAGTTCCGCGACGTCACCTTCGGCTACTCGGCCGAGGCCGAGCCGGTGCTGAAGAACGTTTCCTTCAGGATCCGACCGGGCGAACACGTCGTCGTTCTGGGTCGTGTCGGGTCCGGCAAGACCACCCTGCAGAAGCTGGTCCTCGGCCTGTATGCCCCGACCGCCGGCGCGGTCTATATCGACGGCGTCGACCTGCGCCAGCTCGACCCGGCCGACGTGCGCCGCAACATCGGCTACGTCGGCCAGGACACCCTGCTCTTCTACGGCAGCCTGCGCGACAACATTGCCATCGGCGCGCCCTATGCCGACGACCAGACCGTCATCGAGGCGGCCGAGATGGGCGGCCTCGCCGAGTTCGTCAACCGCCACCCGCAGGGCTTCGACATGCTCATCGGCGAGCGCGGCGAGTCGATCTCCGGCGGCCAGCGCCAGGGCGTGGCGATGGCCCGCGCCGTCCTGCTCGACCCGCCGATCCTGCTCCTCGACGAGCCGACCAGCTCGATGGACTTCAGTTCGGAGGAACAGCTGAAGGAGCGGCTGCGCCGCTTCACCGAGCACAAGACCCTGGTCATCGTCACCCACCGCCTGAGCCTGCTCGACCTGGCGCACCGCATCGTCGTCCTCGATGGCGGACGGGTCGTCGCCGACGGGCCGCGCGACAAGGTGGTCGAGGCCCTGCAGTCGGGCAAGGTCGGAAAGGCGGCCTCATGAAGCCGATCGACCCGCAGCCCTGGCTGAAGCGCGCCGAGAAGGTGCACGGCTGGCTGGAGCGCATCCGCCTCAGGGCGCAGCCGCACGTCGATCGCTGGCTGCAGGCCTGGCAGGCGGAGAAGGAACGACCCGAGCCCGACTTCGTCGCCGACGCCGACCTCTACATGATCCAGCAGGAGCCGCTGCGCGCGCGCGTGCTGCTGAAAAGCGGCATCGTCGTCCTCTCCATCTTCATCATCTGGTCGGCGGTGGCGCAGATCGACGAGATCACCCGCGGCGAGGGCAAGGTCATCCCCTCGCGCCAGCTGCAGGTGCTGCAGAGCCTGGACGGCGGCATCGTTGCCGAGATCGCCGTGCAGGAAGGCCAGGTCGTCGAGGCCGGGCAGCCGCTGCTGAAGGTCGACCCGACACGCTTCGTCTCCTCGGTGCGCGAGAGCCGCGTGCAGCTCTACGCCCTGCAGGCCAAGGCCGCGCGCCTGCGCGCGCTGGCCGAGGGCAGGCCGTTCGAGCCGCCGGAGGAAGCGGTGAAGGAGGACCCGAGAACCGTCGAGGAGGAACGCCGGCTCTACGAGTCGCGCGCTTCCGAACTGGAAGGCCAAATCTCCATCTCGCGCCAGCAACTGGCACAGAAGCAGCAGGAACTCAACGAGGCCTCGTCCAAGCGTGCCCAGGCCGCCCAGGCCTACGATCTGACCAGCAAGGAGCTGGCCGTCACCAAGCCCCTGCTCAGTTCGGGCGCCGTCTCGGAAGTGGAGCTGCTGCGTCTGGAGCGCGACGTGGCACGCTTCCGCGGCGAGCGCGACATGGCCAGTGCGCAGATCGCCCGCTCGCAGGCGGCCATAGCCGAGGCGACGCGCAAGGTACAGGAAGTCGAACTCGCCTTCCGCAACGAGGCGCGCAAGGAACTCGCCGAGACCCAGGCCAGGCTGAACGCCATGACGGAAGGCAGCATTGGCCTGGCCGACAAGGTCAAGCATTCGGAGATACGCTCGCCGGTGCGCGGCACGGTAAAGCGCCTGCTGGTGAACACCGTCGGCGGCGTGGTGCAGCCGGGCAAGGATGTGGTCGAGGTGGTGCCGCTGGAGGACAATCTCCTGCTCGAGGCCAAGGTGCTGCCCAAGGACATCGCCTTCCTGCGGCCCGGACAGAAGGCCATCGTCAAGTTCACCGCTTACGACTTCTCCATCTACGGCGGGCTCGACGCCAAGCTGGAAACCATCGGCGCCGACTCCATCACCGACGAGCGCGGCAACACCTATTACACGGTCAAGGTGCGCACAGCGAAATCAAGTTTGGGTGAGAATCTGCCGATTATTCCGGGCATGGTGGCGGAGGTAGACATCGTGACGGGACAAAAAAGCATCCTTGCCTATTTGCTGAAACCGGTTCTGAAGGCCAAGCAGGCAGCGTTCACCGAACGCTAAGGTGGCCCATGAAGCAGGCAAGGCATTGTTTCATTTCCGAATCTGGAGAGCTGCTGGCGCGCTGGCAGGAGGCCTTTCCGAAGGCCTCCTCCATCCGTTTCGACCAGGGTATGCCGGTTCAGCCCGCCCCCACCCTGCTCTGGGTGCGCCTGCCGCAGGGCCGTCCGGTTGCGAATGTCCTCGCCGACATTCGCCGCATCCATGGCAACCTGCCCTGCATCATCCTCAGCGACCTGCCTGACGACGACCAGGCCCTGGCCAGTTTCTCAGCTGCGGCAAGGGGTTACTGCAATACCCACGCGGTTCCGGCGTTCCTGCGCCAGGTCGCCGAGGTGGTCGGACAGGGCGGTCTGTGGATCGGCGAATCCCTGATGAGCCGGCTGGTCGATGCCACCAGTCGAATCGAGGCTAAAGAGCCCATTGAATCAAGCGACTCCTGGGCCGCCGCGCTCACCCCGCGGGAGCAGGAAGTGGCACGCGCCATTGCCGAAGGCGCCAGCAACAAGGAAATCGCCCGCGGCATGGGCATCACCGAGCGCACCGTCAAGCTGCATGTCGGCTCGGTGCTGGAGAAGCTCGGCGTGCGCGACCGGCTCCAGGTCGCCCTGATCGTCAGCGGCCACCGCCAAAGTCAGCCCGCCTGACACGGCACCCAGCCCCCTGTACTTCGGTACAGTTACCCTACCGCCCGCCTCAGGGCACCATGAACGCCATCGGCAATCCGTTTGGAGTTCCATCATGGCTGCAACAGGCAACGTCGTCGGCAAAGTCGCGGTTGTTCAAGGTCAGGCCTTCGCCCGGTCCAAGGACGGCACCCAGCGCCCCCTCAAGGTCGGCGACGTCGTTTACGAAAACGAAGTCATCGTCACCGGCGAGAACAGCCGCGTCGAGCTCGAGTTCGACAACGGCAAGATCTTCCTGCTGCGCGCCCAGGAAACCGTCACCCTCGACAGCGCCGTCATCGGCAGCGAACTGCCCGACAACCGCAACGCCGCCCTGCTCGACCGCGTCGGCGAGCTGGCCGATATCACCCGCGCCATCGCCGAGGGCAGCAGCCTCGACCAGCTGCTCGAGGAGACCGCCGCCGGCCTGACGGGCGGCAGCGAGGGTGGCGGCCACAGCTTTGTCCAGCTCTTCCGCATCGCCGAGGCGCTGGATCCGGCCGGCTACGACTACGAATACGACGCCTTTTCCGACAATTCCGCGCCACAGGAAGACGCCGCGGCCGCCGACACACCCGTGCCGGTGCCTACCCTCGCCCTCGACGGCAACATCACCGCCGACGACATCGTCAACGCCGCCGAGGCCGGCGGCACCGTCGCCATCACCGGCAGCGTCGGCGGCGACGCACGCCCCGGCGACACCGTCACCCTCAGCATCAACGGCGCCACCTACACCGGCACCGTCTCGCCGGCACTGACTTTCAGCATCGACGTCGCCGGCAGCGACCTCGCCGCCGATCCCGACCGCATCATCGAAGCCTCGGTCAGCACCACCAGCGCGGGCGGCAAGACCGGCACCGCCGAAACCAGCGAATCCTACGAAGTCGACATCATTGCGCCCGCCCCCACCCTCGCCCTCGACGGCAACATTACAGCGGATGACGTCGTCAATGCCGCCGAGGCCAGTGGCACCGTCGCCATCACCGGCAGCGTCGGCGGCGACGCCCGCCCCGGCGACACCGTCACCCTCAGCATCAACGGCGCCACCTACACCGGCACCGTCTCGCCGACACTGACTTTCAGCATCGACGTCGCCGGCAGCGACCTCGCCGCCGATCCCGACCGCATCATCGAAGCCGCGATCACTCTCGTCGATGCGGCGGGTAATGCCGGCACGGCCACCGACAGCGAATCCTACGGCGTGGATATCATCGCCCCCGAACCCACAATCACGCTCGATGCCGACATCACCGCCGACGACATCGTCAACGCCGCCGAGGCCGGCGGCACCGTCGCCGTCACCGGCAGCGTCGGTGGCGACGCCCGCCCCGGCGATACCGTCACCCTCAGCATCAACGGCGCCACCTACACCGGCACCGTCTCGCCGACACTGACTTTCAGCATCGACGTC
>WYAY01000063.1 GCA_011526165.1 Sulfuritalea sp.
CCCTGGAGGACAGGATGGGCGCCGATTTCACACGGAATGCATCAGGCCGAAGGCAGGCGATCAGAAGCGCCGTGCTGGCCGGCCTCGCCGTGCTGCTCATCGGTTTTGCCGGCCGGCCCTACCTGCCGGCCGCAGCCGAATGGGCGGTGCGGCAGCCATTGTCTATTGCATTGCTGATTCTCGACGCCCACGACAAGCCCCGGGAAGCAGCCGAGAAACCCGGCCGTGACGAATCGGGAAGACCACGCCAGGATCGGCAGGAGTGGCTCGATGCGCTCCTCCGCCTGCTGCGGGAGCCGATCGTCGAGTTGCGGACGCATTGCCGCTGCCAGGCCGGCCGAATCGTCGCATGAACCGGGTTGACGGTCGCCGGGTGGCAAAGCATAATGACCAGCATGATCATATCGATTGGAATGCCATGATTACTGAAACCAATGCGGTCGCCTTCCGGCAGAACCTCGGCGAGATGCTCAACCAGGTGCAGTACCGGCACGACAGCGTGATCATCAACAAGGACGGCAAGCCGGTGGCGGCGCTGGTCGATGCCCGCCTGTTCGAGCGCATCCGCCGCATGCAGCAGCGCTTCGATGATCTGTGCCAGCGCCTCGAAGCCGGCTTCGCCAGGCTGCCTGAGGAAAAAGGCCTAGCCGAAATCGACGCCGCCGTCGCGGCCGAGCGCGCGCAGGCAAATGCCCCGCGCAAGAAAAAGCCGGCGGCCAAGAGGCGCTGAGCCTTGGCCGCGCTACGGGTCATCCTTGACACCAACGTGCTGCTCTCCGGCATCGCCTATCCGGCCAGCGTGCCGGGCAGGATCATGGCGGCATGGCGCCACGGCTCCGTCGAAGTCCTGCTGTCCGACTACATCCTGGACGAACTGCGGCGCGTGCTGTCCCGGCTCGCGCATCGCCACGGCCTGACGCCGGCGGAAACCGGGGATCTGGTGGACATCCTCTCCATCCAGGCCGAAATCGTCCAACCGCAGCCGGGCACCGACCCGCAACTGCGCGACGCCAAGGACCAGCCGGTGCTGGCCACCCTGCTGGCGGCGCTCGCCGAATCCGGCGCCGACTACCTCATCACCGGCGACAAGGACCTGCTGGTGTTGGCCGATCGCTACCCCATCGTCACCCCGGCGCAATTCTGGGCCGCTCACGCGGGGCTGTAGCGCCCGCACTCCAGGCGCATGGGAAAAGTCAGTCTCCGCAACACGGCGATTTTCCACCGGCATGCTGTTCTCTATTGCGCTACGATTGAAGCAAATCCGAGAACAGGCAAGCAGCCTCATGAGCACCAACCCCATCGACCTGCTGTTCACCGCCTACCACCGCCAGGTGCTCGGCCTGCTGCTGCCGCGTCCGGAAGAAAGCCTGCACGTGCGGGAAATCGCGCGGCTCACCGGCGTGCCGGCCGGCTCGCTGCACCGCGAGCTGCGCACCCTTACCGAGGCCGGTCTCCTGCTGCGCGAGCCGCTCGGCAACCAGGTGCGCTACCGCGCCAACCGCGCCGCGCCGCTCTACCCAGAGCTGGCCGGGATTTTCCGCAAGGCCGCGGCGGCTCCGGTCAAATCGCGCCAGCCCCGTCCGCAACCGCGCAAAACCAAAGCCGAGCCCGCCCGGCACACCCTGCACGCGCCTGTCGCCGAGTACGCCGTCGAGCAGCAGGCATCCCTGCCGATTCCACCGCCGGCGAAGATCGAGCGCCTTTGCCGCAAGTTCGGCATCGCCCGCCTGGCGCTATTCGGCTCGGCGGCGCGCGGCGAGATGACGCCCAAGAGCGACATCGACCTGCTGGTCGAATTCGAACCGGACAGCAAAGTGTCCCTCTTCGACATCCCCGCCATCCAGGAAGCGTTCTCGGCCGCCTTCGGAGGCAGGAAAGTCGACATCGCCACGCCCGAGGTGCTGGAGAACCCCTACCGCCGCAAGACCATCCTGAGGGATGCCAAGGTGCTGTATGCGCCCTGACGAGCGCGACGCCGCCTAACTCTGGGACATGCTCGAGGCGGCGCGCGAGGCGCACATGGCCGTGGAGAAGCTGTCGCCGGACGCCTTCGTGGATGACTGGCTGCGCCGCCGCGCGCTAGAACGCACGCTCGAAGTGCTGGGCGAAGCCGCCCGCAAGGTCTCGGAGGAATTCCGCGCGGCGCATCCCGACATCGACTGGCGCGGCCGCATCGGCCAGCGCAACGTGCTGGCCCACGAATACGGACGCATCAATCACCGGCTGCTATTCGAGGCGGCGAACCGGCGCTTGCCGCCACTCATTCACCGCTTGCAGGACTTGCTGGATCGGCTATAGAAAAGTCAGTCCCCGCAACACGGCACCTTGACTCTCCGGAAAGCATGCGCGATCATTGCATCGCATTTGCAACGCAAGGAGTCTATCGATGAAAACCGCCACCCTCCCCTCGCTGCGCGTCGCGCCAGAATTGCGCCAGGCCGCCGAAGCCGTATTGCAGGAAGGCGAAACACTGTCCGGCTTCGTCGAGGAATCGGTGCGGCGGCAGATCGAATTCCGCCATGCTCAGCAGACCTTCATCGCCCGCGGCCTCGCCTCCGGTGAAGCGGCGAAGAAATCGGGCAAGTACGTTTCCGCCGTAGCCGTGCTGGAGAAACTCGGGAAAAGACTGGATCAGGCGCGGAAGGCGACGCCGAAAGCCGCACGTACCGCCCGAAAGAAATGAAATACCGGGTTCGCTTCACGCCCGGGGCGGAAGAAGACCTGCTGCGTCTGTTCGATCACCTGGCCGAACAGGACCTGCCCGGCCCCGTGCGCGCCCAGGCGGCGATCGCCAAGAGCATGGCCTTCCTGGAACTGCTCCCCTTCTCCTGCCGCAAGGCCCAGGGCGGGCCGCCCAACCCTCTGCTGCGCGAAATGATCATTCCCCTCGGCAATGCCGGCCATGTGGCGCTGTTCGAGATCGAAGACCCGGGCACGGTCACCCTCCTCGCCGTGCGGCATCAGCGGGAAGAGGATTACCACTGAATTGTGCATTAGCCGGCTGCGTCGGTGATCAAGCAGAAAAGTCAGTCTCCCCAATACGGCGATTCCCTGCATTGCCGCCACCCCGGATCAGGGCTATCCTAATGCCATTGATCTTTCCCGCCCCGCCATGAACGTCGCCACCGCCATTGAGGAAGCCCGCAAGCGCCTGGTGCAAGGACTGCACCCGGAGCGGATCATCCTGTTCGGCTCCCACGCCTGGGGCACGCCCGGCCCGGACAGCGATCTCGACCTGCTGGTGATCGTCGCCGACTCCGACCTGCCGCCCCACAAGCGGGCGCAGGCCGCCTACCGCTCCCTGTTCGGACTCGGCGTGCCCTGCGACGTGATCGTCCAGACCCGCGCCGAAGCCGAGCGGTCGAGCCGCGTGCCCACCTCGCTGACGAGCAAGGCGCTGCGCGAGGGCCGCGTGCTCCATGGATGAATCCACGCGCGCCGAAGTCGAGGCATGGCTTGCCAAGGCCAAGCGCGACCTCGACTCGGCGAAGCGGCTGCTGGCCGGCAATCCGCCCTATCGCGACACGGCCGCTTACCATTGCCAGCAGGCCGCCGAAAAATCCGCCAAGGCACTCCTCACGGCAGCCGGCATCGAGTTTCCCAAAACCCACGACCTGACCGCGCTCGTCGCGCTCGCCGAATCCCGCTTTCCCGGATTTGCGCAATGCCGCGAAGCGGCGGCCGTGCTCACGCCCTACGGGACATCGTTCCGCTATCCCGGCTCCATACCTGAACCGGACGACGCCGATCTGCGCGAAGCCATTTCGCTGTCCGAGCGTTGGCTGGCAACCGTGGCTGCCGAGCTTGGCAACACTTGAACATTCTCATGATCTGGGTAATCGAAGCCAAGGCATTGCCGGATTTCCGCCTTGGGGTCACTTTCTCCGACGGCACGGAAGGCGAAATCGTCCTCAGGGATTTCATCGCAAGAGATACGCGTCAGGTCGTGACCGTCTTGCGCGATCCGCTTGCGTTCTCTGCGCTGCGAGTGGACATGGATACCGTCGTCTGGGACAACGGCTTCGATCTTGCACCGGAGTTCCTGCACGCGCAGACGAGAGCACACTCGGCAGCGTAAATCGTGGCCCTGGAGCCCGCTCGACAACAGATCGATTACTACCAAAACCAGCAGGCTGATACCGTGGTCTTCACTATGCCGAAGCAGTGCGAAACCCTGGCAGCATGTTCCGACCAAGGCACTCGTGTCTTTATTCGGTTGCGATTTGAGGGGAAGGAATGAATCAATTCAGGCGTGGGGCAAGGCTGTCAGTCATTACTTTGGGATTGCTGCTGGCTGGCTGTGGTGAAGGGCAGCAGTCCGATCTGGCATCGAAGCTGAAGGCTTTGATCGGTGGGCAGGGTGCCACTCCTGCGGCCGTTACTGAACCCGATCCCCAACAGGCCCGGCAGAACAAGTTGAACGACTTGCTCAAGAAGGCGGAGGCGGGCGACTCGGAGGCCCAATTCGAATTGGGCAATGAGTACCGTAAAGCTTACGACGCGGGGAAAGACACTGCGAGAGCAGTAGAGTTGTATTCAAAGGCCGCAGCCGGAGGGCATCCAGGTGCGCAAGCGGTTCTCGGTGATATGTACGCAAGAGGGGAAGGGGTACAGAAAGACATTGGAAAGGCAAAGGAATTCTGGGAGAGCTCTGTCATCAAGGGAGAAGCACTTGCTCAATTCGGTCTTGGCTACATGTATCGGACTGGTACGGGAGTCACCAAAGATACAGCCAAGGCTTTAGAGTTGTTGCAGCAGTCGGCGGCACAGGGGCATCCCTATGGACAGACAGAGCTTGGCGTTATGTATTGGAATGGCGATGGCGTACCAAAAGACAAAGACAAAGCTGTTCAGCTATTCATAAAGGCAGCAGAGCAAGGATATATTTTTGCCCAAAATAAGGTTGCTATCGCTTACGAAGTAGGCTGGGGTGTAGCAAAGAATGCAGTCAAGGCATTCGAGTGGTATCAGAAGGCAGCCATTGCAGGTGATGCGAGTTCGCAGTCCGCACTTGGACGTATGTATCTTTCAGGAGAAGGAATACCCAAGGATGACATGAAAGCGCTTGAGTGGAATCTGAAGGCGGCTGCACAGGGGGATGAGGAAGCACAGTTCAGACTTGGAATGGCTTACTTATGGGGCCATGGTGTAGCTACCGATAATGTTCTTGCCTACGCATGGTCAAATCTGGCAAATGCCAAGGGCGTAGATAGAGCATTGAACATTCGAATAATGGCAGAGAACAAGATGACGCCAGCCGAGATTGCCGAGGCGCAGCGTTTATCGTCCGGCTGGAAAGTTGGCATGCTGCTGGCCCGCGAAAGCGGTTCGGCAGGTGGTGGCAAACAGCCTATCTCGCCCGGTAGCCTTGCCAAGAAAAACACGGGCACAGCATTCATCGTGAATGCGGCAGGCCATGCGATTACCAATCATCACGTTGTCGGTGGCTGCGTCGAGGTTCGCGCCGAGGGCCGCGATGGCGTGGTGAAGGTGGTGACTTCCGACGTGGTAAATGACCTGGCTCAGTTGCAAATACCCGGTGCGGTAGCCGCACAGGCGACCATTACCAGCGATCCGGCGAAGTTGCGGCAGGGCGAGGACATCGTTGTGTTCGGCTTCCCGCTCAATGCAGTGCTGTCCTCGGGTGGAAACTTGACGCCGGGCGTGGTCAGCGCGCTCACCGGCCTGGGCAACAACACCAACCAGATTCAGATTACCGCTCCGATTCAGCCGGGTTCGAGCGGCAGCCCGGTCATCAACAAAAAGGGCGAGGTGGTCGGCGTGGTGGCGATGAAGCTGTCTGACTCCAAGATGGCGAAGGCAACCGGCCAAGTCGGGCAGAACGTCAATTTCGCCGTCAGCGGGCAGACTTTGAAGACCTTCCTCGATACGCACAAGGTCGAGTATCGCAGCGGCGGAATGTTCTCGTTCGGCAGCAAGAGCACGGCGGATCTGGCAGACGAGGCGCGCAAGTGGACACTGGTCGTAGAGTGCTGGAAATAGCGGATGGGGCCGATCCGCTTTGGGCACCTGGTTTGCAATCATGACTATGACCGAGCCAGTTCCTTGTCATTGAGAGAGCCTAGAATTGTGGAACATCATCGCTTGAACTCACCTCATGCTAGACGACCGATCCGTCCACGAAGCTCACCCAGAACTATTTCACTACACTAGCGCAGTAGGGCTTGCGGGCATCCTTCGGTCGCAGAGCCTTTGGAGCACTCACTGGCAATATCTCAACGATGCCGGAGAGCTACGGCATTTCAGCGAGAGGCTCCCCTCATTGCTTAAGGGTGCGCGCCTTGCCGCAGCCGAGGAGTTTGCTCGCAATAGGGACGGTTTCACGGAGTGGGCTGAATCACAGGGGGGCATCGAGTATCTTGTGGATGTCGAAGTGCAAGGGCTGGTGCAGTCCTTTCAGGACAGTGTTGTGTGCCCCGACCCGACAGGCCAGATTTTCGAGTTTTATGTGACTTCGTTTTGCACACCTGAAGGCTCCTACGAAGAAGTCCGCTCACATGGGCTGCTTAGCATGTGGCGGTGTTACGGAAATGGCGGCTATGCGCTTGTGTTCGATACGGTTGAGCTTGATCGCCTGCTGAGGGAGGAGGAGCAAGTATGGTCTTGCAAAATAGTATTCGGGGATGTCGGCTATTCGTGTGATCCATCCAACGTGCTGGACTCACGCATTGCAGCACTGCCTGCACTTGGGAAGAATTTCAGTGAGAGCATGCTTGACTCGCAAGAAGCTTTTGAGGTAATTCTGGATCCTCTTTTGGATTGCTTCATCCATTACAAGCACTGGGCATTTGCCGAGGAGCGAGAAGTCCGCCTGACCACTATCTTGAACGGAGAGCGGATGCGCGCTGTTGGCGCGGAAGATGGCTCGACGCGGCTTGAGCGTGAGCGCCATATTCAATGTGGGGTGCCTCGTATACACCTTCTTGAAGGCCTCGGACACAGACTACCGATCAAGCGCATCATTGTCGGTCCGGGCCAGCATCAATCTGCACGCGAAACTGAGCTAAGAGTGCTACTGGAGGAACTGAAGCTCGACATCCCCGTTGTGCTTTCCAATATCCCGCTGCGCTGATTGAGAGCTAGGCACCACCTTGGCGAGGATCAGACTTCACGCCGCCCCGTTCTTCCTCTCCAACCCATACCGCGTCAGCTTCGCCCGCAGCCCCACCCGCGACAAGCCCAACTCGTCCGCCACGCGCGTCTTGTTCCAGCGGTGGCGCACCATGGCTTCCTTGAGCACGCGGGCTTCGAGCATTTCGAGGCGGTCCTTGAGCGAGCCGTTGATGCCGGAGAGCATGCGCAGCTCGGGC
>WYAY01000064.1 GCA_011526165.1 Sulfuritalea sp.
GCTTCGACGAAAAGCTTGGCGACTTCGCCGATGCGCCGGATGTTTTCATGGCGATCGGCCTCGGAAAAGCCCAGATCGCCGCAGAGACCGTGCCGCATGTTGTCGCCGTCGAGAACGATGGTGCGGCAGCCCTGCCGGTGGAGTTCTTCCTCGACTGCATGGCCGAGGGTGGACTTGCCCGAGCCGGACAGCCCGGTGAACCAGATGACCCCGCCGCGGTGGCCATTGAGCCGTTCGCGGCGCTGGCGCGTGACGGTGGCGTGATGCCAGACGACGTTGTCCGAGACTTTCATGATGCGGGCCCGGCCGCCATGACGCGCTTTCCCGCGCCACTTTCGTGACAGGGAAAGCGGGCTGCCGCGATGCCGGTATGGGCTATGGCTGGTCTGTTGTCATGCCCCAACGGTTCAACGCCTGAACGCTGCGGCTCCGGTTATGTCTCCCGCATCGGCGCCAAAAAACTTGAAGACCAGGCCGGCGTGGGAGGCATTGGGGCCGGCAAACAGGCCGCCGACATAGCCGTAGCAGCTCATGCTGAGGCAATCGGTGATGGTGCTCTGCACGTTGCCTGTGCCGGTGAATGTATGCCCGGATATGTATCCGGACCAGTTGGTCGAGTAGGTGATGGCGCCGACACTCGCCCCCAGGTTGCCCATGACGGTCCCGCTGCCGAAGTTGGCGGTGAGGCTGGCGCTGACGAGGGAGCCGGCGTTGGCAATCGAGTTCCCCGTGCCGGTGTTGTATACGCTGATTGGCGTGGCGCCGATCAGGGCGTAGGTGCCGGTGACGTTGCCGGTCTGCAGCGCTTGCAGGTCGGCGGGGGGCGTCGGCTGGCCGACCACGTAATGGATGTTGTGCAGACCGGAAATCTCGCCTTCCTCGTTGGCCGTGCCGCTCAGCCAGCGGCCCCAGCCGAGCACGCCGGCGTCGCTTTGCATGCTCTCCGGGCTGCTCGTGGTGTATTGCTGCAGGGCGGGGCAGGACGGGCAATCGACTGTATAGCCGGTCAAGGCGCCTGAAGTCGGATCGAAGGTGGCCGTCGTGATGTAGCCGGCCGCATCCCCGCCCGGATAGACCACCATTTCTGTCCATTTCTCGGAGGGGATCGGTATGTCATACCATTGGCCGACGCCGGCGAGCGCGTAGCCATTGCCCGTCGTCAAGGCCGGCGGGGGCGGCGGGGGCGGGGGCGGGGGCGGAGGCGGGGGCGGCGGCGGTGGCGGCGGAGGGGGGGGCGGCGGAGGCGGAGGGGGCGCATATTCGCCTTGTTTAAAGGCGGCAGCCCCCTGCACATAGTAACTGCCGGCATCGAA
The DNA here is from genome assembly GCA_011526165.1 of Sulfuritalea sp. Taxonomy (GTDB): domain Bacteria; phylum Pseudomonadota; class Gammaproteobacteria; order Burkholderiales; family Rhodocyclaceae; genus Desulfobacillus. Next base: position 1,314 of record WYAY01000064.1, read on the forward strand.
TTCGTACGTCATGCCGGCATGCGAGGCGCCCGCGCCGGCGAAGAGCATTTTTCCCGACCCGGAGCAGCCGTTTCCGCAAAGGGTGGTCGTTCCGGAAGCGACGGCGACGTCGGTTGAGATCGATGCGAGCTGGCTGGCCTGCCCGGAGAATTTCATGAGGAAGGCGGCCTGCTCGGCGTCACGGGAAAGCCCGAGGTCGAGGTGGCCATTGAGTGCGCTGCTGATGAAGTCGACGACCATGCCGCCGCCGGTCACGCTCCAGCCGCCCAGGGCGCCGGAACGTGCTTCGGTGGGCCGGGTGGCGCCAAGCAGTGCGTAGGAAACGGAGGCTTGCTGCGGAAACACGGTGGTCGGCTCGCCGACGACGATGTGGAACCCCTGGTCTCCGGTCAGCGTCTGCTGGCCCCAATTGTAAAGGGCGGGCTGGCCGGCGGCCCAGCGGCCCCAGGCAATGACGCCGCCGTCCGCGCCGCCCTCGAAATTGCCCGCGTTGCCGCGTTCATAGGCTGGCGTGTTGAAAAGGTTCAGTCCCTTGATGCCGAGGCCGTCTGCGGTCAGGGTCACGCCAGTGCCCGTATTGGTCGCATTGTGCGTTCCCGAGTCGGGCCGATACTCCGCGCTCATGAAACGCAGGTTGCTGCCGGCCGGGAAACCTTCCGGCGATACCGGGGTCTGCGGGAGCCCCGCCGGGGTGCCATCATCGGCGGTTTGCTCGCCGGCGGCGAATTTCGCGACCGGCGCTTCGGCGGGCGGCGGCGGCAATTCGGTTTTCTTGTCCGTCATCACCGGCCGGGTGTTGGCGTCCGGCACATAGGCAGATTCGCCGCTGTTGACGATCAGGCAGCCGGCGGCGTTGCAGACCTCGACCACGCCCTCGCCGGTGGTCACGTTGATGCTGTTGCCGTGGAAGACGGAAAATTCGGTGCCGCGGATGCCGATGGTGGCGACGACGGAATCCAGCTTGTAGTTGTCGCGCTTCTTGCGGCCGATCAGGCCGGTGATGGTGCGCATGCCGCCCTTGAGCAGGCTGAAGAAGCCCTTCTCGGAGCCGTCGGCCTGGCCGGCAAACTTGTATTCGTCGATGCGGAACTGTGTCTGCGGAACCAGGGAGACCTGGGCGCCGTCGGTGAAGCGCAACTGGGCGCGGCCGCTGCCGGTATCGACGGTTTCGCCCATGGACACGGTATCCCCCTTGACGAGCGGCCGGCTGCGCCCGTCGGCAGCGACCACCTTGGCGTCCCCCGTGGCGAAGTCGGCGCGCGCCGCGGCGTGAACCGCCGCCGGCAAGGACAGCCCAAGGGTCAGCAACAGGGCCGGCGCCAGGCGTGCGCCGGAGGGCATCTGCAAGTTCGTTCTGGTCATGGCGGTCTCCGGATCAGAAGTCGCGTCGAACCGTGACGGAGAGGACTTCGCGCTTGAAATCGTTGAGGACGATGTTGGAGTTGTTCCGGGTGTACTGGAACTGCGGCGTCACCCGCCAGTGCTTGGCCGGCGTCCAGGCCACGCCGAATCCGAGATTCCACTGGCCATCGTGGCGCGTCTTGAGGAAGAAGGGATCGGTGCCGTCGTAGCGGCGATCCTCATAGCCCAGGTTGGCGAAGGCTTTGACGTTGGGATTGAACTCGTGCTGGGCGCCCACGCGCAGCCCCCACAAAGTGTGCCCAAAATGCGGGAAGGCGTCCTTGCGGGCCACCTCCTCGCCAACATAGGCGCCGCCGTAGAACACGGTCTTGAAGCCGGGACGGGCGTGCGCGAAGTTCGCGCCCAGAACAAACCGGTCGGCGTTGCGCATTTCCTGGGATATGTAATCCAGGCCGGCATATTGCACGAACAGGCTGGACTGGTTGCGCGCGTCGTAGTTGTGCTGCCATTGCGCAATAATGCCGGTCGCCTCGCGGTAACGGTCGTTGTCGAGCCAGAACTGGTTGTATTGCAGCGCCGCGCTGAATACGTTCTTGCCATAGGTGCGCACCAGGCCGAGGTGCGCGTCCGCCGCGCCGGTATCGAAGCGATCCTGGTCGTGGTGCATGCGCTTGTTGCCGTTGAGTCCGGCGGTCAGCGCCCATTCGCGGTTGAGGGGGTGGCGCAGGCCGATGCCGGCGCCAACCGTTGAAAATCCGTCGCTGCGTTTGGCGCCGCCCGGCCCGAGGGTAAACACGGCGCCGCCAAAGAGGGGCACCGCCACATTGCGGTCCGGCGTGGCGCTGTTGATGTTCGTGTCGTAGCCAAGCGTGCCTTCCAGATAGCCGCGCACGGTGGTGCGGCCTTCTTCCTCGATGCGCTCGATGGCCGAAACCAGACGGTCGATGGTGACGGCCACCTCGGGCGGCACCCCCTGCTGCTTGACGGTTTCGAATTCCTGCCTGGCGGTCTTCATTTCGCCCAGGGCGGCATAGGCGCGGGCGATCTCGGCACGGGCGCGGACGTGGTCGGGCTTGACGGCCAGAACACGCTCGAGCGCAAAGACGGCGCTGGTATGCTTGCCGATTTCGAGCGCCGCGAGGCCGAGGAGGAAATCGTAGTCGGGATCGCCGGCGCGTTGGGCTTCATGCGGCTCGAGCAGCGCATAGGCGGCTCCGGCATTGCCCCTGTCCAGCAACGCCTTGGCGTCATCCGTGATGGCGTCGGCCCTGGCCACGGCGACAGAAAGCAGGCCTGCCGCGAGGATTGCTAGCTTGGATATTTTCACTGCCCCCCCTTCTGGCCAAGGGATTGCGGCCAGCATCGTCGATTCGAA
>WYAY01000065.1 GCA_011526165.1 Sulfuritalea sp.
CGTTGTCGATGCGGCCGATCGGCAGCACGCAGACCGGGCAGCCGGGGCCGTGGATGAGGCGAATGTTCTCCGGCAGCAGGTCGGACAGGCCGTAGCGCGAGATGGCGTGGGTGTGGCCGCCGCAGAACTCCATGATGTGGTAGCGGCGGTCGGCGCGCGTCTCGGCGGCGATGGCCGCCGCAATGACGCGCGCCATCTTGCCGTCGCGGAATTCGTTGATGTACTTCACGCCGGCGCCGTCCCCATGTTCTCGCCGAGCTCGGCGAACAAGGCAAGCGTCTTCTCGGCCTCCTCCGGGTCGAGCTTCTGGATGGCGTAGCCGACGTGGAGGATGACGTAGTCGCCGACGGCAATGCCGTCGACCAGCGCCAGCGAGATTTCCTTGCGCACGCCGCCGACGTCGACCGTCGCCTGGTCGCCGTCGTGCAGCTCCACCACCTTCACCGGTATTGCCAGACACATAGTGTTCTCCGTAGGTCGGGCTTCAGCCCGACAATTGCTCTCAATCCATCGCTGCAGTCGGCCTGAAGGCCGACCTACATCTGCATCGCGATCCAGGCCTGTCCCAGACTCAGGCCACCATCGTTGGGCGGCGCCAGCCGCGCCTCCAGCACTTCGAAATCTTGCGCCTCCAGCCGCCGCCGCAGGCCCGCGCTCAGAATGCGGTTGAGGAAGCAGCCGCCGCCCAGCGCCACGCGACGAATGCCGCACTCCTGCGCGGCGCGCTCCACCCACACCGTCAGTGCCTCGGCCAGCGTGGCGTGGAACAGCGCGGCGGCAAAACCGGCCTCGCGCTCGTCGGCCAATCGTGCCAGCAGCGGCAGCAGGTCGAGCGTGCCGTCGTCGCCGAGGACGAAGCCGTCCCGCATCGCCTCAACCTCGCCGTATTGCGCAGCCTGACTTTCATAGAGCATCGCCGCCTGGCTCTCGAAGGCGGCGACCTCGCGCACGCCCGCGAGTCCCGCCGCGGCGTCGAACCAGCGACCGCAGCTCGAGGTCGGCGGCGTGTGCGCGTTGCCGCCGAGCATCATGGCGACGGCGCTGGCGGCGCGCTGCTGCGGGAATCTTGCCTTGATCTCGCCGCCGCGGCCGAGCGCGAAGAGCGCCGCGGCGGCCATGCGCCAGGGCTCGCGCGCCGCCTTGTCGCCGCCCGGCAGCGCCAGTTCGCGCAGGTGGCCGAGGCGGTCGAAGCGCTCGCCGTCGACCTGCAGCAGCTCGCCGCCCCAGATGCCCTTGTCCGTTCCCATGCCGACGCCGTCGAGGGCGAGGCCGAGCAGCGGGCCGCTGGCGCGATGCTCCGCCGCGACCGCGGCGATGTGGGCGTGGTGGTGCTGCACGGCGACCGATTTGAGGTTGCGGCTGCGCGCAAAGTCGGCGGCGAAGCGCGTGCTGTGGAAATCCGGATGCAGGTCGTGGGCGACGAGTTCCGGCTCGATCTCCAGCAGTTCCATCAGGCGCTGGGCGGTCTCCTCCAGCGCGCGGCAGGTCGGTGCGTTGTCGAGGTCGCCGATGTGCTGGGAGAGGAAGGCCTCGTCGCCGCGCGTCAGGCAGATCGTGTTCTTGAGGAAGCCGCCGGTGGCGAGGATGGAGGGGCCGGGTTTTAGCAGCTTGATGGGCTGGGGCGTGTAGCCTCTGGCGCGGCGGATGAACTGGGCGCTTGCCCCCTCTCCCCCGCCCTCTCCCCGAGGGGAGAGGGGGTGGGCGGCGCGGATGACACTGTCGTCGACGCGCGTGACGATCTCGCGGTCGTGCATCAGCCAGGCGTCGGCGATGCCCTGCAATCGCGCCAGCGCCTCGTCGTCGTCGCGCACGATGGGCTCGCCGCCGGGGTTGGCGCTGGTCATCACCAAAGTCAGTCGCTGCGGAACGGCGAGCCAATCCGTTCCCGCAGGGCGTCCGGCCGCTTCGTGGAAAAGCAGGAACTGGATCGGCGTGCACGGCAGCATCGCGCCGAGCTCGCCGAGGCCCGGCGCGACGCCGGGCAGCGCGGCGTCGCAGCCGGCGCGCTTCTTCAGCAGCACCACCGGCCGTTCGCGCGATTCGAGCAATGCGCGCTCGGCGTCGTCCATTTCGGCGAACTGCGCCACCGACGCCGCGTTGGCGAACATCACGGCGAAGGGTTTCCCCTCGCGATTCTTGCGCTCGCGCAGGCGCGCCACGGCTTCGGCATTGCCCGCGTCGCAGGCCAGGTGATAGCCGCCCAGCCCCTTGATGGCAACGATCTCGCCGCGCTGCAGGCGCGCCAGGGTTTCGGCAATCGGGTCGCCCGCCGCATCCCGCAGCGAAAGCTGCGGCCCGCACACCGGGCAGGCGTTCGGCTGCGCATGGAAGCGACGGTCGCTGGGATCGTCGTATTCGCGCCGGCAGGCCGGGCACATCGCGAAGGCCGCCATGCTGGTGTGCGGCCGGTCGTAGGGCAGCTTGCGCGTCAGGGTGTAGCGCGGGCCGCAGTGCGTGCAGTTGATGAAGGCGTGGCGCCAGCGCCGGTTGGCGGGATCGAACAGTTCGGCGAGGCAATCCGGGCAGGTGACGCTGTCGGGCGTCACGGAAGTATTCGCCGTGCCGTGGCGACTGACTTTTATTTCGAAGCCGCACGCGTCGCTCGTCGGCGCCTCGGCCGCTTCCACGGACGTCACGCTGGCCAGCGGCGGCGCCTCGGTTGCGAGGCGAGCAATGAAGGCATCGACCGCTTCCGCCGCGCCCTGCGCCTCGATGTCCACGCCCTCGCCGTCGTTGCGCACCCAGCCGGCGAGCTTCAGTTCCTGCGCCAGGCGATAGACGAAGGGCCGGAAGCCGACGCCCTGCACCTGCCCACGCACGCGGATGCGGCGGCAGACGGTGGCGGAGGCGAGCGTGACAGTCATTGTAGGAGCGGCGTCCACGCCGCGATCAGGCGACGTTTCGCGGCGTGGACGCCGCTCCTGCGACACCCTTGTCCAGCCAGGCGAGCCACTCATCCATACCCTCGCCGCTCTTCGCCGAGACCTGCATCACCGCGATCTTCGGATTGACGCGGCGGGCGTACTCGATGCACTTCGCCACGTCGAACGTCAGGTGCGGCAGCAGGTCGACCTTGGTCAGCAGCATGAGGTCGCTGGCGGCGAACATGTTCGGGTACTTGAGCGGCTTGTCCTCGCCCTCGGTGACGGAGAGGATCACCACCTTGTGCGCCTCGCCCAGGTCGAACTCCGCCGGGCACACCAGGTTGCCGACGTTCTCGATCAGCAGCAGGCCGCCCGCCTTCAGGTCGAGCCGCTCGAAGGCATGGCCGACCATGTGCGCGTCGAGGTGGCAGCCCTTGCCGGTGTTCACCTGGATGGCCTGCGCACCGGTGGCGCGGATGCGCTCGGCGTCGTTGCTGGTCTGCTGGTCGCCCTCGATCACCGCCAGCGGATGGCGGCCGGCGAGCCGCTTGATGGATTCGACCAGCAGCGTGGTCTTGCCCGAGCCGGGGCTGGAGACGAGGTTGATGGCGAACAGGCCGCGCGCCTTCCATTCCTTGCGGTTGGCGCCGGCGTAGGCGTTGTTCTTGGCGAGGATGTCCTGCTCGATCTGCACCATGCGGCCCGGCGGGAGGCCGGGCGCGTGGGCATGTTCGTGGCCATGATGGTGGCGCGGCGCGTAGCTGAGCCCGCCCGGCGCATGCGGGATGCCGTGGGAATGCGTATGCGCATGCTCGCCGTCGTGATGATGGGCATGGCTGTGCACCGTGCCGTCCGCATGGCGATGCTCGTGTTCGTGATCGCCTTCGATTTTCGTTTCGCCCTGGCCGCAGCCGCAAACCGTGCACATGTTCCGTTCCTCCGTTACTCGACTTCCAACTCTTTCACCCGCATCTCCGTGCCGCCCTGCACCTGAAGCTGGTAACCGCCGCAGCGCGGGCAGGGGTCGTAGCGCTCCGCCACCGGCACGGTCTGGCTGCACTGCATGCACCAGCTGCTGCCGGGGACGGCGACGATCTCCAGCGCGGCGCCCTCGGCGACGCTACCGCGCGTCACCGCGTCGAAGCAGAAGCGCATCGCCTCGGTCTCGACGCCGGACAGCGCGCCGATCTCCAGCCACACCGTCTTCACGCGCGCGAAGCCCGATTTCGCCGCCTGGTCCTCGATGATCTGCAGGACGCCCTCGGCAAGGCTCATCTCATGCATTGACCTTCACCTCGTAGGCCACGCAGGGGTCCAGCGCATGCGCCAGCAGTGCGGCCGCCTGGCGCGCCTCGTTTTCGTCGCGCGCCGCCGCGCCCGACAGCCCGCGCGCGAACGCGCCCTGCGGGTGGAAATTCCATTCCGTCGGCGCAACGATCATGTAACGCATCACGCGCTCTCCCTCCAGCGCCACGCGATGGATCAGCGTGCCGCGCGCCGTCTCGACCGCGGCCAGGCCGATGCCCTCGCCCGCCGTCGCGCCGCGCACGCCCGCCGCCTGCGGACGGCGCAATTGCGCCGGCAGCGCCGCCAACTCGGTCAGCCGCGCCAGCAGGCGCGCCGAGAGGGCGTTCGCGGCCAGTTCCTGCGCGATGCGCGGCTGCCGGTGCTGACGCGCCAGCGCGCCGGTTTCGGCGGGACGCCCGCGCCAGAGCGGCTTCGCGGCGAAGGCCGGATTCGCCGCCAGGGACGCCGCGATGTCCTGGATCAGCGCCGTCTCGTCGAGCCAGGGCAGGAATGCGCGCGGCGCGCCGCATCGAAAGGCGCGCAGCTTCGCCAGCATGCGCGCCGAGGGCAGCGCCGCGTCTTCCAGCCAGCGCGCGAAACGCGCCTCGTCCAGCGCCAGCCAGTCGCGCGGACGCATGCCGAAGACGCGCTGCTCGAGCAGTTCCTCGGCGTCGGCGGCAATGTCGAGCCACTCCGCCTCGCCCGCCTCGGCCGGCATGCGCCGGCGCAGGTCGGCGAGGTCGCCCGGCCGCGCCGCCTCGCCCAGCAGCGCCGGCAGGTCGATGAACAGGCGCCAGACGTATTCGTGCAGGCATTCGGCGGCGATGGCGCGCTCGCGCTCCTCGCGCGTCTGCTCGTCGGCCTCGATGCCGCGCGCCGCATCGGCCGCCGCCGCCGCGACCACCGCCTGCGCCCGGCCGCAGACGCTGAACAGCAACGGCACCAGCCGCAGCGCCTCCTCGGCCGCCCGCCCCTCCAGCACCCGGCAGGCGAATACCGGGCGCGTGGAACGCACCTTCGCCGCGGCAATGCGCTGTCCGTCCCAGGCGAGATCGAGTTCCAGCTTGCCTTCGGCGATCATTTGCCTTCCAGTTCGCAAAGCATCATGGATAACAAGAAGCATGCCGGCCGAAGCCGGCATTAATTAATTTTAATAACAATACCTTATAAATAATGAAAGTCTGAGATCGCACGATATTTTCCAGTCTGGTAGCGAAACCGGAAACAGTTTAACCGGCAGTCCGGATTGCGCTCTTTGACCTGCGTCAGCCTGCTTCGACGGCGAGGAAGGATTCGACGAAGGCGATGGCAGCCGCCAGGTGCACCTGCGCGGCGGTACAGATCGGTTGGCCCAGTTCGAAGGCGTGCCCGCGAATGGTCAGCAGCCAGGCCGGCGGCGGCTCGCGGCCGATGACCTGGCGAAACACCGCCAGCAGCGCCTCCGGCTGCATGGCGTGGGTGGTGTAGCCGAAGCCCGGCTGGGGACGCAGGCGGTCGAAAACATAGGGCGGGGCGCAGGAAACGCTGGCGTCGACGAACAGCACGCGGCCGTGGCCGTCGAGGTCGAGGGCGTGCTCCGGCTGCAGCTGGAAATCGGTGAGCAGCGTCAGCGGTTCCCACTCGGGATGGCGGGGCTGCGCCGCGCCGATGCGCTCGATCAGCGCCGGGCCCAATGCATCGTCGCCACGGCCCGGATTGCCCCAGCCGAAGATCAGCACGGCGGCTCAGGCATCCCGGGCGAGCCGGTCGACCAGCCTGCCCGCGGCATCGACCAGTTCCAGTTCCAGCGGCATCTTGCCCAGCGCGTGGGTGGCGCAGGACAGGCAGGGATCGAAGGCGCGGATGGCGACCTCGATGTGGTTGAGCAGGCCCTCGGTGAGCTGGCGGCCGTCGAGATACCGGCGCGCCACCTCGCGCACGGCGGTGTTCATGGCCTGGTTGTTGTGGGTGGTGGAGACGATCAGGTTGGCGTTGACGATCTGGTCGTCCTCGTTGATGCGGTAGTGGTGGATCAGCGTCCCGCGCGGCGCCTCGATGACGCCGACGCCGCGCAGTCCGCGCTCGCCGCGCACGACGAGGTCGCCGCCGGAGAGGTCGTTGTCGAGCAGCAGCTCCTTGATGCCTTCGGCCGCATGCAGCATCTCGATCATGCGCGCCCAGTGGTAGCCGAGCGGCGCCGACAGCGCCGCGCCGCCGTCGAAGGCCTTGAAGGCGACGCGTTCTGCCTCGGCCAGTTCGGTCGGGATGAAGTCGCACTGCGCCACCCGCGCCAGCGGGCCGACGCGGTACCAGCCGGCCTCGCTGCCCTGCTCCACGAGGAAGGGAAACTTCATGTACGACCAGGGCTTCACTTCCTCGTGGATCAGTTCGTAGTAACTCTGGTAGTCGGCATGGTCGAAAATCGTGCCGCCCCTGGCGTCGGTGGCGCGCAGGCCGCCGTGGTAGAGGTCGAGCGCGCCGTCGGCGCGCACCAGGCCGAGCCGGTTCGAGTCGAAGCGGCCGAAGGATGCGTAGAGCCCGGCGTTGTCGGCGAACAGCTTGGCGACGATGGCGACCGCCTCGCGGCTCCAGGCAATGATGGTGTCGATCTCGCCCAGCAGCTCGGCGCGCTCGGCGCGGGTCAGGTTCTTGTTCACCCCGCCCGGCACCGAGCCGGTGCCGTGCACGCGTTTTCCCGCGGTGTGGCGGATGATTTCCTGGCCGTATTTCCGCAGCAGCACGCCCTTCTTCGCCACGTCCGGCGCGACGGCGGCCACATGGACGATGTTGCGCTTCGCCGCGTCGGCGTCGAAGCCGAACAGCAGGTCGGGCGAGGCGAGGTGGAAGAAGTGCAGCGCATGCGACTGCAGGATCTGGCCAAGGTGCATCAGGCGGCGCATCTTTTCGGCGGTGGGCGTCAGCTGCTTCGCGCCGACGATGATGTCGAGCGCCTTCGAGGCCGCCAGGTGGTGCGACACCGGGCAGATGCCGCACAGGCGCTGCACCAGCACCGGCACCTCCCAGTAGGGCCGGCCCTGGATGAACTTCTCGAAGCCGCGGAACTCGACGATGTGCAGGCGCACCTGGTGCACGCGGTCGTCGGCGTCGAGCAGGAGGGTCACCTTGCCGTGGCCCTCGACGCGCGACACCGGCTCGATGACGACGCGCCTGAGGTTCTCGGGATGGGCGGCGGTTTCGAGGGAATCCATGTCAGTCGTAATGCAGCATGTCGTAGTCGAGCTTCGGCTCGCGGCCGGCGGCGAGGTCGGTGAGGAACTTCCAGATGGCGTCGGCCGGCGGCGGACAGCCGGGCAGGAAGTAATCGACGCGCACCACTTCGTTGATCGGATGCACCTTGTCGAAGGGCAGCGGCAGCTCCGGGTCGTTGGGGATCTGGCCGTTCTCCAGGCCGATGCCGTAGTGGTACACCTCCTGGAAGCAGTCCCACAGGTCGACGTTGTTGCGCCAGGCCGGGATGCCGCCGGTGATGGCGCAGGCGCCCATCGCCACCAGTATCCTGCAGTTCTTGCGGAACTCCTTCAGCACGTGAACGTTCTCGGCGTTGCACACGCCGCCTTCGACGATGCCGATGTCGCAGGGACCGCAGTGCTTGATGTCGGTGATCGGCGAGCGGTCGAACTCGACCGCCTTGACCAGCTCGAACAGCTTCTCGTCGATGTCGAGCAGCGACATGTGGCAGCCGAAGCAGCCGGCCAGCGAGCAGGTGGCGACCTTGAGTTTCTTCGGCTCAGTCACGCTTCGGCCTTTCCATGC
>WYAY01000008.1 GCA_011526165.1 Sulfuritalea sp.
CAACACCACCGGGCTGGCGGAAATCAGCCAGCCGGGCAAGCCGGCCAGCGGCCTGCGCAACCTGCCCAACGTGGTGGCCCTGGGCGGCGGCGTGCCGATCGAGGGCGGCGGCAGCATCCTCGGCGGCATCGGCGTCTCCGGCGCGCCCAGCGCCGAAGCCGACGACAAGTGCGCCAAGGCCGGCATCGCCGCGATCAGGGACGCGCTGGAGCTCTGATCCGGGCTGTTACTGGCGCGGCAGGCGCAGCGTCATGCCGCCGCCCAGCGTGATGTCGTCGATGTGCCCGGCCGACTTGCCGTCCTTCGCCACGAGATGGATGTGGATGGCGTTCTTCACGCCCTTTTCCTTGATGGCCGGGACGTAGGTGCCGATGAATGTGCCGAGGTGCTTTTCCGAATAGAAGCCGACGATGTTCACCGGCTGGTTTTTCATGACGTAGTTGTCCTTCGACTTCCTGAAAAGCTCCTGGTCGACGGGCTTGCCGCCGGTGCGGTCGACGTTGATGTGCCATTTCAGCTCGGCCGGCGTGCCGGTCAACAGGAAGGGGAAGGGCGTCTTGGCGGTGTCGATGCCGGCGGCCGCGGCGCGCGCGCCGACGAAGCGCTGCAGGTCGAGATAGGTCTTCACGTCGGCGGGCACCGGCTCGTCGCGCCATTGCGTGTTTTTCGTCCAGGCACCGAAGATGGCCTTTCCCTCATGGCTGTGTTCCATGATGAAGCCCTCGCCGCGCACCTTGGTCACATAGGGCTTGCCCTCGTAGATGGTGATCTCGCCGTCGAGGCCTTCGTAGGCGCCGAGTCCGTAGGCGCCGTTGGCGCCCGACATCGCGGCGATGGGCACCGTGCCTTCCTTCTTGCCGGTGGCGACGATGGAACCCTGTTTGCCATGGTATTCGACCAGGCCCTCGCGCACGGCGGGGACGGTGGCGGTGGCGCAGGCGGCGAGCAGCGCCGACAGCAATACGGTTGTTCTCCTGCTTTTCATGTTGAATCCTCCCTTTGTGGCGTGTTTGAATTATTTGACCCGATAGCCGGCGTGGCAGGTCACGCACTGCGCCGTCGTCGCGGCCAGCGCGGCCAGCGCCGGCCTGACGTCGCCGGTGGCGCCAACGTCCCGCGCCGCGACGGCGAAGCGGCTGGCGCTGCGGTGCATGGCGGTGCCGGCCTCCTGCATGCCCTTCGGCATGTACTTCGCCACGTCGTGCGCGCCGTGCAGCGCGAGCGAGCTCATGCCGAGACGCTGCTCGGCGATGTCGGCGGCGCGGTCGTACTCCTGTTTCGCCAGCGCCTCCTGGATTTCCTGCAGCGCCAGCAGGTGGTCGCGCATGTTGGCCAGCGTGTGCTCGCGCAGGGTTTTCGGAAAATAGACGGACTGTCGGGTGTCTTTCGGCGCGGCCTGGACGGAGCTTTTCTGCGCCGGCGACTTGCCGTGGTGCTGCATGTGCATGGCGGGGTCGTGCTGCTGGGCGTGGGCGGTGCCCAGGCATAGGGCGGCGGCCAGGGCGATGCGGAAGGGATGCTTCATGGATGCGCTCCTCGGTCGAGTCAGCAGGCAGGGTAAGACCGGAGGCGGCGCCCGCGTTATGATTGCGGTCATAGTCCTCGCCCTCCCGCTGCAATGACCATCGACTGGCCCGCCCTTGCCGCCGACCGCCCCGAGCTGGCGCATATCCCGCCGGCGTTGCGCGACGCCGTTCGCGTGCGCGAGCTTGCCGCCGGGGAAACCCTCTTCCGCCAGGGCGACCGGCCGCAGGCGATGCACTGCGTCATCGACGGCGAGGTGCGCCTGCTGCGGCGCTCGCCCAAGGGAAGCGAGGTGGTCCTGCAGCGCAGCCGCGGCGGTTTCTTCGCCGAGGCCAGCCTGGAGGCGAAGGCCTACCATTGCGACGCGGTGGCATTGGCGGACTCGGGCCTGCTGGTGTTTCCGCTGCGCGCTTTCCGTGCTGCGCTGGAGGACGACGCGGTTTTCCGCAACGCCTGGATGGCGCTGCTCGCGCGCGAGGTGCGCCGGCTGCGCGCGCGCTGCGAGCGCCTCAGCCTGCACGGGGCGGAGGCGCGCATCCTGCACGCCATCGAGTCGGAAGGTTCGGCGGGATCGCTGCTGCTGACGCAATCGCGCAAGGCCTGGGCGGCCGAACTGGGCCTGACGCACGAGGCGCTCTATCGTGCGCTGGCGCGGCTGCAGGCGTCGGGCACGCTCGTCCTCGACGGCGCGCGCTTGACGTTGCGTCAACCCGGCGGACGTTTATGATCTGGAGCCATGGCTGACCATCCCTGGAACATCCTTGTCCTGTGCACCGGCAACTCGGCGCGCAGCATCCTCGCCGAGGCGCTGTTCAATGCGCTCGGCGGCGGCCGCGTGCGCGCCTTTTCCGCCGGCAGCAGGCCGGCCGGGAAAGTGAATCCCTTTGCGCTGGAGCTGCTGGAAGAGCAGGGCCTCGACACGGCCGGTCTGCGCAGCAAGAGCTGGGACGAGTTCGCCGCGCCGGGCGCGCCCGAGCTCGACCTCGTGGTGACGGTGTGCGGCAACGCCGCCGGTGAAACCTGTCCGGTGTGGCCGGGGAATTTCCTGCGCGCGCACTGGGGCGTCGACGATCCCGCTGCCGCCGAAGGCAGCGACGAGGACAAGCGCGCCGCCTTCATGAAGGCCTACGCGCTGCTGGCCGAGCGCATCCTCACCTTCCTCAGCCTGTCCTTCGAGACGATGGACCGCGCCGAGTTGCAAAAGCACCTCGACGAGATCGGCCGCGCCGGCGCTGCCGCCGCCGTGCCGGCGGGACTGACTTTTTCCCACGACCATGATTGAGCTCACGCCCGCCCAGAAGCGCCTGCGCAACGTCGTCATGCTGCTGGCGCTGGGCTCCTACCTGATGTCGATGTTCCACCGCGTCGCGCCGGCGGCCATCGCGCGCGATCTCGCCGCCGCCTTCGAGGCCAGCGCCGCCTCGCTCGGCGCGCTGGCGGCGACCTACTTCTACGTCTACACCGTGATGCAGATTCCCACCGGCGTGCTGGCCGACACGCTGGGGCCGCGCAAGATCCTCGCCCTGGGCGGCCTCGTCGCCGGCGTCGGCAGCCTGCTCTTCGGCCTGGCGCCGGGCTTCGAGGTCGCCGTGATCGGCCGCACCCTGGTCGGCCTCGGTGTCTCGGTGGCCTTCATCGCCATGCTGAAACTCATCGCCGTCTGGTACGAGGAGAACCGCTTTGCCACACTGGTCGGCACCATGATGTTCCTCGGCAACGTCGGCACCATGACGGCCGGCACGCCGCTCGCTTGGGCGGCGCAGGGCACCGGCTGGCGCGGCGTGTTCGTGGTGATCGGCGTGATGTCGCTGGCGATCGGCGTGGCTTCCTGGTTCCTCGTGCAGGACCGGCCTGGCGTCAAGGGCGCGCCGGCACAGGCGGGCGCCCATGCCGACCGCACCGCCTGGCTGGGCGGCCTGCTGGTCGTCATGAAGAACCGCCTCACTTGGCCCGGTTTCTTCGTCAATCTCGGCATCGCCGGCAGCTTCTTTGCTTTCGCCGGGCTGTGGGCGGTGCCCTTCTTCACGCAGGTGCATGGCATGACGCGGGCGGTGGCCTCCAATCACATCAGCATCTATTTCGGCGGCTTCGCCATCGGCTGCCTGATCATCGGCCCGCTCTCCGACCGCATGAAGCGGCGCAAGCCGCTGATGATCGGCGGCGCCATCCTGCATGCCCTCGGCTGGTGGGTGTGGATCGCCTCGGGCGCGCTGCCGCCGGCCATCACCTACGCCCTGTGCTTCGCCATGGGTGCGGTGACGGCGAGCCTGACCTTGTCCTGGGCCTGCGCCAAGGAAGTGAACCCGCCGCTGCTCTCCGGCATGGCGACCAGCGTGGTGAACGTCGGCGTGTTCCTCGGCCCGTCGATCCTGCAGCCGCTGGTCGGCTGGGTGATGGACCAGGGCTGGCAGGGTGCCATGGACGGTGGCGCGCGCCTCTACGCGGCGAGCGACTACCGCGGCGGGCTGATCCTGATGGCGGGCTTCGCCGCGCTGGGCGCGGCGTCCACCTTCTTCGTGCGCGAGACCGGCTGCCGCAACGTCTGGCAGGCGAAGAGCTGACTACTTCATCAGCTCGATCTTCTCGCCCTTTGCCCGCCGCGCCGCGGCGCGCGCCTCGATGAAGCGCTGGAACTCCGGCTGGGTCTTGTAGGCGCCGGAGGCGACGTAGTCGAGCGAGGAAGACAGGTGGAAGGGGCGCAGGTAGCCTTCGACGCGGAAGACCTCGCGCCCGCCGGCGTCGAAGAAGACGAAGCTCGGCGTGTAGGCGATCTTCAGCTGGCGCGCCCAGTCGCGCATCGCCAGCGACTTGCCCTGCGGCGTCTTCAGCGCTTCGTTCGAGCCGATGTCCACCCGCGCCGCGCGGAAGCGCTTGAGCAACTCCGCCACCTCCGGCCGCGGAAAGCCCTCGGCGTGCATCTCGTCGCAGCCGGCGCAGACCTTCTGCTCGAACAGCACCAGCGTCGGCCGCGCGTCGCGCTGCGACAGGTCGACCGGCGACGGCGGCAGCCAGGGCTGGGCGTGCAGCTTTCCGCTCGCCGCCTCCTTGGCGTGCGCCTGCAGATAATCGGTGTAGCTCTGTTTCTTTTCCAGCCGGCCGCCGGCGTAGTCGAGCGCGGCATGGAACTGGTGCGGCGGGATGTAGCCGTTCAGGCGCAGCGCCGTGCCGCCCTTCTCGTCGAACATGATCAGCGTCGGCGTGAACTGCACGCGCAGGGCCTTGGCGAAGGCCTTCTCGCTGGTCGCCTTGCCGGCGAAATCGGTCACCTCGCGGTCGCCCCAGAGGTTGATGGCGATGACGTCGAAGTGCTTGCGCGTTTTTTCGGCGATGGCGCGGTCAGAGAAGTTCTCGCGCAGCAGCTTGGCGCAGTAGGGGCAGCCGTCCTGGTGGAAGTAGAGCATCAGGCGGCGGCCGGACTTGGCCGCCTCGGCGACGTCCTCCGGCATGACGAGGAAGGATTCCTTGAACCAGGCCGGCATGTCCTCCGCGGCGGCCGGGGCGGCGAGGAAGATGAGGATCGAGCAGAGCAGGGCGCGCATGGGCAAGTCTTTCCGGACGAAAACTTCATTATTATTGACGCATTCGGGCCAGCCCGTATTCCGGCCTTGACATGAATATAAGAAAACACTAATATACAGCCATGCCAAGCAAATCCCTTTTCCTGCTGTTCGCCGCCGTCCTGCCCGGACTGACTTTTGCCCAGGGTGCGCCGGCGGCCAATGTCGCCACCGCCACGGTCGAGCTGCGCGAGATCGAGCTCACCTATCCCGCCGAGGGCGTGGTCGAGGCGGTGAAGCAGGCCACCCTTGCCGCCCAGGTGCCGGGCCGCGTGGTGGACGTGCGCGCCGACGCCGGCGACGCGGTGAAGCAGGGCCAGCTGCTGATGCGCATCGACGCGCGCGAGGCGGCCGAGAGCTACGCCGCCAGCCAGGCCACGCTGGCCAACGCCAAGGCCCACTACGAGCGCACGAAGAATCTTTACGAGCAGAAGTTCATCGCCCGCGCGGCGCTCGACAAGGCCGAGGCCGACTACAAGGCGGCGCGCGCCGCCAGCGGTGCGGCCGGCGCCTCCGCCAGCCATGCCGCCATCGTCGCGCCGCTGTCGGGCTTCGTCGCCCAGCGCCACACCGAGGCCGGCGAGATGGCCGTGCCGGGCAAGCCGCTGCTGACGGTCTACGATCCGAAGGGCCTGCGCGTCAGCGCCAGCATCCCGCAGCTGCGCCTGGCCGAGGTGCGCGCCAAGCTGCGTGCCAAGGTCGAGTTCCCCGAAAGCGGCCAGTGGATCGACGCGGCGAAGGTCGAGGTGCTGCCCGCCGCCGACCCGCGCACCCACACCGTGACGGCGCGCGTCTATCTGCCCGAGAACCAGCCCGGCTTGATCCCCGGCATGTTCGCCCGCGCCCACTTCGTCACCGGAGCCGCGAAGAAGCTGCTGGTGCCGGCCGCGGCCGTGCTGCGCCGGGGCGAGGTGACGGCGGTGTACGTCATCGACGAGAAGAATGCGGCGCGCCTGCGCCAGGTGCGGCTCTCCGAGCCCCTGGCGGGCGGCTTCCATGAAGTGCTGGCGGGTTTGAGCGCCGGCGAAAAGGTCGCACTCGATCCGGTCAAGGCGGGCATCGTCGCCCGTCCTGCACCTTAAAGGCTAGTGAGCGCAGGGAACTAACGGGGCAGGGGTTTCCTCCCTCCTCCTTCCTCTGAACCCGTCCCTGCGCTCCTTTTATTCCACTCCCCTCTCCCGCTTGCGGGAGAGGGGCCGGGGGAGAGGGTAGGCAACGCGCTGCCCCTCACCCTAACCCTCTCCCCGCAGGCGGGGAGAGGGGGATCAATTGGATAACTATGGGCATCTCCGGAAAAATCGCCGAACTGTTCCAGCGCTCGCAGATGACGCCGCTCATCGCGCTGATCGCCTTCCTGCTCGGCCTCTTCGCCGTGCTGGTGACGCCGCGCGAGGAGGAGCCGCAGATCAACGTCACCATGGCCAACGTCTTCATCCCCTTCCCGGGGGCGTCGGCCGCCGACGTGGAGAACCTGGTGGCGCGGCCGGCCGAGCAGGTGTTCGCGCGGATCAGCGGCATCGAGCACGTCTATTCCGTCTCGCGCCCCGGCATGGCGGTGATCACCGTGCAGTACGAGGTCGGCGAGGACCCGATCCAGGCCCTGGTGCGGCTCTACGACACGCTCGACTCGCACCGCGACTGGGCCTCGCCCCAGCTCGGCGTCGGCCAGCCGATCATCAAGCCGAAGGGCATCGACGACGTGCCCATCGTCACGCTCACCTTCTGGACCAGGGACGAAGCCCGCGCCGCCTTCGAGATGCAGCAGGTCTCGCGCGCGGTGGAATCCGAGGTGAAGCGCATCCCCGGCACGCGCGACGTGGCGACCATCGGCGGGCCGGGCCATGTCGTGCGCGTCGCCATGGACGCCGAGCGCATGAACGCGCGAGGCGTCACGGCGCAGGACATCCGCGCCGCGCTGCAGCTCTCCAACGCCGTGCAGCCCTCCGGCAGCCTGGTCGCCGGCAACCGCGAGCTGCTGGTCGAGACCGGCACCTACCTCGAGACCGCCGCCGACGTGAAGCGGCTGGTGGTCGGCGTGCAGGACGGCCGGCCGGTGTTCATGGCCGACGTCGCGGCGATCAGCGACGGCCCCGACCAGCCCGCCCAGTATGTCTGGCACGGCACCAAGGACGGCGAGTTTCCGGCGGTGACGCTGTCGATCTCGAAGAAGCCCGGCGTGAACGCCGCCGATGTCGCCGAGTCCGTCATCAAACGCGCCGGCGAGCTCAAGGGCACGGTGATCCCCGAGGGCGTCGAATTCACCGTCACGCGCAACTATGGCGCCACCGCCACCGACAAGGCGCAGAAGCTGATCGGCAAGCTGGTCTTCGCCACTGGCGCCGTGGTGCTGCTGGTGCTGTTTGCTCTCGGCAAGCGCGAGGCCGTCATCGTCGGCGTGGCGGTGACGCTGACTTTGGCCGCCACGCTGTTCGCCTCCTGGGCCTGGGGCTTCACGCTGAACCGCGTCTCGCTGTTCGCCCTGATCTTCTCCATCGGCATCCTCGTCGACGACGCCATCGTGGTGGTGGAGAACATCCACCGCTGGCAGCAGCTCGAACCGGACAAGCATTTGTGGGAGATCATCCCCAAGGCCGTCGACGAGGTCGGCGGCCCGACCATCCTCGCCACTTTCACCGTCATCGCGGCACTCCTGCCGATGGCCTTCGTCACGGGGCTGATGGGCCCCTACATGAGCCCCATCCCGATCAACGCCTCGATGGGCATGTTCATCTCGCTCGCCATCGCCTTCGTGGTGACGCCCTGGCTGGCGCTGAAGCTGCTCGGCGGGAAACATCATCCCTCTCCCTCGGTCCCTCTCCCGTCCCACAGGGATTTCCTTCGGTCACAGGCGGGAGAGGGAAGAAATTCTCCCCTCGCCCCGCTTGCGGGGAGAGGGGCCGGGGGAGAGGGGAAGTTCGAATCCCTCTTCCGCAAATACGTCACCCCCTTCCTCGACGAGCGCACCGGCCGCGCCGCCCGCCGCAAGCTGTGGATCGGCATCTTCGCCGCCATCGCCGTCTCGGTGTCGCTGGCCCTGGTGCAGCTGGTGGTGCTGAAGATGCTGCCCTTCGACAACAAGAGCGAGTTCCAGGTCGTGCTCGACATGCCGGTCGGTACGCCGCTCGAGCAGACCGACCGCGTGCTGCGCGAGATCGGGGCCGAGATCGCCAAGGTGGAGGAAGTCACCGACTACCAGACCTATGCCGGCGCGGCCAGCCCGATCAACTTCAACGGCCTGGTGCGCCAGTACTACCTGCGCGCCGCCAGCGAACTGGGCGACATCCAGGTCAATCTCGTCGACAAGAAGGACCGCAGCCGGCAGAGCCACGAGATCGCCGTGTCCGTGCGCGAGCGCGTCATGGCCATCGCCCGGCAGCACGGCGGCAACGCCAAGGTGGTGGAAGTGCCGCCGGGGCCCCCGGTGCTCTCGCCCATCGTGGCCGAGGTGTACGGCCCCGACTACGCCGGCCAGATCGCCGTGGCGAAGGAGATACGCCAGGCCTTCGAGGGCACAGCCGATATCCTCGGCGTAGACGACTCGGTGCAGGCCGACGCCAGGAAGTTCGTGCTGCGCGTCGCGCAGAGCAAGGCGGCGCTGCTGGGCGTGGCGCAGAAGGACATCGTCGAGGTGGTGCGCATGGGCCTGGCCGGCGAGGACGTCACGCCGGTGCACTCGCGCGAGGCGAAATACGAGATCCCGGTGCGCGTCACCCTGGCGCCGGAGAAGCAGGGCTCGCTCGACGCGCTGCTCAAGCTCACCGTGCGCGCGCGGGACGGCAGGATGGTGCCGGTCTCCGAACTGGTGGACGTGCGCGAATCGGCGCGCGAGAAGGCCATCTACCGCAAGGACCTGCTGCCGGTGGTGTACGTCACCGGCGACATGGGCGGCAAGCTGGATTCGCCGCTCTACGGCATGTTCGACATCCGCTCCAAAGTGAATGGCATGGCGCTGGACGCATTGCCCAACGCCGGCGGCACGCTGGGCGAGTATTTCATCCGCCAGCCGAAAGACCCCTACGCCGGCTACGCCATCAAGTGGGACGGCGAGTGGCAGGTGACCTACGAGACCTTCCGCGACATGGGCGCCGCCTACGCCGTCGGCCTGATTCTCATCTACCTGCTGGTGGTGGCGCAGTTCAAGAGCTACCTCGTGCCGCTGATCATCATGGCGCCGATCCCGCTCACCCTCATCGGCGTCATGCCCGGCCACGCGCTGCTCGGCAGCCAGTTCACCGCCACCTCGATGATCGGCATGATCGCGCTGGCCGGCATCATCGTGAGGAACTCCATCCTGCTGGTCGACTTCATCAACGAGCAGGTGGCCGGCGGCATGGACTTCGCCGAGGCGGTGATCCAGGCCGGCATCATCCGCGCCAAGCCCATCGCCCTGACCGGCCTCGCCGCCATGATCGGCGCCATCTTCATCCTCGACGACCCCATCTTCAACGGCCTCGCCATCAGCCTGATCTTCGGCATCTTCGTCTCGACCCTGCTGACCCTGGTGGTGATCCCGGTGCTCTACTACGCCGCCATGCGCAACCGCCTGTCGCCGTCCCGCAACGACTGACTTTTACTGTGTAACCGAAGTCACACAGCCGGCCGCGACGCTTGACCCCCGCACGGCGGGTGAATACATTGGACCGCAGCCATAGGGTCATGACATGAAAGCAAACCTCCCCTCCCGCCGCACCGGCCTCGTGCTGCTCGGCATCGTACTCCTCGGCGCCTTCCTCTTCGTCATCGCGCGCACCGGTCCCTTCGCGCCGATCCGCGTCACCGTGGCCGAGGTGAAGGCGGGCAGCGTCGCGCCGGCGCTGTTCGGCATCGGCACGGTGGAGGCGCGCCGTGCCTACCTGATCGGCCCGACCGCCGCCGGGCGCGTGCTGCGCGTGGCGGTCGACGTCGGCGAGACGGTGAAGGCCGGCCAGCTGCTCGCCGAGATGGATCCGGTGGACCTCGACCAGCGCGTCGTCTCGCTCGACGCCGCCATCGCCCGCGCCGCCAGCGCCGCATCCGCCGCCGAGGCGCAGCGGCGGGACGCGCTGGCACGCCGCGAAGTGGCTGCGATCAACGCGCGCCGCTACGTCGAACTTGGCGAGAAGAAATACGTCAGCCCCAGCGTGGTCGAGGCGCGCGAGCAGGAGCGGATCTCGGCCGAGGCCGCGGCCGCCGCCGCCGAGGCCAACCTCGCCGCGGCGCGGCAGGACGGCGCGCGCCTGCGCGCCGAGCGCGACGGCCTGCGCCGGCAGCGGCAGAACGTCCGCCTCGTCGCCCCCGCCGACGGCGTGGTGACGGCGCGCGATGCCGAGCCGGGCTCGACCGTCGTCGCCGGCCAGGCCGTGGTGCGGCTGGTCGATCCGGCCAGCCTGTGGCTGCGGGTGCGCTTCGACCAGGGCCGCTCGGCCGGCCTCGCGGCGGGGCTTCCCGCCGAGATCGCGCTGCGCTCGCGCCCCGGCCGGCCGCTCGCCGGCAAGGTGCAGCGTCTGGAGCTGCTCGGCGACAGCGTGACGGAGGAGCGCATCGCGCAAATCGCCTTCGAGCAGATGCCCGACGGCATCGCCATCGGCGAGCTGGCCGAGGTCACGCTGCGGCTGCCGGCCGGCAAGGCGGGCCTCGTCCTGCCCAACGCCAGCCTGCGCCGGCACGGCGGCGAGACCGGCGCCTGGGTGGTGCGCGACGGCACGCTGCGCTTCGCGCCGCTGCGCACGGGCGCCGCCGACCTCGAGGGCAACGTCGAGGTGATCGACGGCCTGCAGGGCGGCGACCGGGTGGTGGTGCACAGCGAGGCCGAGCTCGCCCCCGACAGCCGCATCCGCATCGTCGACCAGCTCGCGGGGCGCGGCGCGTGATCAGCCTCGCCGGCCGCGACATCCTGCATTCCTGGGGCAAGTTCGTCTTCACCGGCGTCGGCCTCGGGCTGCTGATCGGCGCCACCCTGACCATGGCCGGCGTCTACCGCGGCATGGTCGACGACGCCCGCGTGCTGCTCGACAACAGCGGCGCCGACATCTGGGTCGTGCAGAAGGACACCCTCGGCCCGTATGCCGAGCCCTCCAGCCTGCGCGACGATGCCTACCGCGCCCTCCTCGGCATGCCCGGCGTGGCGCGCGCGGCGAACGTCACCTACCTCAACATGCAGGTGCAGCGGGGCGGCGGGAACGCAGGCGACGTGCGCGTCATGGTGGTCGGCTTCGAGCCCGGCCAGCCCGGCGAGCCAGCCTACCTCGTCGCCGGGCGGCAGATCACGCGCAGCCACTACGAGGCCGTCGCCGACGTGCGCACCGGCTTCAAGCTCGGCGAGCGCATCCGCATCCGCCGCCACGAGTATGAAGTGGTGGGCCTGACGCGGCGCATGGTCTCCTCCGGCGGCGACCCGATGGTCTTCATCCCGCTGCGCGACGCCCAGGAGGCGCAGTTCCTCAAGGACAACGACGCCATCGTGAACGAGCGCGCGCGCACCGCCGCCAATCCCGCGCTCAACCGCCCCGGCGTGCCGGGGCTGCTCGAAGCCATCCAGGCCTCGCAGACGACCAGCCGCAGCGTGAACGCCGTGCTGGTGCAGGTGCGGGCCGGCCAGGACGCCGAGGCCGTGGCGGCGCCGATCCGCCGCTGGAAGCACCTCGAGGCCTACACCCGCGCGCAGATGGAGGAGATCCTGGTGGCCAAGCTGATCGCCACCTCGGCCAAGCAGATCTCGATGTTCCTCGCCATCCTCGCGGTGGTGAGCGCCGCCATCGTCGCCTTCATCATCTACACCATGACGCTCGGCAAGATCCGCGAGATCGCCGTGCTGAAGCTGATCGGCACGCGCAGCCGCACCATCGCCGGCATGATCCTGCAGCAGGCGCTCGGGCTCGGCTTCATCGGCTTCGTTGTCGGCAAGATTTCCTCCGCGCTGTGGGCGCCGTTCTTCCCGAAGTACGTGCTGCTGCTGCCGGCGGACGCCGTGCGCAGCTTCGCCGCCGTCATGATCATCTGCGCCATCGCCAGTACGCTGGCCATCCGTGCCGCGCTGCGCGTCGACCCGGCAACAGCAATTGGTGGCTGAGGTGGACGGCTTCGGCATCCGCATAGAAGGGCTGCGCAAGCGTTACGGCACGGGCGACACCGCCGTCGATGCGCTGAAGGAGGTCAACATGACCGTCGCTCCCGGCGAGGTGGTCGGCCTGATCGGCCCCTCCGGTTCGGGCAAGACGACGCTGCTGAAGTGCCTCGGCGCGGTGATCGAGCCGACCGCCGGACGCATGACGCTAGGCGACGAGGTGATCTACGACGACGGCTGGAAGATTTCCGACCTGAAGGCGCTGCGGCGCGACCGCATCGGCTTCGTCTTCCAGGCGCCCTACCTGATCCCCTTCCTCGACGTCACCGACAACATCGCGCTGCTGCCGATGCTGGCGGGCCGGCCCAACGGCGCCGCGCGTGCGCGTGCGCAGGAGCTGCTCGAAGCCCTCGACGTCGCCCACCGCGCCCGCGCCGAGCCCTCGCAGCTCTCCGGCGGCGAGCAGCAGCGCGTCGCCATCGCCCGCGCGCTGGCCAACCAGCCGCCGGTGATCCTCGCCGACGAGCCGACCGCCCCGCTCGATTCCGAGCGCGCGCTGGCCGTCATCCGCATCCTCAACCGCATGGCGCGCCAGTACCACACCGCCGTCATCGTCGTCACCCACGACGAGAAGATCATCCCCACCTTCAAGCGCATCTACCACATCCGCGACGGCGTCACGCATGAGGAAGCCGGCGAGGGGCGCGAAGTCTGAAGCGCCGGCTGACCTTTCCTTCTGTAACCCAAGTCACACAGCCGTCGTTCCACCCTTGACGGCACACCCCAGCCCCATTAAATTAGCAACTGTTAATATTCCAACCGGGAGCAAAGCAATGACCGTCAATCAACTTATCCGCATCTTCGCCGGCGCCTTCATCCTGATCTCGCTGGCGCTGACCCATTACAGCGCCCAGGCCGACCTGTCGCAGCCGACCTGGCTGTGGTTCACCGCCTTCGTCGGCGCCAACCTGTTCCAGAGCGGCTTCACGAAGTTCTGCCCGCTGGAGACCATCCTGGTCAAGCTGGGCGTCGCCAAGCCCTCCATCGGCGGCAGCTGCGCGTAAGCACCGCAACGATCCTCCTTCCTGCCGCGCAACGCGACAGGCTTCGACGGGGACCTCGAAAGAGGTTCCCGTTTTTTATTGACTGTCCGAAGCGGTGTATTCTTGCCCCTCTTTTGGGGAGGTACGGCGTGGGGATTCCGGGACGGGTGATGGCGCTGGCGTGGGCGGTGTTCGCCCTGCTGCTGCCGCATGCCGCCCGGGCCGAGCCGACGTCGTTCTTCGAGGCGGACTTCGTGTTCCTCGATGCCGACCGGCCGCCGCACGACGCCGCGCCCTGGCAGCGCCAGGCGCTGCCGGACGACTGGCGCAAGACGCGCCCCGCGGCGACCGGCAGCGGCTGGTACCGCCTGAAGGTGAACATCGAGGCGGGCACGCAAAGGGTGTACGCCCTCTACGTGCCGCGCGGCGGCGACCAGCTCGGGGTGTTCGTGAACGGCATGCTCATTGGCCATACCGGCGGGCCCGAAGACCCGCCGGTGCTGACCTGGAAGCGGCCCCAGCTGTTTGCCGTTCCCCCCGCGCGCCTGCTGGCCGGCGAGAACAGCATCCATATTCGCGTCTGGGGCCGCAGCGGCAACCAGAGCGGCCTGTCGCCGCTGCGCTTCGGCCCGGAGGAGGAGCTGCGCGACGAATACTGGCGGCGCTTCGCCCTGCAGACGGTGGGGCCGGTGGCGCTGGCGGCGGCGCTCGGCCTGATCGGCGTGTTTTTCCTCGTGCTGTGGAGCCGCCGGCGCCAGGATTCGATGTATGCCCTGTTCGCCGTCGCCTCGCTGCTGTGGGCGGCGCGCAACGTCATCGACCTGCTCTACTACCAGGTCATTCCGCAGCCGCACTGGGAGATCTGGCTGACGCTGCTCTACCAGGTCTTCGTCGCCCTGCTGTGCCTGTTCGCCGTTCGCTTCGCCGGAGAGCGCCTGCCGCGCTACGAGCGGCTGCTGCAGGTTTCGCTGCCGGTTTCGCTGGCGGCCTACTACGCGCTGCAGCCCTGGGTGCCGGCACAGGAGACGACGCGCGTCGGCCTGCTGTTCGCCCTCGTCATGGCCGCGGTCCCCGCCTATGCCATCGGCCGCGCCGCGCTGCGCGAGCGCGAGGGCAGCACGGTCATGATGGCGGTGGTGGGCGTGGTGTCGGTGGCCTTCGGCGCCTACGACTGGTTCGGCGCGACCAGCGCGCAGATGTTCGACAGCATCCGCCTGATGCCCTACCTGGCGCTGTTCTTCACCACCACCGCCGGCTGGCTGCTGATCCACCGCTTCCTCGGGGCCTACGGCGACCTGGAGCGGCTGAACGCCGAACTGGACCAGCGCGTTGCGATGAAGAGCGCCGAGCTGCTGGTCAACCTGGAGCACCTCGACGTGGCGCGCGCGCGGGCGGAAGAGGCGAACCGCGCCAAGTCGCGTTTCCTCGCCGCGGCCAGCCACGACCTGCGCCAGCCGCTGCATGCGCTCGGGCTGTTCGCCGCCTCGCTGCGCGGCGAGGTCAGCCTGCCGCACGCCCGCGACCTGGTCGGCAAGATCAGCCGTTGCGTGGACGACCTGGAAAAAATGTTCGGCGAGCTGATGGACATCTCGCGCATCGATGCCGGCACGGTGGCGTTGGGGCCGTGCAATTTCCCGCTGCAGGACCTGTTCGACCGGATGCGGGCGGACTTCCAGCCGCTCGCCGAAGAAAAGCGGCTGTGGCTGCGCTTCCGCCCGACGCGGGAATGGGCGCGCAGCGATCCGCTGATGTTCGAGCGCATCCTGCGCAACCTGCTCTCCAACGCCCTGCGCTACACGGATCACGGCGGCGTGCTGGTCGCCTGCCGCCGGCGCGGCGACACGCTGTGGATGGAGGTGCGCGACAGCGGCATCGGCATCCCGCCGGCCGAACAGGCGCGTATCTTCGAGGAGTTCTACCAGGTCGGCAATCCCGAGCGCGACCGCAGCAAGGGCATCGGCCTCGGCCTGTCCATCGTCCGGCGCCTGGCCGACCTGCTTGGCGAAGAGGTGGCACTGCGTTCCGCGCCGGGGCGCGGTTCGACCTTCCGCTTCAGCGCGCGGCGCGCCCAGCCGGGTGCCGCCCTCGCCGACGGACCGGCGCAGGCCGGCGACGCCGAACCGCAGGACGAGCCGCTGCTGGTGGCGCTGCTCGAGGATGACCCGCTGTCGCGCGAGGCGATGACCCGGCTGCTCCAGCAGCAGGGCGCGCAGGTGATCGCCGGCCGCGATTCGCGGGAGCTGCTGCCTTTCCTGCAGGCGGTGGCCCGCCCGCCCGACCTGATACTCGCCGATTACCAGCTGCGCGGCGGCGAGAGCGGCGTCGCGGCGGCGCGGGCGCTGCGGCAGGCGCACGGCGCAGCGATTCCGGTGATCCTGATCACCGGGCAGACCGCGGAGGAACGGCTGGCCGAGGCGCAGGCCAGCGGCTTTCCGATCCTGTGCAAGCCGGTCAAGGGCGGCAAGCTGACCGCCCTGATGCGCGCCGTGCTGGCCAAGGAAGAAGCGGTCGGCGGTTGAGAGGCGGCTGTTTGCGAAGCGGGTCCGACGCGGGATTCATTTCGTTTCGGCGACGGCCAGCCTGGACCGGACGGCTTCCGCCGCCGGCGCCGGCTTCGAGGCGAAGGCGTAGCCGCCCGCCATGAAGAGGCTGCCGGCGACGGCGTTGCCCAGCGTCACCCACAGCAGGTTGTGCGCCATGCCGGCGAGGCTGACCGCCTCGCCGTGCTCGGCGAGCAGCGCGATGGCGAACAGCGTCATGTTGGCGACGCTGTGCTCGTAGCCGCTGGCGATGAAGGCGAACAGGCACCAGAAGATGACGCCGAGCTTGGCGGCGTCGCTGGCGGTGCGCGCCGCCATCCAGATGGCCAGGCAGACCAGCCAGTTGCAGAGGATGGCGCGGGCGAAGAGCTCCATGGCCGGCGCGTTCATCTTGGCGGCGGCGACGTTCTGCAGCAGGGGCGCGCCCTCGGCGAGCAGCGCGCCGCCGCCGCCGGCGACGAAAGTCAGTCCCAGCAGCACGGCGCCGGCGAGGTTGCCGAGCCAGGTCAGCGTCCAGCTGGCGGCCAGGTCTCCGGTCGTGACGCGCCGGCGCAGGCGGCCGATGGTCATGAACATGGTGTGTCCGGTGAACAGCTCCGAGCCGGCGAAGATCACCAGGGTCAGGGCGATGCCGAAGGAGGCGCCCATCGCCAGGCGGCGCAGCGACGGATCGAGCGTCGCGCCCACGCTGAAGATGAGGATGATGCCCAGCCCGACGTAGGCGCCGGCCATCATGGCGCCGACGAAGAAGGGCAGCGGACTGCTGCGGATCGCCGCCGCCTTCTTCCCGGCGACGGCGGCAAAGTGCTCCAGCGTCTCTGCGTACATGGCGCCGCTCCTAGCCGAGGTTGAGAAAAACGACGCCCTTGTCCACCCGCACGCGGTACTTGTGCGTGCAGCCTTCGTCGGGCGCCTGCGCCTTGCCGCTGTCGAGGTGCACCGTCATGCCGTGCAGCGGGCAGGACACGCGGCGGTCGAAGACGATGCCCTGCGAGAGCTGGCCGCCCTTGTGCGGGCAGCGGTCGTCGACGGCGAACACCTCGTCCTCGGCGTTGCGGAACACGGCGATGTCCGCCTTGTCCGTGCTCACCACTTTCGCGCCGAGGCGCGGGATGTCCTCAAGCGGACAGACTTTCAGCCAATCGTTCATTGCCTTCTCCTGAAACGGAATCCTTCGCAAACAATTTCACTGCCTTGAACTCGCCGGCCTCACGGCCGGCGGCGCGCTCGGCCCAGGGGTCCTTCTCCACCGCCAGCGCCGCCTTCAGGCGGGCGTAGAGGGCGCGGCGGCCCTCGGCGTCGTCGACCACGCGCCGCTTCACGCTGTCGAGGCCGACGCGGCCGAGCCAGTGCACCGTGCGGTCGAGGTAACGCGCCTCCTCGCGGTAGAGCTGGAGGAAGGCGCCGGTCACTTCCAGCACCTCCTCGCGCGTCTTCACCTTGCAGAGGAACTGCGCCACCTCGGTCTTGATGCCGCCATTGCCGCCGACGTAGATCTCCCAGCCGGATTCGACGCCGATCACGCCGACGTCCTTGATGGTCGCCTCGGCGCAGTTCCGCGGGCAGCCGGAGACGCCGAGCTTGGTCTTGTGCGGCGTCCACAGGCGCTCGAGGTCGCGCTCCAGGTCGATGCCCATGTTGGTCGAGTCCTGCACGCCGAAGCGGCACCACTCGCTGCCGACGCAGGTCTTCACGGTGCGCAGGCCCTTCGAGTAGGCGTAGCCCGAGGGCATGCCGAGGTCGGCCCAGATCGCCGGCAGATCTTCCTTCTTCACGCCGAGCAGGTCGATGCGCTGGCCGCCGGTGACCTTCACCGTCGGCACGGCGTACTTCTCCGCCACCTCGGCGATGCGCTTCAGCTCGGCCGGCGAGGTGACGCCGCCGTACATGCGCGGCACCACCGAATAGGTGCCGTCCTTCTGGATATTGGCGTGTACGCGCTCGTTGATGAAGCGCGACTGCGGGTCGTCCTTGTATTCCTGCGGCCAGGCGCAGAGCAGGTAGTAGTTGAGCGCCGGCCGGCACGACGGGCAGCCGTTCGGCGTGCGCCATTCGAGGAAGCGCATCGCCTCGGGGATGGTCAGCAGGCGGTTGTCGACGATGGCCTTGCGCACTTCCTCGTGCGTGTAGTCGGTGCAGCCGCACAGCGGCTTCTTTTCCGCCGCCACCGGCTGGTAGGCGCCGCCGACCGCCGAGGCGAGGATCTGCTCGACCAGCCCGGTGCACGAGCCGCAGGAGCCGGAGGCCTTGGTGTGCCTGCGCACTTCCTCCAGGGTGAACAGGCCCTTTTCCTTG
The DNA here is from genome assembly GCA_011526165.1 of Sulfuritalea sp. Classification (GTDB taxonomy): domain Bacteria; phylum Pseudomonadota; class Gammaproteobacteria; order Burkholderiales; family Rhodocyclaceae; genus Desulfobacillus. The sequence goes on from WYAY01000008.1 coordinate 18,002, forward strand.
ATGGCCTTGACGATGGTGATCTTCTTCACGCCGTTGCAGCCGCACACCTCGAAGTCGTCGGGCAGCTCGGCGGCGCGGTTCTTGCCCTCGTGGCCGGCGCCGCTGTGCGACTGGCCGAGCATCAGCCGGTCGCGGATCGGGCCGACGCACTTCTTCTCCTTCATCAGCTGGAAATACCAGTTGGAGTCGGCCGTGTCGCCGTAGAGCACGGCGCCGACGATCCGGTTGTCGCGCAGCACCAGCTTCTTGTACACGCCGCCGCGCTTGTCGGCCAGCACGATCTCGTCGTCGTCCGCGCCGCCGATGAAATCGCCGGCGGAGAAGACGTCGATGCCGGTGACCTTGAGCTTGGTGGATACCGCCGAGCCGCTGTAGCGGGCGATGCCGAATTCGGCGAGGTGGTTGGCGGCCACCTTGCCCTGTTCGAACAGCGGCGCCACCAGGCCATAGGCGGTGCCGCGGTGGGCGACGCACTCGCCGACGGCGTAGATGCGCGGGTCGTAGGTCTGCAGGGTGTCGTTCACCACGATGCCGCGGTTGCAGTGCAGGCCCGCCTCCTCGGCGAGTTTCGTGTTAGGCCGGATGCCGATGGCCATCACCACCAGATCGGCGGGAATCTCCGAACCGTCGGCGAAGCGCACCGCAGCGACGCGGCCGCCGGATTTCTTCGGCCCCTTCGCCAGCTCGACGGTCTGCTTCTCCAGCAGGAACGCCAGGCCGCGCGCCTCCAGCGAGGCTTGCAGCATGTCGGCGGCGGTCTTGTCGAGCTGGCGCTCCATGATCCACGGCGCCAGGTGCACCACGGTGACCTCCATGCCGCGCGCCTTGAGGCCGTTGGCCGCCTCCAGGCCGAGCAGCCCCGCGCCGATCACCACGGCGCGGCCGCCGCGCGCGGAGGCGGCGATCATCGCCTCGGTGTCGGCGATGTCGCGGTAGGCCAGCACGCCTGGCAGGTCGTGGCCGGGGATGGGCAGCATGACCGGCGTCGAGCCGGTGGCCAGCAGCAGGCGGTCGTAGCGCTCCTCGCTGCCGTCGTCCGCCACCACCGTGCGCCGCGGCCGGTCGATGCGCACGATCCTGCGGCCGGTGTGCAGCGTGATGCCGTGCTGCGCATACCACCCGACGTCGTTGAGCATGATCTCCGGCAGCTTCATCTCGCCGGCCAGCACCGGCGAGAGCAGGATGCGGTTGTAGTTGCCGTGCGGCTCGGCGCCATAGACCGTGATGTCGTAGAGGTCCGGCGCCAGCTTGAGCAGTTCCTCCAGCGTGCGCACGCCGGCCATGCCGTTGCCGACCAGGATGAGTTTGGCTTTTTGCATGATGCAATCCCTCGATATGCGTTCGAGGTTGATCTTGCAAGGCCTGTGCCAGGGACGGCAATCGTGTGAAAACCCAATCCCGGCACGGGTTTGCGGGATTCCGCCGCATTTCGGCCATGGCGCGGCGATGGTGCGGCGCGGGCTGTGCCATGTGCCAAATTGGTGCGCGTCCGAGTCGCGCAGCACAAAACCGGGGTCGGTAGAGCGGGATTTCAGGAATTGCGGCGTTTTCAGACCTGCCGCATCCGGCGCCAGCATGGCTTGGGAATGTGCGAAACTATTCAGACAAGCCTGATTGATACTGAACCACGCCCTAAGACCAGTGCCATGACACGAAAGTCAAACTGGAAGTCCGAGTTCTCGCTCGGCATCGGACCGATCGACCGGCAGCATCAACAGATATTCGAGCGGCTTCTTGCCATCGAGAATTCGGTCGAGAAACGGGATCCCTGGCACATCCTTGGGTTTCTGGTGCGCGAGCTGGCCGATCAACTGAAATTTCATTTTGCCGTCGAGGAGGCCTTGCTCGAGCTCGCCGGCTACCCCGGGCTCGCGAGCCATGACGATGGGCACCGGCGCCTGATGAAGGGCGTCGCCGAACTCGAAGCCAGCTTGCGCAAGCAGGGCGGAACCGGCGACCTGGCGGTATTTTTCGAGGACTGGTTTCTGCGCCACGTGCTGCACGAAGACAGGGCCTATGTCGAGTTCCTGCGGGAGCGCTTGCCGCAGGCACTGAATACGCCCTGACGCAGGCGCCGTCAATCGAGCGAGACGGAATCATGGAACCTCTCCCGCTTTGCCGCAAAGCCTCGTTCAGGGCGCGCGCCGTGCTGCTCGGCGAACGCCTCGACCTGCGCGCGCTCGGCAGCGCCAACGCGCTCGCCACCAGCCCGCTCGCCGTCGAGGTGCAGGGCGGCGGCGCGGCGGTGCTGTTCCGCTACGGTGTGGCGGTGTTCTTCGACGTGGCGGCGATGGAGGAGGTGTCTTTCCTCGAGCGGCTGAAGCCGTTCGTCACGCGGCCCTACGAGCGGCCGGAGACCGAGGAGATCGGGATCGCCGTCGAGCCGCAGGCCAGGGACGGCGTCAGACCGGGCACCGTCGTATTCGAGGCGTGCACGCTCGAGCGCCTGCAGCTGGTGGCGGACATCCTCTCCAAGAGCGCGCTGCTGGCCTTGTACGAGGCGCGCGTGTCGGCCGAGTTCGACCGCGTCGAGCCGTTGGCGGCCGACCTCGCCGAGAAGGGGCGCATCCCCCGCCAGGAGCGGGCGCTGCTGAAGGACATCGGCGCCATGCTGCTGATCGAAAGCCGCATGGTCGGGCGCGCCGAGATCAGCGAGAAGCCCGAGCTGCTGTGGGACCAGCCCGGCCTGGAGGGGCTCTTCGCGCGCCTGCAGGACGAGTTCGAGATCCGCGAGCGCCACCTGGCGCTGGAGCGCAAGATGAACCTGCTCTCGCACACGGCGCAGAGCGTGCAGGAGCTGATCTCGGCGCGCCACAGCATCCGCGTCGAGTGGTACATCGTCATCCTCATCGTCTTCGAGATCTGCCTGACACTCTACGAGCTGTTCATCCGTCACTGAGGGGAAACATATGAACATCGGATTCATCGGCCTCGGCCTCATGGGCCGCCCCATGGCCATCAACGTCGCCCGCGGCGGCCATACCCTGCACATCTGGGCGCGGCGCGCCGCCTCGCTGGAACCCTTCGCCCAGTTCGGCGCGCACGCCCACCTCAGCCCGGCCGAGGTGGCGAAGCACGCCGACCTCGTCGTCACCATGGTGGCGGACGCGCCCGACGTCGAGCAGGTGACGCTCGGCGAGGACGGTGTCGCGGCGGGCGCGAAGAAGGGCCTGCTGGTGGTCGACATGAGCACCATCGCGCCGGCGGCGGCGCAGCGCATCGGCATGAAGCTCGCCGACAGGGGCCTGGAGTTCCTCGACGCGCCGGTGTCCGGCGGCGAGGTCGGCGCCATCAACGCCACGCTGTCGATCATGGTCGGCGGCAAGGCGGCGGCCTTTGAGAAGATGAAACCAGTCTTCGAACTGATGGGCAAGAACATCGTGCACGTCGGCGATTCCGGCGCCGGCCAGGTGGCCAAGGCCTGCAACCAGATCGTCACCGGCATGGGCGTGGCGGCGGTGGCCGAGGCCTTCAACTTCGCGAGGAAGAGCGGCGCCGACGTGGCCAAGGTGCGCGAGGCGCTGCTGGGCGGCTTCGCCTACAGCAAGATTCTGGAAAACCACGGCCAGCGCATGATAGAGCGCAACTTCAAGCCCGGCTTCAAGGCCTGGATGCACCAGAAGGACCTGCGCATCGTCATGGAGGAGGCGCACCGCTTCGGCCTCATGCTGCCCGGCGCGGCGGCGACGGCGCAGATGTTCAATGCCATGGTCGGCTCCGGGCTGGGCGAGGACGACTCGATTGCCATGCTCAAGCTGCTGGAACGCATGTCTGGCGGCAAAGAACACTGATTGTTTTCCCCCTCTCCCGCTGGCGGGAGAGGGTTGGGGAGAGGGTGGAATGAAACTCGGCTTCATCGGCCTCGGCGCCATGGGACGCCCGATGGCCCTGCACCTCATCAAGGCCGGCCACGAACTGAGCGTTTACGCCCGCCGCGCCGAATCGGCGCAGCCGCTGGTCGA
>WYAY01000066.1 GCA_011526165.1 Sulfuritalea sp.
AGCCTCGAGAAGAACGGCAGTGCCTGGAAGGTCTACGACGTGGTCGTCGCCGGCGTCAGCCTGGTGACGAACTATCGCTCCTCGTTTGCCACGGAAATCCGCAACGGCGGCATCGACGGCCTGATCAAGACGCTGAAGGCCAAGAACAAGTCGCTGGAAGCTGCCAGCAAGAAATGATCCGCGACACCGGGGATCGCATCGAGGTTTCCGGTTCGCTCACGCTCGGCAAGGCGCGTGAGATGCTGGAAGCCGGCAGCGCCCTCATCAAGCGTTCCGAAACGGTATTCGACCTGTCCAGGGTCGGGGAAGTCGATTCCTCCGGGTTGACCGTGGTGTTCGGCTGGGTGCGCGCCGCAAAGAGTCAGGGCAAGGAAATCCGCATCAGCAATCCCCCGCAGAACCTCCTTAGCCTTGCTGCGCTTTACGGCGTGACCGAGCTGCTGCCGCTGGCCTGAGCCGGCGTTCCGTACAATTCACCCATGCATCCGGCGATACGCATCGAAGGCGTAACCAAGCGCTTTGGCGATCTGCTGGCGCTCGGCGGCGTCGATCTCGAAGTAGCCCAGGGGGAATTCTTCGGCCTGCTCGGGCCGAACGGCGCCGGCAAGACGACGCTGATCTCCGCCTTGGCCGGACTGGTGCGGCCGGATGTGGGACGGCTGGCGGTGATGGGCCATGACGTCGTGGCGGACTACCGCGCCGCGCGCCGCCTGCTCGGCGTGGTGCCGCAGGAACTGGTGTTCGACCCCTTCTTCTCGGTGCGCGAGGCGCTGCGCATCCAGTCCGGCTATTTCGGCATCCGCGACAACGAAGCCTGGATCGACGAGATCCTGGAGAACCTCGACCTCGTCGACAAGGCCGGCACCAACATGCGCCAGCTCTCCGGCGGCATGAAGCGGCGCGTGCTGGTGGCGCAGGCCCTGGTGCACCGGCCGCCGGTGATCGTGCTCGACGAGCCGACCGCCGGCGTCGACGTCGAGCTGCGCCAGGCCCTGTGGGCGTTCATCCGCCGCCTCAACCGCGATGGCCACACCATCGTGCTGACGACGCACTACCTGGAGGAGGCGGAAAGCCTGTGCGGGCGCATCGCCATGCTCAAGCAGGGGCGCATCGTCGCGCTGGACACCACCGCCAACCTGCTGCGGCGCTTCTCCGGGCACACGCTGCGCCTGCGCCTGGCGCCGGGCACGGAGCCGCCCGAATCGCTGCGCGCGCGTCTCAGCGGCGCCGTCGGCGGGGAGCAGGCCCTGGCCCTCGACAACTGCGAGCAGATCGAGTCGGTGCTGGCGGACTTGCGCGAGGCCGGCTGCCGCCTCGTCGACATCGAGATCGGCAAGCCGGACCTCGAGGAAGTCTTCGTGCGCGTCATGGAGCGCGGCTGATGGAAGGCTTCCGCACCCTGTTCTACAAGGAAGTGCTGCGCTTCTGGAAGGTCGGCTTCCAGACGGTGGCCGCGCCAGTGCTGACCTCGCTGCTGTTCCTGCTCATCTTTTCCCACGTGCTCGAGCGCCACGTGCAGGTGTACGAGGGGGTTTCCTACACGTCCTTCCTGGTGCCCGGCCTGGTTATGATGTCGGTGCTGCAGAACGCCTTCGCCAACAGCTCGTCCTCGCTGATCCAGTCGAAGGTGACGGGCAACATCGTCTTCGTGCTGCTGCCGCCGATCTCCTACCGCGAGTTTTTCGCCGCCTACGTGCTGGCCTCCATCGTGCGCGGCGGTGTGGTGGGCCTCGGCGTGCTGGGGATGACGCTGTGGTTCGTCGACCTCGACTGGCGCGGACCGCTGTGGATCCTCGGCTTCGCCGTGCTGGGCGGCGGCATCATGGGCGCGCTGGGGGTGATCGCCGGCATCTGGTCGGACAAGTTCGACCAGCTCGCCGCCTTCCAGAACTTCATCATCATGCCGCTCACCTTCCTTTCCGGCGTGTTCTATTCGATCCACTCGCTGCCGCCGTTCTGGCAGCAGGTGTCGCATTTCAACCCGGTTTTTTATCTGATCGACGGCTTCCGCTACGGTTTTTTCGGCACATCCGATGTGCCGCCGCTGACCAGCCTGGCCGTCGCCGCCGGCTGCCTTGCCGCCCTCACCCTTTTCACCTTGTGGCTGCTCAGGATAGGCTACAAGCTTCGCGCCTAGTTTTTGCAAGAGGAAATCATGGTCACACCCGCAGACATCCAGGGCTACATCGCGCAGGGGCTGCCCTGCGAGCAACTCGCCGTAGACGGCGACGGCGCGCATTTCGAGGCGCTCATCGTCAGCAAGGCATTCGAGGGGCTGAATCGCATCCAGCGTCAGCAGGCGGTCTACAAGGCGCTCGGCGGGCGCATGGAAAGCGGCGAGATCCACGCCCTGTCGATGCGCACCCTGACGCCGGCGGAATGGGAAGCGCAGCGTGGATAAGCTGCTGATCGAGGGCGGCGTGCCGCTCGCCGGCGAGGTGAGCATCTCCGGCGCCAAGAACGCCGCCCTGCCGCTCATCTGCGCCGCGCTGCTGACGGACAAGCCGCTGACGCTGGCCAACGTGCCGCACCTGAACGACGTGACGACCATGCTGCGCCTGCTGGCGCAGATGGGCGTGGATGTCACGCTCGACGAGAAGAACAGCCTGGTGCTCGACGCCGGCGGGTTGAACAAACCGGAGGCGCCCTACGACATGGTGAAGACCATGCGCGCCTCGATCCTGACGCTGGGGCCGCTGCTGGCGCGCACGGGGCGTGCGCGCGTGTCGCTGCCCGGCGGCTGCGCCATCGGCGCGCGGCCGGTGGACATCCACATTCGCGGCCTGCAGGCGATGGGGGCGGAAATCCGCGTCGAGCAAGGCTACATTCTGGCGCAGGCGAAGCGACTACGCGGAGCGAGGATTTTCTGCGACCAGGTCACCGTCACCGGCACCGAGAACCTGATGATGGCGGCGGCGCTGGCCGACGGCGTCACGGTGATCGAGAACGCCGCGCGCGAGCCGGAGGTGGTCGACCTCGCCGACTGCCTGAACGCCATGGGCGCGAAGGTGAGCGGGGCCGGCGGCGACATTGTCACCGTCGAGGGCGTCGAGCGCCTCGGCGGTGCCGCGCACCGCATCATGCCGGACCGCATCGAAACCGGCACCTTCCTCGTCGCCGTCGCCTTGACGGGCGGGCGTGTGCGCCTGAACGGCACCCGCTGCGGCATCCTCGACGCGGTGGTGGAAAAGCTGCGCAAGGCAGGCGCGATGATCGATTGCCACAAGGACACCATCGAGATTTCGGCAGCGGGGCCGCTCAATGCGGTGAGCCTGCGCACGGCGCCCTATCCGGCCTTCCCGACCGACATGCAGGCTCAGTTCATGGCCATGAACTGCGTGGCGCGCGGCGCGGCGGTGGTTACCGAAACCATCTTCGAGAACCGCTTCATGCATGCCCAGGAACTGCGCCGGCTCGGCGCCGACATCGAGATCAGCGGCAACACCGCGGTGGTGAAGGGCGTGCCGCGGCTGGACGGCGCCACCGTCATGGCGACCGACCTGCGCGCCTCGGCCTGCCTGGTCGTCGCCGGCCTGGTGGCCCGCGGCGAAACCTTGATCGACCGCATCTACCATCTCGACCGCGGCTACGAGCACATCGAGGAGAAACTCATGCAGCTCGGCGCGCGGATACGGCGCGTGCATTGAACTATCGCCGTGCTGCGCGGACTGACCACGCATCGAGCGATAGCGAGATAAGCCGGGAAACCAGGAACCGTTAGGTTCCGCTCTGTATTGTGGCGAGGAGCCCTTTTGGGCGACTCACTTTTTCCGTCTGCGTTAAAATTCAACCTTTGAGTACAGGAAGTTTGCC
>WYAY01000009.1 GCA_011526165.1 Sulfuritalea sp.
GCCCCAGCCCTTGTGGCAGCACTCCAGCGCCTGGCGCATCAGCTTGACGTTGCCGACGCACTCGAAGGTGTAGTCGGCGCCGCCCTTGGTCAGATTCACCAGATGCGCGACGAGGTCGCCCTCGACCTCCTTCGGATTGACGAAGTGCGTCATGCCGAACTTCTCCGCCAGCGCCTTGCGCCCCGGGTTGAGGTCGACGCCGACGATCATGCCGGCGCCGGCCATGCGCGCGCCCTGGAGGACGTTGAGGCCGATGCCGCCGAGGCCGAACACCACCACGCTGCTGCCCGGCTTCACCTTGGCCGTGTAGATCACCGCGCCGATGCCGGTGGTGACGCCGCAGCCGATGTAGCAGACCTTGTCGAAGGGCGCGTCCTCGCGGATCTTCGCCACCGAGATCTCCGGCATCACCGAATAGTTGGCGAAGGTCGACGTGCCCATGTAGTGGAACAGCTTCTTGCCGCCGATGCTGAAGCGGCTGGTGCCGTCGGGCATCAGCCCCTGCCCCTGCGTGGAGCGGATCGCCTGGCAGAGGTTGGTCTTCTGCGACAGGCAGTACTCGCACTGGCGGCACTCCGGCGTGTACAGCGGAATGACGTGGTCGCCCGGCTTGACGCTGGTCACCCCGGCGCCGACCTCGACGACGACGCCGGCGCCCTCGTGGCCGAGGATCGCCGGAAAGAGGCCCTCCGGATCGTCGCCGGAAAGCGTGAAGGCATCAGTGTGGCAGACGCCGGTGGCCTTGATCTCCACCAGCACCTCGCCGGCCTTCGGGCCGTCGAGCTGCACCGTTTCGATGGTCAGGGGGGCGCCGGCCTTCCAGGCCACGGCTGCGCGTACGTCCATGGTTCGCTCCTCGGTGGTTTCGATGCCGGATCGGGCGGGATTTCCGTCCGGAGTTTGTCACTGGAATTTATCCAACTCCGCCCAGGCGCGGAATCCGGATCATTCCAGTGGGGGCTAGGGGTTATCCCTTAGCCTGGCTCCCTCTCCCCGCGCGCGGGGAGAGGGTTGGGGTGAGGGGCAACGCCGTATCGCGCAGACTGACTTTCCCCGTGAAGCGGAACTCCCAAACCGAGTAGCCGGATCGCCCCGAATGACTTGGGGCGGCAAAATCAATGGGCGGGAATTCAGTGAGGGGGTTCGGACGTCTCGAACTCGGCCAAAGCGGTCATTCATCAGCCCTCCGAGCAAGGGAAGCTACCTTGCTTGCTGTTTTCATTTCCTAACTGTACGCTTTCACACGAATGGCATTTCTATCAACGAAATATCTCGCTTTTCGCTGACACATGACTACTCTAGCAAGCTTGGCCCTTCTTAAGACTCGCTTTGATGTCGAGCACACAGATTTCCTAGATTCGTTCAGGCCATTTGTTATCTACGTGGTCCTGAAGGAGGGCTTCGATGAGTTCACTGCGCATGACATGCAGGCGAAGGTGCTGGGCCATTTCGGGCTGGCAATACCTCATCATGCCGTCGATCTTGTCCTCCGAAGGATGAGTAAGGCAGGTCAGCTGTCCCGAGCAGAGAATACTTTTAGGCCGCAAAAGATTGACTTCGACATGGCCAGCTTTGAACGCCATCGAGCCGAGGCAACACAACACCAGAACGCAACTGAGGCTGGATTAATTGACTACGCAAGGGTCATCCTCGGCGTAGCGATGACATCCGAGGAGGCGGATAGTGCGCTGAACGAATACATTGATCAGTATTCGATCGAGTGCATCTCTGCCTATGCACACGGTTCAATAGTTCCAGTGCACGGCAAGTCGAACAAACACTGGCCGTATATCGTAAGCAGTTATGTGAATGCCCTGTCAGAAAAGGAGCCAGACAAGTTTCGCTACTTGGTTACTGTTGTAATGGGACGCATGCTCTCGAACGCGCTCTTGGGACAGGATCTAACTGCGATTCAAATGAAGTTCCATGATACATGCGTATTCCTGGATACCCCAATCGTACTGCAACTTCTCGGCGCTCTTGGTGATGCTCCGAAATTGCTGGCCGAAGAGATGCTGACGCTGCTGAGACGGAGCAAAGCGGACGTAGCTATCTTTGAGCACGTTGCGAACGAGGTGGATCAGGTGCTAGGAAACGCACAAAACTATCTCGAGAAGAATGGTCCCAACAGTCGGGGAAACGTCATTGCCGCCTTGCGGCAACTCGGCTATACAGCAAGCGACGTTGCTATGCTTCGATCAAGTGTTTCCTCCCATCTTTCTAATTACGGCATCACAGTAAGTCCAACGCCTCCTTACGTCCACGAACTGCAAGTAGACGAGATCGGCATTGAGAAAGAGATGGAAAATGCAGAGCTGTTCTATCGCGCCGACTTGGCGAAGAAGGTCGATATAAGCTCAATCCGCAGCATTTACGTTCTGAGAAAAGGTAGATGCCCGAGTCGAGTCGAGGACTGCCGTGCGATTTTCGTTACAAACAACCACGGACTAGCGCGAGCAGCGTATGCCTACGGAAAGAACCATGAAGAAACACGTGAGTTGTCGTCAGTCATTACAGACTTCAGCTTGACGAATCTCCTATGGCTCAAGGCCCCGCTTGACTACGTCGATGTTCCTCGTCGAATGATAGCGGTCAATTGCTATGCTGCGCTTCATCCCTCAGATGAGTTTTGGGCCGCATTTCTAGTCCAACTCGATCAGCTCCATAAGAATGGGCGTGTCACGGCCCTTCAGCATCAGTTCTTGCGATACGAGCTACGTGTCAGGGAAGATCTTATGAACCTGACACTTGGCGATGAGAACTCTCTTACTGAGAAGCAAATTCTTCAAGTTGTGGATCGCTATGAGCATGAACTAACGCAGCCTCTCCACGATAAGGTGAGCGTATTGGAAGACGAGATGCGGTCTGTCCGAACAGACCGAGACGAAATGCGCGCCCGCCTCGCTGCCATAGACAGCAGAATTGCGGCCTTTGCCTCAGCCGTCAGGAAGATGGTCGCCATAGTGCTCGTGATAACAGCTCTGATGCTCATATTGGTCGCCCATGGTTGGCTCGGTGGTAACTGGCGAGAGACGCTGGATCAACCATGGAAGGGAGCGCTATACGCGGGCGTATATGTTGTCGATGCGTATATTGTTTTGCACCTTTTTATTCACGTGACTATTTGGAATCCCGTAAGCAAGGTTGCGGGGTACGTCGAGAATCTTCTGATAACAGCAGTAAAAGGGGCGCTGGGCTACCAAGAAAACCGATTGGACGATCTACCGACGAAAAAGCATGGTACTCAATGACCGCATTAGAACAACGGTCATGGAATCCACCCACTTGGATTAGGGTCCCGTTTAGCGGAATGGCTGCTTCGGCCAGTACGGGACACCCGCAAATTCACAACCAGCCCCATCACCGTATCGCAGGGACTGACTTTTGCGATTCGCCTCGCGCGGCCCGGCTTACGCAGCGACCAGCACCGACACCAAACCCGAAGCATGATTCGCCGCCTTTGGGCGGATGACGATTTCCACATCCTTATCGAGCTGGGTGATGAAGTGCAGCAGGCGCTCGGACGAAAAGCGCGTGAGTTTGTAGTGGCGCAGCTCGGATACATGGGGCTGGGGAATGCCGAAGATGCCGGCGACTGCGGCCTGCGTCAGTTTGCGCTCCTTGATCAGATCGTTGATCCGCATGGCAAGCTGAACGCGCAGCTTGCGCTCGCCCGCGTCGGCGAATCCCAGGTCCTTGAACACATCGCCCGAGCCGGCTTGCACCTTCTCAATCTTCTTTGCCATAGCGCACCTCGTAATCATTTCTTGCCGCCCTCAGCCGTTCGTGGATGAGGTCGATATCGGTTTTCGCCGTGCGGATGCCCGACGGCGATTTCTTCTGGAAGCAGTGCAGTACATAAATCGCCTTGGCGAACCGCACCGTGTAGGTCACGCGATAGGTGTCCCCGCGAAAATCCTCCACCAGTTCGAATACGCCGGGGCCCTCGCCCTTCCATGGCTTTGCGGACGGCGGTTGCCCGCCCGCTTGCACGACCCCGAGCAGATAACCCACGTCGTCCACGACCGCCTCGGGAAACGCCAGGAAGTCCCGCTTGGCTGAGCCGACCCAATACAGAGGCCGTTCGGTTCGTGCAGGCAAAGTCATGGCAGAAGTATACCGTATTAGGTATATCTGGCAACTTGTTCCTCGCCGTACCGTGGAGACTGACTTTCTAGAGCACCGAGGAAGGCGCGCCAGGGACGGGTGCCGGGTGTTCGCCGCCCTCGTCTTCGCTTTCGCCTTCGAACGGGTCCTTGCCGAGGAGCGGCCGCGCGGCGTTCGCCACCACCAGGATGCTGCTCGCCGACATCGCCGCGGCGGCGACGAGCGGGCTCAACATGCCGGTGGCCGCCAACGGGATGGCGATGGCGTTGTAGGCGAGCGCCCAGCAGAGGTTCTGCCGGATGCGCCGGCGCGTGACGCCGATGAGGAGGAAGGCTTCGAGCACGCGCTCGAGGCGCTTGCCGGGGATGACGATGTCGGCGGCCTCGGCGGCCAGCGCAGTGGGCGCGCCGAAGGCGATGCCGAGGTCGGCTTCGGCCAGCGCGGGCGCGTCGTTGCTGCCGTCGCCGATCATGGCGACGCGGCCCTGCGCCTTGAGCCGGCGGATGACGGCGGCCTTGGCTTCGGGCGGCACGCCGGCGTGCACTTCGTCGACGTGCTGGCGGTAGCCGTTGGGATGCTCGGCGCCGGTGAGCAGCACGACGCGGCAGTGGCGGCGCAGCGACTCGACGACGCGGTCCCAGGCCGGGCGCGAGCGGTCGCGCGTGAGGATGGCGCCTTCGGCGGCGCCGTCCCAGCCGACGTAGGAGACGACGGCTTCGCCGTGGCGGCTCGCTTCGGCGCGGGCGGCGAGCGGCTCGGGCACCGTCCAGCCGAGCGTGGCGAACAGCGCGCGGCTGCCGACGGCGATGCGCTTGCCGCCGACCGTGGCGACGGCGCCGCGCCCCGGGTGGAGCTCCACCTCGCCGGCGCTGCGGCCGGCGTCGAGCCGGGCGATGGCGCGCGCCACCGGGTGCGGCGAGTGCCGCTCGACGGCGGCGGCGCGGGCGGCGAGCTCGGCCGAGCCGATCACCTCGACCACCGCCATCTCGCCGCTGGAGAGCGTGCCGGTCTTGTCGATTGCAACGACGTCGACGCGCGGCGACTTCTCGAAGAGGTCGGGACCGGTGACGACGATGCCGCGGCGCAGCGCCGCGCCGATCGCCGCGGCGGTGGTGAGCGGGATGGCCAGGCCGAAGGTGCACGGGCAGGAGACGATGAGCGTGGCGAGCGCGGCCAGCAGCGCCTTCTCCGCCCCCGCGCCGGCGAGCAGAAAGCCGGCGCCGACCAGCGCCGCCAGCGCCAGCACGCCGGGCACGAAGCGGCGCGAGAGGCGGTCGACGCGGGCCTGCAGCCCGCTGCTCGCGCTCTGCGTGTTCCAGAGGATGCGGGCGAGGTTGGCCATGCGGCTTTCCACCTGCGGGCCGGTGTCGATCTCCAGGTTGCCCTCGAGCAGGCGGCTGCCGCCGAGCACCTTCTCGCCCTCGCCGCGCGACACCGGGAAGGGCTCGCCGGTCATCAGCGATTCGTCCACCGCGCCGCGGCCGGCGACGATGCTGCCGTCGACGGGGATGGCCTCGCCCTGGCGCACGAAGACGCGGTCGTGCGGGCGCACCGCGTCGAGCGGGCAGTCGAGATACTGGCCGCCGCGCAGCACACAGGCGCGTGGCGACCAGGCCTGCAGGATGGACTGGAGCGATTCGGTGGCGCGCGCGCGCGCGCCGCGCTCGAGGTAGCGGCCGACGGTGATGATCATGACCAGCGTGCCGGCCACCTCGAAATAGAGGTCGATGGAGCGGTTGAAGAACTGGATGATGCTGTAGCCGTAGGCCGCGAGGATGGCCAGGGCGAGCAGGACGTCCATGTTGGGCAGGCGCGCGCGCAGCCCGGTCCAGGCCCCGCGCAGGATCGGCCAGCCGACGAAGAACACCAGGATCGTCGTCAGGAAGAACAGGAAGATCGGCACGGCCTCGAAGGCGAGCCGGCGCATCGCGCCGTAGTCCTCCACCGTCAGCCAGCCACCATGGATCGGGTAGATGAAGATGAAGGTCAGCATCATCACCAGCGAGGCGGCGGTGACGCCGGACACCAGGCGCAGCAGGTCGAGCCCCTCTTCGTGCTCCGGCGCCGGCTCTCCGCGCAGCCGGGCGCGGTAGCCGTGGCGGCTGAGCAGCGCCGGCAGTTCGGCTTCCTTCACCTGCGCCGGGTCGTAGGCGATGCGGGCGGTGGCGGTGGCGTAGCTGGAGGCGACGTCGAAGACGCCGGGGTGCTTCAGGGCGAGCTTGCCGATGAGGAATTCGCAGGAGGCGCAGTGCATGCCGTCAATCCAGAGGAAGGCCTCGCGGCTTCCGGGCGGCGGCGCCGTCTCGCGCGGACTGACTTTTGCCGGGACGAGGGCGTCCTCGCCGAAGGCGCGATACACCTCGCGGCAGCCGATGCAGCAGAAGTCGTGGCCGGCATCCTCGATCGGCGGGTCGGGCGCGGGCAGGCCGCACAGCTGGCAGGGAATGGCGATGCGGGTTCTATCCATGCTTGAAGCGTACGCCATTGCCTGCCCCTCACCCTGATCGTACCCAGAAACCTCCCACGGACCCCGTAGGTCGGCCTTCAGGCCGACAGCGGTGGTCGATCGCCCTCGGCAGTCGGGCTGAAGCCCGACCTGCAGGGGGAACCTCCCACGGTTCCTGAAAAAAACCGGCACGCGCAAGCTGCAGGGGCCTCTCCCCGCTTGCGGGGAGAGGGGCGATGAATGCGCTAGGCCGTAGCCAGTTCGCCCATGGGCGAGGAGATCTCGCGCGACTTCATCAGGTTGTAGAAATATACGGCAAACGAGGCGCCGAGGATGAGGCCGAAGAACAGGATCAGGTTGCCGTAGAGCATCCAGCCTTCCGGGTGCCAGTCGGCGAAGCGCCGCGGCATGCCGGCCGCCCCGCCCGCCAGCATGGTGATCGCCGCGCCGAAGCTGCCGACGGTCATCATCCTGACATACCGGTTGCCCAGCGCCGGGTCGAGCCTGCGGCCCGTGAGCACCGGATAGTGGTGATACAGAACGCCCATCCACATCATGGACATGGCCAGGATGACCGTCATGAAGTGGCCGCTCTGCCACATGGTGCCGTGCAGCTGGTAGGTCCAGGCGATGTTGGAGGTGACGATGGCGCTGGCGCCGTCGAGGATGTAGAGCGCCCAGCCGACGAGCACGGCGATGATGCCGGGCTCCGGCTTCAGGCCGTGCTGCCAGATGGTGGCGAGGACGGTGAAGACGCTGATCGCCGCGCCCATGCCGGTGCCCCAGCTCATGATGTTGCCCCAGTAGGACAGGGCCGCCGGCTGGTTCGGGTAGAAGGTGATGAAATGATGCAGGCCCGAGGTGACCGAGGTCACCAGCAGGATCCACAAGGCCAGGTTGGCCAGCTTTTCGCTGTAGAGCTTGCGCGAGCCGTCGGCCAGGTAGAGCGGCAGCGTGGCATACATCGCGCTGGCCACCATCAGGGCCATCGCCTCCATCAGGTTGTGGGCGAAGAGATAGAACGTGTATTGGAACACCACCGGATCGGCCGCCCAGGCGGCGAGCGACATGGGCAGGATCTTGTAGAGCGCCAGCAGCAGCGTGGTGCCGACCACCACCAGCGGCAGGCCCGTCAGCAACAGCGTCGCGGCGGCGAGCAGCATGCCGAGCATGCCCGGCTCGTTGAGCGAGCGCTCGGAGAGGACGAGCTCAGGCCGCTTCTTGCCGAAGAACATCATCTTGAGCACCAGCAGCGGGTACCAGAGGATCATGCAGGACAGCACCAGGTAGATGCCGGTGAAGCCGACGATCACCGACTCCATGCTCCAGACGCCCATCTGCGCGCCGACCAGGGGCAGCGGGAACATCACCACCACGCTGACCTTGAGGCCCATGAGGACGGCGACGGTGAGGATGGCGCCGCCGAGGTTCATCGACAGCCAGGCCAGCGCCGGCAGCCAGCCGGTGATGGCCTTGCCGACGCAGCCGCCGGAGCGGTGCAGGCCGACGCCCATCATCAGCTGGAACGAGAAGGGGAAGGTCAGCGCCGCGCCGTGCAGCGTCAGCGTGGTGTAGAAGTGGTCCGAGCTGAGGTCGAAGATCTGCGTCGCCGGCATGACCAGGCCCAGTAGGCCGGCCACGACGAGCCAGACGAATGAACTCATGATCATCAGCGCCGGCCAGGCGTTGATCTCCTCCAGGCCGGTGCTCTTGTCGACCGCGAACATCTTGCCGAAGATCGGGGTGCTCTTGACGAGGGTGGTGGCTATGCTCATTTCTGGTTCTCCTCCGCTTGGGTGCGCTCGGTTGCCTCAGTTGGCTTTGACGACGGTCAGTTCGTCCTGCATCCGGTGGTGGGCGACGCCGCAGTACTCGAGGCAGCGCACCGCATACTTGCCGGGGTCCTTGAAGGTATAGACGACCGAGGTGGGCTTGGCGGTGCCCGGCATCATCAGCATGGTGAACAGCACCCTGCCGTCCGGGTGATAGACGGCGAAGCCGTGCTGGGTGTCGCTCGCCCGGCCGGAGAAGCGCACCGGCTTGCCGGCCTCGATCTGGCGGTTGGAGATGTCGTAGGACCAGGACTTCGCCGTGAAGTCGACCTGCACCTCGGCCTCGCCGTCGGTCGCGCCGGAGGCGGCGGCCCACGGGATGAATTTCAGGCTGGCCAGGTTGGCGACCACGAAGAAGATGAAGGCGAACGTCAGCCAGACGCCCTCGATGGGCGCAAACTCGCCGGGCTGCAATTGGGTGGGTCCGGTATCGACCAGGCTTTTCCTGCGGATGACCCAGTATGCCATCAGGGCAAAGGGGACGAACATGAACATGGTCACCCAGAACGCGCCCCAGCCGGTATAGACGTAGTCCAACATGGCGATTGCCTCCTCCTCGAATTTGTCGGTACGGCCGGATTGCCCGCCGCTCTTGTAGTAGGCGAACGATAGGCCCCGCCACCGGGAGGGGCAATCAGGATGTTTACCTAGGGACACTGCGGATGTTCCTGATTGAACGAAGCGGCAGGGGGGCTAGACTGAGCCGGCCATCAACGACACCCGAGGCTCCCGCTTATGGCCGAAACGATCCTCACCGCCCGCCCCGGCCCGGCCGAGCGCCTGCGCCGCTACCTGCGCCTGACCAAGCCGCGGGTGAACACCCTGATCGTGTTCTGCGCGGTCATCGGCATGTTCCTCGCCGCGCCGGGCATGGTGCCGCTGCAGGCGCTCTTCGCCGGCACGCTCGGCATCGCCCTGGTGGCCGGCGCCGCCGCCGCCATGAACTGTCTCATCGAGCAGGAAATCGACGCGGTGATGGCGCGCACGCAGGGGCGGCCGCTGCCGCGCGGGGAAGTGAATTCGCTGGAGACGCTGCTGCTCTCGGGCCTCATCGGCGGCATCGGCCTGTTGCTGCTGAACGTGTTCGTGAACCCCTTCACCATGTGGCTGACGCTGGCCACCTTCGTCGGCTACGCCATCGTCTACACGGTGATCCTGAAGCCGCGCACGCCGCAGAACATCGTCATCGGCGGCGCCTCGGGCGCCATGCCGCCGGTGCTCGGCTGGGCCGCCGTCACCGGCCAGGCGCCGGGCGAGGCCTGGCTGCTGTTCCTCATCATCTTCGTGTGGACGCCGCCGCATTTCTGGTCGCTGGCGCTGTACCGCGCCCACGAGTACGCCGACGCGAAGCTGCCGATGCTGCCGGTGGTGTACGGCCGCGCCTACACGCTGCGCTGCATCTTCGCCTACACCCTGGGACTGAGCGCGGTGACGCTGATGCCCTTCGCCATCGGCATGAGCGGCTGGCTCTACCTCGCCGCGGCGCTGGTCCTCGACGGCATCTTCATCGCCCACGCCTGGCGCCTGCTGCGCCGCTACAGCGACCGCGCCGCGCAGGCCAGTTTCCGCTGGTCGATCACCTACCTGTTCCTGCTCTTCGCGGCGCTGCTGGCGGACCACTACCTGGCATAAAAGTCAGCCTTGGCGGGGCGACGCACTTCCCTCCGCGCCGCCCCGTTTTCATTTTCAGGCGGCCTGGTTCTGCATGGCCAGCTTCACCAGGTCGGAGATCGACCGCGCATGCAGCTTCTCCATCACCTTGGCGCGGTGCACCTCCACCGTCTTGGCGCTCAGGCCGAGGGCGTTGGCGACGGCCTTGTTGGACAGGCCCTCCACCACCAGGTCGAGCACCTCGCGCTCGCGCGGCGTCAGGCCGGCGAACAGCGCCTTGAGCTGCGAGCGCTGCTCCTCCTTGCCGCGCTGGCCGGCGTCGTGGGCGATGGCGCGCTGGATGCGGTCGAGCAGGTCCTGGTCGTTGAAGGGCTTCTCGACGAAGTCGAAGGCGCCGGCCTGCACGGCGCGCACCGCCATCTGCACGTCGCCATGGCCGGTGATGAAGATGATCGGCACGTGGTAGCTGCGCCGCGCCGCCAGGCGCTCCTGCAGTTCCAGCCCGCTCATGCCGGGCATGCGCACGTCGAGCACCAGGCAGCCGGGCTTCGCGGCGTCGTAGCCGTCGAGGAAGGCCTGGGCCGAGGCGAAGGTCTCCACCTGCAGCCGCACCGTCTCGATCAGCCAGCGCAGGCTGCGGGCGACGGCCTGGTCGTCGTCAACTATGAAGACTGTAGCGTCGCTCATCGCGGTTCAGC
>WYAY01000067.1 GCA_011526165.1 Sulfuritalea sp.
CAGCTCGGCCTCGTAGAGGCGCGACTTCAGCATGGCCATCGCCTCGGCCTTGTTGCGGTGCTGCGAACGGTCGTTCTGGCACTGCACGACGATGCCCGACGGCGCGTGGGTGATGCGCACCGCCGAATCGGTCTTGTTGATGTGCTGGCCGCCGGCGCCCGAGGCGCGGAAGGTGTCGATGCGCAGGTCGGCCGGGTTGATCTCGATCTCGATGGAGTCGTCGACCTCGGGATAGACGAAGACGCTGGCGAAGGAGGTGTGGCGGCGCGCATTGGAATCGTAGGGCGATTTGCGCACCAGGCGGTGGATGCCGGTCTCGGTGCGCAGGTGGCCATAGGCGTACTCGCCGGTGAGTTTCAGCGTGGCGGTCTTGATGCCGGCCACCTCGCCGTCGGACTCTTCCAGCACCTCGATCTGGAAGCCCTTGCGCTCGCAGTACTTCAGGTACATGCGCAGCAGCATCGAGGCCCAGTCCTGCGCCTCGGTGCCGCCGGCGCCGGCCTGGATGTCGAGGAAGCAGTTGTTCGGGTCGGCCGGGTTGGAGAACATGCGGCGGAACTCGAGCGCCGCCACCTGGGTTTCGATGCCGGCGGCGTCGGTTTCCACCGCCTCCAGGGTGTCGTCGTCGTTCTCGCCGCGCGCCATCTCGAACAGCTCGCGCGAGTCGCGCAGCCGCTGGTCGATGTCGGACAGGGCGACGACGACGCCTTCGAGGGACTTCTTCTCGCGGCCCAGCTCCTGGGCGCGGGGGGCGTCGTTCCAGACGGCCGGGTCTTCGAGGGCCCGGCTGACTTCGTTCAGCTTCGACTGCTTGGCATCGAAGTCAAAGATACCTCCGCAGATCCTGCTCCCGTGCGGAGAGGTCCGAGAGGCGATTGGCAAGGCTGTTCAGGCGTTCGGCTTCCATGGCGATGCTAGACTTTCGAAAACGATGAATTATACATCCATAGCCCCTCCCCCTCTCCCCGCAGGCGGGGTGAGGGGCCTGCACGATGACTGAAGAACGCGCCCGCCTGTCCCGTTTCGGCCTGCTCCTCCTCGCCCTGCTGGCGATCGGCTGGGGCCTCAACTGGCCGATCATGAAAATCGTCCTGCAGGACGTGCCGCCGCTGACCTTTCGCGGCAGCTGCCTCCTGCTGGGCGGCCTCGGCGTGATGCTGATCGGGCGCCTCGACGGCCAGTCGTGGCGCATTCCGCCGGGCGCCTTCGGCAAGCTGGCGCTGCTGGCGGCCACCAACATGGTCGGCTGGAACGTGTTGATGATCTACGGCGTCGGCCTGATGTCCTCGGGGCGGGCGGCGCTGCTCGGCTACACCATGCCGCTGTGGAGCGTCGGCTTCTCGGTGTGGCTGCTGGGCGAGCGCATGAACCTGCGCCGCGCGCTCGGCCTGGCGCTGGGCCTGGCCGGGGTCGCGGCGCTGATGGGCTCGTACAGGGCGCAGCTGGGCGAAGCGCCGCTCGGCGTACTGTGCATGCTCGGCGCGGCGATGTCCTGGGGACTCGGCGTGGTCCTGCTCAAGCGCTTCGCCCTGAGGATGCCGACCACCATGCTCACCGGCTGGGCCATGCTGATCGGCGCGCTGCCGGTGCTCGCGGCGGCGCTCGCGCTCGAAGCCGGCGAATGGCGCGCGGTCGGCCTCTGGCCGGCCCTCGGCTTCGTCTACAACGTCCTCGTGGCGTTCATGTTCTGCTACTGGGCGTGGAACCGCATCGTGCTGATGGTGCCGGTGGCGGTGTCCTCGCTGAGCTCGCTGGTGACGCCGGTGATCGGCGTCCTGGGCGGCATGTGGCTGCTGGGCGAGCAGCCGGGCTGGAACGAACTCCTCGGTGCGGGCCTGATCCTCGGCGCGCTGGGCAGCGTGCTGCTGCCGCAGCGGAAGTGAATGGTTGTTGGCGGGCGAAAGCTTACGCGGCGAGTTTCAGGGGCGTGATCTTCGCCACTTGGCGCTTGAGGGATTTCTCCGCCTTCCACAGATCGTAATTGGCCTGCATGTGCAGCCAGGATTCCGCGCTGCCGCCCAGCGCCGCGGCCAGGCGCACAGCCATGTCGGCGCTGATGCCGGCCTTGCCGTTCAGCACCCGCGAGAGCGCCACGCGCGTCACCCCGATGCGCCGTGCGAACTCGGTGACGGTGATTCCGGTGTCGGCGAAAACCCCGTCCCGCAGCACTTCGCCGGGGTGGGGCGGGTTGTACATTCGCGCCATGTTCGTTGCTCCTTTAGTGATAGTCCCGGTAATCGACCAGGACGGCATCGCCATTCTCGAAGGTGAAGGTCATGCGCCAGTTGCCATTGACCCAAACCGACCAATGCCCGGCCAAATCCCGCGAAAGCGGATGCAGGCGCCAGCCCGGCATGCCCATGTCCTCCGGTCCCTTCGCGGTGTCCAGTTTGGCGAGCTGCGCCCGCAATCGTTTTGCGTGCGCCGTCTGGATACCGGCCTTGCTCCCGGCGCGGAAGAACGCTTCAAGCCCCTTGTGCCTGAACGACTTGATCATGGCGCGAATGTATAGCGTAGCGATACGCCTGTCAATGATGGATCGCGTGGCTGGCCTGGAAAAGTCAGTCACTGCGATACGGCGAGACGGCAGGGTGGGAGGCTGCTACCGGCCAGGTGCGGTCGGAGGTCGTGTAGGAGCGGCGTCCACGCCGCGATATTGGCGGCTGCAATCGCGGCGTGGACGCCGCTCCTACAGGAAGTAGCAATGCTGCGACGCTTTGGGTCGAGGCTGTGTGGAAACACGGGAATTTCAGGGACGGTATGGGAAACGTGACCGAGCAGTTCCACCTATTTGGGGCCAAAGGCAGCCAGAGGCGTCACTCGAAGAAGGGCGAAGAGGGATCTGC
>WYAY01000068.1 GCA_011526165.1 Sulfuritalea sp.
ACCGCAACATCCGCATCGCCGGCGTCATCCTCAACCGCCTCGGCGGCAAGCGCCACGAGGCCAAGCTGCGCGCCGTCATCGAGCACTACACCGACGTGCCGGTGCTGGGCGCCGTGCTGGAGAACCCCGAGCTGGCCATCGTCGAGCGCCACCTCGGCCTGATGCCGGCCAACGAGGCCGCTGCCGCCGAGGCGCGCATCGCCGCCATCGCCAAAATCGTTTCGGAACAGGTGGACATCGAGCGCCTGCTGCAGGTGACCGCCACCGACCAGCCGCTGCGGCCCGCCTTGCGGGCAGCCGCAGCAGACACGCAACCGACGCTGCGCGTGGGCATCGCCCGCGACCCGGCCTTCGGCTTCTACTACGCCGACGACCTCGACGCCCTCCGGCAGGCCGGCGCCGAGCCGGTGTTCTTCAGCCCCATCGCCGACCGGCAGCTGCCGGAAGTCGACGCCCTCTTCCTCGGCGGCGGCTTCCCCGAGTGCTTCATGCGCGAACTGGAGGCCAACCGCGGCATGCGCGAATCCGTACGAGCCGCCATCGAAGCAGGATTGCCGGCCTATGCCGAGTGCGGCGGCCTCATGTACCTCGCCCGCAGCCTGTCTTGGCGCGGCGAGCGCCGCGAGATGGCCGGCGTCATCGCCGCCGACGTCGTCATGCACGAGAAGCCGGTCGGCCGCGGCTATGTGCGCCTCGCCCCCACCACCGCCCATCCCTGGGTAGCCGAAGGCAGCCACCCCGACGAGATTCCGGCCCACGAATTCCACTACTCCAGCCTGGAGAATCTCGACCCGGCCACGCGCTTCGCCTACGAGGTGAAGCGCGGCCACGGCGCCGACGGCGCCCACGACGGCATCGTCCACAAGAACCTGCTGGCCTCCTATACGCACCTCAGGAGCGCCGGCAACTGCAACTGGGCGGCCCGCTTCGTCGGCTTCGCCCGGCAGGGCCGTACCCGTCATTCCCGCGAACGCGGGAATCCACCAATACTCGCAACGCCCTCTGGATTCCCGCTTTCGCGGGAATGACGGAGGCCTGACAATCCAAGGAGTCTTAATGTTCACCCTGACCCCCGCCGCCGCCACCCGCATCCTCGACTCCGCAGAGCAGAGCGACGCCGTCGGCATGGCCCTGCGCATCGCCGCCAAGCTCGAGGAGGACGGCCAGATCAGTTTCGGCATCGGCTTCGACGACGAGCGCGAGCACGACCTCTCCTATGAATGCGAGGGCCTCACCGTCCTCATCGCCCCGCCCAGCCGCGACCTCCTGGAAGGCTTCCTGCTCGACTTCGTCGAGGTCGAGCCGGGCGAGTGGCAGTTCGTCTTCATGCAGACCCAGGCGCCGGGCGGCAGCTGCCCGCCCTCCAGCTGCGGCGGTTGCGGCAGCCGCGGCGGCTGCGGCTCGGCCAGCTGACGCTATAATGGCGACTGACTAGCATTCAAGGCGGCCGCAGCGAAACCGCCCACCGCCCAAAGCATGGATTTCCTGCCGATCTTCCTTAACATCAAGGGCGCGCGCTGCCTCGTCGTCGGCGGCGGCGCCGTCGCCGCGCGCAAGGCCGGCCTGCTCGCCGGCTGCGGCGCGAAAGTCGCCGTCGTCGCCCCCGAACTGGGCGAAACCCTCGCCGCCGAAGCCGCCGCCGGCCGCATCGAGCACATCGCGGCGCGCTTCGACGACGCCCACCTCGCCGGTGCGACCGTGGTCATCGCTGCCACCGACGACCAAGCCGTCAATGAAGCCGTCTCGCAGGCGGCGAAGGCGCGCGACCTGCCGGTGAATGTCGTCGACTCGCCCGATCTGTGCAGCTTCATCTTCCCCTCCATCGTCGACCGCTCGCCGATGATCGTGGCGGTGTCGACCGGCGGCGCCTCGCCCGTGCTGGCGCGCCTGATGCGGGCGAAACTGGAGACCCTGCTGCCGGCCACCTACGGCCGCCTGGCGCAGCTGGCCAACGGCCTGCGCGACCGCGTCAAGCGGCACTTCGCCAACCCGGCGCAGCGACGCATCTTCTGGGAAAAAATGCTCGGCGGCAGCTTCGCCGACATGGTGCTGGCCGGCAAGGGCACGGAAGCCGAACAGTATTTCGAGCAGCAGCTCGCCGCGACGCAGGACGCGCCGCCGCGCGGCGAGGTGTACCTCGTCGGTGCCGGTCCCGGCAACCCCGATCTGCTCACCTTCCGTGCACTCAAATTGATGCAGCAGGCCGACGTGGTGGTGCACGACAACCTCGTCTCGCCCGCCATCGTCGAACTGTGCCGGCGCGATGCGTTGCGCATCTACGTCGGCAAGCAGCGCAACGACCACACCCTGCGCCAGGAGGAGATCAACGCCCTGCTGGTCAAGCTGGCCAAGGAAGGCAAGCGCGTGCTGCGCCTGAAGGGCGGCGACCCCTTCATCTTCGGCCGCGGCGGCGAAGAGATCGAGACCCTCTCCGCCAACGGCGTTCCCTTCGAGGTGGTGCCCGGCATCACGGCGGCGGCGGGTGTCGCTTCCTACTCGGGCATCCCGCTTACCCACCGCGATTACGCCCAGTCCTGCGTCTTCGTCACCGGCCACCTCAAGGACGGCACGATGAACCTCGACTGGCCGGGTCTGGCGCGGCCGCACCAGACGGTGGTGTTCTACATGGGCCTGCACGGCCTGCCGGTGCTGTGCAGGGAACTCGTCGCCCACGGCCTCACCAGCACCACCCCCGCCGCCATCGTGCAGCAGGGCACCACCCACCGCCAGCGCATCCTCATCGGCACCCTCGACAGCCTGCCGCAGCTGGCGCAGGACGCCCAGCTCAAGCCGCCCACCCTCATCATCGTCGGCGACGTGGTCCGCCTGCACGACAAACTGAAGTGGTTCGATCCCGCCGGCGCGCCCGACGTCGGCAGCTGGAAGAAAGACAAATAAAAAAGGCGCGGGCTTTCGCCTCGCGCCTTCCTCATTTCCCTCAAACTCCCGGACACCCCCACCGCCGCCTGTCCGGCCGCCATGCTTACAGGCGCTGTGCGATCCGGGGATGCCGGTTCCACCCTGCCGCGCTCCCTGAGCCAGGAGGGGCATCAACCACACTTGCTGAAACGGATAGTAAGCAAATCGTCACGCTGTTGTCCGTGAAGTGCGTCACGGTCCGGCCTTCAAAACAAAAGTCAGTCGCCGCAGGACGGCGCAAGGGCGTATACGGGCTTACTTGACGCGGGTGAGGTGCGGCCGGGGTGGGGTGTCGGTGGGCGGAGGCTCGGGCGCTTCCGGAGGCATTCCCTCCGCTGCGGCCGGCGCTTCGGCCGGCTCGCCGACCTCGAAGGCCATGCCCTGCCCGTTTTCGCGGGCGTAGATGGCGGCAACGTTGTCGATGGGGATGGACAGGGTCTGCGCGACGCCGCCGAAGCGGGCTTGGCAGGTGATGAGGTCGTTGCCCATGTGCAGGTTCTGCACGGCTTCGGCGCCAAGGTTGAGCACGATCTGGCCGTCGCGCACGTACTGGCGCGGCACCAGGGTGTGGGCATCGACCTGCACGGAGACGTAGGGCGTGAAGCCCTGGTCGACGCACCACTCATAGAGGGCGCGCAGCAGGTAAGGCTTGGTAGAGACGACGCTCACAAACGACCTGTCCCCCGCCCCCCCTCCCAAGGAAGGGGGTGACGGCCGTTCGCGGGCAATAATGCCCGCTCGATGAGTTTGGCAGCGCCCCCTTGGGGCGGCCCTGCGGGGGCGCTGCGATCGGTCGCCGCAGCGGCAACCGTCATCGGCGCATCACTTTTTCGGAGGGCGTCAGCGCGTCGATGAAGCCCTGCCGGCTGAAGATGCGCTCGGCGTACTTCATCAGCGGCACGGCGGTCTTCGGCAGCTCGATGCCGTAGTGGTCGAGGCGCCACAGCAGCGGCGCGATGGCCACGTCGAGCATGGAGAATTCCTCGCCCAGCATGAACTTCTGCTTGTTGAACACCGGCGCCAGTTCGGTCAGGCGGTCGCGCACGTGCAGGCGCGCCTTCTCGGCGGCCTTGAGGTTCTTCTCCAGCGCCTCGATGTGAGTGAACAGCTCCTGCTCGAAGGTGAACAGCAACTGGCGCGCGCGGGCGCGCATGATCGGGTCGGGCGGCATCAGCTGCGGATGCGGGAAGCGCTCGTCGATGTACTCGTTGATGATGTTGGCCTCGTAGAGCACGAGGTCGCGGTCGACCAGCACCGGCACGCGGTTGTAGGGGTTAATGACGGCGATGTCTTCCGGCTTGTTGAACAGATCGACGTCGATTACCTGGAAGTCCATCCCCTTTTCGTAGAGGACGATCCGGCAGCGGTGGCTGAACGGGCAGGTGGTGCCCGAATACAAGGTCATCATGGTGTTCCCGCTCCAGGAATAATCGGCATCGCGCACCACGCGGCGGACGCGCGGTGCGTTGAAGTCACGATGCCCGAGGAATTGCATGGCAGTCCTTACAGTGGTTAATGGACGTCTTTCCAGTAGGCGCGCTTCAGGGCGTAGGCCACGACGAAGAGCACCGCCAGGAACAGCAGCACGGCGACGCCGAGCTGCTTGCGCAATTGCGCCTGCGGCTCGGCCATCCAGACCATGAAGGCGACGAGGTCGCCGACGGCGTCGTCGTACTCCTTGGGCGAGAGCTTGCCAGGCCTGACGAGGGTCAGCTGGTGGTCGGCGCCCATCGCCTGCTCGCCCTGCAGTTCCCACAGCGCGTGGGGCATGCCAACGCTGGGGAAGGCGACGTTGTTCCAGCCGGTCGGCCGCGACTCGTCGCGGTAGAAGCCGCGCAGGTAGGTATACAACCAGTCGGCGCCGCTGCCGTCGCCGGAGGCGCGGGAACGGGCGATCAGGGACAGGTCGGGCGGCCAGGCACCGAAGAATTCCTTGGCATCCTTGCGCGACATGGAGATGCCCATCGGCTCGCCGATCTTCTCGGCGGTGAACATCAGGTTGTCTTTGATCTGCTGCTCGGTCAGGCCGATGTCCTGCAGGCGGTTGTAGCGGACGTAGCTGGCGCCGTGGCAGTTCAGGCAGTTGTTCACGAACAGCTTGGCGCCGTTCTGCAGGGCGGCCGGGTCGGTCGAGCGATCAGGCGCGCGGTCGAGCTTGAGGCTGCCGCCGGCGGCCAGCGCAGCGAGCGGCGCGAAGAGCAGCGCAAGGAGCACGTTCCGAAGGGCGTTTCTCATTTCGTCA
Source organism: Sulfuritalea sp. (assembly GCA_011526165.1). Taxonomy (GTDB): domain Bacteria; phylum Pseudomonadota; class Gammaproteobacteria; order Burkholderiales; family Rhodocyclaceae; genus Desulfobacillus. Next base: position 5,162 of record WYAY01000068.1, read on the forward strand.
CCCTTTCCGGCTCCGGCTTGCACTTGTCGATGCGGGTGTACCAGGGCATGAGCAGGAAGAATAGGAAATAGATGACCGTGCAGACCTGCGAAATGATCGTGTAGACCGGCGTCGGCGCCTGCATGCCCAGATAGCCGAGGATGAAGAAGGCGACGATGAAGATGGCCAGCGCCGACTTGTAGATCGGACCGCGATAGCGGATCGACTTCGCCGGGCTGCGGTCGAGCCAGGGCAGGAAGAACAGGACCATCACGCCCAGCCCCATGAAAATCACGCCCCACAGCTTGGCGTCGATCCAGAAGAAGTTGACCGTGTTGGCGCGCAGGATCGAGTAGAACGGCGTGAAGTACCACACCGGCGCGATGTGCGGCGGCGTCACCAGCGGGTCGGCCGGGATGAAGTTGTTGTATTCGAGGAAGTAGCCGCCCATCTCCGGCGCGAAGAAGACGATAATCGAGAACACCGCCAGGAACACCACCACGCCGACGATGTCCTTCACCGTGTAGTAGGGGTGGAAGGGAATGCCGTCGAGCGGGATGCCGGTCTGCGGGTCCTTGTGCTTCTTGATCTCGATGCCGTCCGGGTTGTTCGAGCCGACCTCGTGCAGCGCCAGGATGTGCGCGGCGACGAGGCCGAGCAGCGCCAGCGGGATGGCGATGACGTGGAAGGCGAACATGCGGTTCAGCGTGGCGTCTGCAATGACGTAATCGCCGCGGATCCACAGCGCTAGGTCGTTGCCGATGAAGGGGATAGCGGAGAACAGGTTGAGGATCACCTGGGCCCCCCAGTAGGACATCTGGCCCCACGGCAGCAGATAGCCGGCGAAGGCCTCCGCCATCAGGCAGAGATAGATCAGCACGCCGAAGATCCACAGCAGTTCGCGCGGCTTGCGATAGGAGCCGTAGAGCATGGCGCGGAACATATGCAGGTAGACCACGACGAAGAAGGCCGAGGCGCCGGTCGAGTGCATGTAGCGGATCAGCCAGCCCCAGGGCACGTCGCGCATGATGTACTCGACGCTGGCGAAGGCCACCGGCACGCCGGCGGCGTTGAGCGAGGCGTCCGGCTTGTAGTGCATCACCAGGAAGATGCCGGTGACGATCTGCATCACCAGCACCAGCAGGGCAAGCGAGCCGAAGAAGTACCAGAAGTTGAAGTTCTTCGGCGCGTAGTACTCGGACAGGTGGGCCTTCCAGTTCGCCGTCAGCGGAAAGCGGGCGTCGATCCACTCGAGCACGTTGCCGGCGAGCGAGCCGTCCGGCTTGTGCTTCTCGAAATTCGTACTGGCCATGTCGTGCGCCCCTTACGCCTTGTCTTCGCCGATCAGGATGCGCGTATCGGACAGGTAGTAGTGCGGCGGCACTTCCAGGTTGTCCGGGGCAGGCATGCTCTTGTAGACGCGGCCGGCCAGGTCGAACAGCGAGCCGTGGCAGGGGCAGAGGAAGCCGCCGGGCCAGTCGGCATTGATGCCGGACTCGGCACCGGTCTTGAACTTGTCGGTGGGCGAGCAGCCGAGGTGCGTGCAGATGCCGACCACCACCAGATACTCCGGCTTGATCGAGCGTGCCTCGTTCTTGGCGTACTCCGGCTGCATCGGCCGCTTGGACGCCGGGTCGCTCAACCTGTCATTTATTTTTCCAAGCGATTCAAGCATTTCCTTGGTGCGACGAATGATCCACACGGGCTTGCCGCGCCATTCGATGCGCATCATCTCGCCGGGAGACAGATTGCTGATATCGGCTTCGACCGGCGCGCCGGCTGCCTTGGCGCGTTCTGAGGGCGACATGCTGGCCAGGAAGGGAACGGCAGTCGCCACGGTTGCCACGCCGCCGACGGCCGCGGTGGCGAAGACCAGGTTGCGCCGGCCGCAATCCACTTCTTTTTTGTCGCTGCTCATTGACCTGGTTTCCTGATGGCGCTGGTCGAAACTTGAAACGGTAAATTATACAGAAAACGACCCGGCAAATGGAAGAAAAACAACGGAACCCATTGTCAAAAAAGGGGTTTCTCGCCGCTGCCGAATTCCGGCCAGGGTTTACAAAGAACGCCGCTCGATCAGGGCCTGCGCGATGGTGCCGGCGTCGGTGTGCTCGATTTCCCCGCCTACCGGCAGGCCGCGGGCGATGCGGGAGACCTTCAGGCCGCGGGCGCGCAGCATCTCGCCCAGGTAGTGGGCGGTGGCCTCGCCCTCGTTGGTGAAATTGGTGGCGAGGATCACCTCCCGCACCGAACCGTCGCAGGCACGGGCCAGCAGGCGCTCGAGATGCAGTTCCTTCGGGCCGATGCCGTCAAGCGGCGAGAGGTGGCCCATCAGCACGTAGTACATGCCGTTGAAGGCATGGGTCTGCTCCATCATGTTGAGGTCGGCCGGCATCTCCACCACGCACAGCAGGGATGCGTCGCGCCGCGGCGAGTCGCAGCGCTCGCACACCTCGCTTTCGCTGAAGGCATTGCAGCGACCGCAGTGGCGCAGCACCTCGATGGCATGACGCAGCGCGTGGGACAGCCGCAGCGCCCCCTGCTGGTCGCGCTGCAGCAGATGGTAGGCCATGCGTTGTGCCGACTTGGGCCCGACGCCGGGCAGGCAGCGCAGGGCTTCGATCATTTCTTCGAGGGCGGAAGGCGTCGTCATCGGATAGACCGGCCTTGAGGCCGGCACGTCGGGCTGGCGCCCGGCTTAAGCTAAAAAGGCAGTTTCATCCCCGGCGGCAGGTTGAGCCCGGCGGTGAAGCCGCTCATCTTCTCCGCCACCGTGGCTTCGACGCGGCGCACCGCGTCGTTCACCGCGGCGGCGACGAGGTCCTCCAGCATCTCCTTGTCGTCGGCGAGCAGCGAAGGATCGATGCTGACGCGGCGCACGTCGTGCTTGCAGGTCATCGTCACTTTGACGAGGCCGGCGCCGGACTGGCCTTCGACCTCGATGGTCGCCAGCTGTTCCTGCGCCTTCTTCATGTTCTCCTGCATCTGCTGGGCCTGCTTCATCAGGCCGGCGATTCCGCCTTTCATCATGTTCTGTTCTCCGCGTGCGTTCAGTTCAGGGGCTTGATGGATTGCTCGTTGATGGTGGCGTCGAAGGTCTCGATCATGTCGCGCACGAAGGCGTCCTGCTCGAGCGATTCGATGGCGCGGTTCTGCATCTCGGTGCGCGCGCTCTCCGCCCGCTGCGCCGGCGTCTCGCCGTTGAGGTCGCCGATCTCGATGGTCAGCCTGACCGGCCGGCCGTGGTAGGTCGCCAGGGCGGCCTGCAGTTTCTCCTGCGGCGCCTTGTTCATGAGCAGCGACTTGTGCGCCGGATTCAGGCGCAGCTTGATCGTTCCCTCGCCCTGCTCGGCCAGTTCGCAATGGTGGGCCAGTTCGCGCACCATGCCGCCGAGCTTGAGGCCCTCCAGCATGCCGTGCCAGTCACCGACGGCCACCGGCGCTGCGGCTTTCGCTGCAGCCGGGGACGGGGGTTGCGGTGCGGGAGCCGGGGCCGCTGCCGGGGCGGCTTTCACCGCGGCCGACATCGGCGCACGGGCGGCCGGTTCGGAAGGCGTAACGACGCCAAGCGCCGGCGGCGTCTCCGGATTGAAGGCGACCAGGCGCAGCAGGGTCATGAGGAAGCCGGAATACTCGTCCGGGGCAAGCGACAGGTCGCTGCGGCCATTGATGGCGATCTGGTAGCAGAGCTGCAGGAACTCGGCGTCGAGCCGCTGCGCATAGGACGCCAGCCGGGCGCGCTCGGCGGCGTCCACGATGGCCTCGGGAGCCATCTGCACCAGCGCGATACGGTGGAACAGCGTCGCCAGTTCCTGCAGGGCCGAGTCGAAGGATAGGCTGCGCGCATCCATTTCGGCGGCCACGGCCAGCATGGCCTTCACGTCGCGCGCGGCCAGCGCATCGAGCAGGGCGAAGAGATGGTCCTCCCCCACCGTGCCGAGCATGTCGCGCACGCCGGCCTCCTCGACGCGGCCGGCACCATGGGCGATGGCCTGGTCGAGCAGGGACAGCGCATCGCGCATGCTGCCGGCAGCGCCCTTGGCGATGTGGCGCAGGGCGGCCGGCTCGCAGGGCACCTGCTCCGCCTCGAGGACGCGCGACAGGTGCTCGACGATGTGGCCCTGCGGCATCTGCTTCAGGTTGAACTGCAGGCAGCGGCTGAGCACCGTCACCGGGATTTTCTGCGGGTCGGTGGTGGCAAGGATGAACTTGATATGCTCGGGCGGTTCCTCCAGCGTCTTCAGCATGGCGTTGAAGGCCGAGGTGGACAGCATGTGCACTTCGTCGATGACGTACACCTTGAAGCGGCCGCGCGTCGGCGCATAGGCGGCGTTCTCCAGCAGCTGGCGCATCTCATCGACCTTGGTGTTGGTGGCGGCGTCGACCTCGATGAGGTCCACGAAGCGGCCGGCATCGATCTCCTGGCAAGCGCTGCACGACCCGCAGGGCTTTGAAGTGATGCCGGTCTCGCAGTTGAGCGCCTTGGCGAGGATGCGCGCCAGCGTCGTCTTGCCGACGCCACGCGTGCCGGTGAAGAGATAGGCGTGGTGCAGGCGCTGCTGTTCGAGCGCGTGCGTCAGGGCGCGCACGACATGCTCCTGCCCGACCAGCGTCTCGAAGGAACGCGGCCGCCACTTGCGCGCGAGGACCTGATAGCTCATGGCGGAATTTTATCAGACGAGATCATCGGCCCGGAGGGGCGCTGCCCTCTCCCCTAGCCCCTCTCCCGGCCCCGGGAGAAGGGAACTTCGTGGCGCTGCGCACCTGGTAAACCTGGGGCGGCGAGCCTGACCCCCGGCACTTGCAGACAATGGCTGTGGCTGCTTCCTTCCGGACCTGACCAGATTGACCACCCTGCAATGCGGGGAGACCCGCCGCACGGCATTGTATCAAAACTCCGCTCTCCTCCCGATGCAATCGCCGGCAGCCGACGAAGGCCAGGCGCCCAGTTGCCCTGGCCTTTCTGCTAGAATGCGCCCCTCCCGGAGAGATGGCCGAGTGGTCGAAGGCGCACGCCTGGAAAGTGTGTATACGGTAAAACGTATCGAGGGTTCGAATCCCTCTCTCTCCGCCAGGTTTCCCGACCGGTGCGGGTCAACGAAAAAGGGCCGCCAAACAGCGGCCCTTTTTGCGTCGCCCGGCGGGCGGACGAATCAGTGCTCGCCCAGCACGGAGACGGTGATGCTCGCAACGACGTCGCTGTGCAAGGCAATCTGCACCTGGGCGTCGCCAATCATCTTGAGCGGTCCCTGCGGCAGGCGGATGTCGGCCTTCTCCACCTCATGGCCTTGCGCGTTCAGCACCTCGGCGATGTCGAAGTTCGTGACCGAGCCGAACAGGCGACCGTCCACGCCCGCCTTGCGGGTAATCTGCACCATCAGGCCCTCCAGCTTGGCGGCCTTCTCCTGCGCGCCGGCCAGTTTCTCGGCCTGCTGGCGCTCCAGTTCGGCACGGCGCTGCTCGAACTCGGCGAGGTTCTCCGGCGTGACCCGCTTGGCCTTGCCCTGCGGGATGAGGAAATTACGCGCATAGCCGTCGCGCACCTTGACGACGTCGCCCAGGCCGCCGAGGTTGGCCACTTTTTCCATCAGAATCACTTGCATGGTCGTGTCCTCTCTCAGTGCAGGTCGGTGTAGGGCATCAGCGCTAGGTAGCGCGCACGCTTGATGGCGGTGGACAGCTGGCGCTGGTAGCCGGTCTTGGTCCCGGTGATGCGCGCCGGCATGATCTTGCCGTTCTCGGTGATGAAATCCTTGAGGATCTCGACGTCCTTGTAATCGATCTCCGCGATCTTCTCGGCGGTGAAGCGGCAGAACTTGCGCCGCTTGAACATGCCGCGCGAGCCCTTGTCGTCCTTGCGCTTCTTGGCGTCCTTGCCGCCCTTCGGTTTAAATGCCATGGTCTGTTCCTTCCAAAAATTCGATTCGTTCCACATGCAGTACGGGCTGACTGGAACGGGTGCCTTTTGCCGCCAGGAAACCGGTCAGCCTGACGCCGTCACCGGGTTTGCTTCCCTGCAGCACGAGGGCCGTCTGTCCCAGCGCCACTGCCTGCAACTCACATTCGACCTTGCGCGGCAGGCCGGCTTCGATCTGCTCGGAGGCGTGGGCAACCCTGAAGTTCAGGGCCGGCACGCCCGCCGGGGTGTGGCGCAGTTGCGCCAGTTCGATGATGTTCCCCGTGATCGTCAGCTGGTTCTGCGGCGCCGTCACATCATGCCGCAGGCTGCTCGGCGGGCTTCGCCTCTTCGACCCGGGCGCTCTCTGTCGCCGGCGTCAGCGACTTGGCCTTCTCTTCCTTCATCATCGGCGAAGGCGCCGTCACGGCATGGCGCATCTTGACCGTGAGGTGACGCAGCACGGCGTCATTGAACTTGAAGGCGTGCTCGAGCTCGGCCAGGGTCTCGCCGTCGCACTCGATGTTCATGAGCACATAGTGCGCCTTGTGCACCTTCTGGATCGGATAGGCCAGCTGGCGGCGGCCCCAGTCTTCCAGGCGATGGATCTGGCCGGCGCGGCCGGTGACGAGCCCCTTGTAGCGCTCGATCATCGCGGGCACCTGCTCGCTCTGGTCCGGGTGGACGATGAAAACGATTTCGTAATGTCGCATGCAGTCTCCTTCTGGGTTATACCCCCCGCCATGCGTGCGGTGGGGCAAGGTTGGAAAAGCCGAGCATTTTAACCGCACAAGCGCAATAAATCAAGCGCTTGTAACGCCCTCGCGCCTCTGCCGTCGCGCCTCGAACAGACAGATGCCGCTGGCCACGGAAACGTTGAGGCTTTCCACGCTGCCGTGCATGGGGATCTGCGCCAGTGCATCGCAGGTTTCCCGCGTGAGGCGCCTGAGGCCGCTGCCCTCGGCGCCCAATACCAGCGCCAGCGGCGCCTTGAGATCGGTGCCGTAGATATCCTTTTCGGCCTCGGCATCGGCGCCCACCGTCCGGATGCCGCGCTCCTGCATCTCGCGCAGCGCCCGCGCCAGGTTGGTGACAGTCACATAGGGCACGCTATCGGCTGCGCCGCAGGCCACCTTGATGGCGGTGGCGTTGAGCCCCACCGCCCGGTCCTTCGGCGCAACCACGGCATGCGCCCCGGCGGCATCGGCCACGCGCAGGCAGGCGCCGAGATTATGCGGATCCTGCACGCCATCGAGCACCAGCAGCAGAGCCGGCTCGGCCAGGGTGTCGAGCACGTCGTCCAGCGTGACGTGGCGCTGCGCGGCAGAAACGCGGGCCACCACGCCCTGATGTCGCGCCGCCTTGTTGTCGCGGCCGCCGGCCATGCCGTCGAGCCGCGCCGGATCGGTGGCGATGACCCGCACGCCCTGCGCCTCGGCCAGCCTGACCAGGTCGCGCGTGCGGCCGTCCTGCCGCCCGGCGGCGAGATAGATTTCCTGCACGCTGCCCGCGCTCTGTCGCAGGCGGGCATTGACGGCATGAAAGCCGTGGATGAAGCGGGTCTCAGCCACGGCGCCGGCCCTTCGCACCCTCATCCTCGACCAGGCGGAAGTCGATCTTGCTGCTTTCCATGTCCACCCGCACCAGTTGCACGCGCACGCGGTCGGAGAGGCGGAAGCGGCGACCGGTCCGTTCGCCGACCAGCTGGTGCTTGGCACTGTCATAGTGGAAATAGTCGCTGCCCAGCTCGGAGATATGCACCAGCCCCTCGACGAACACGTCGTCGAGCGCGACAAAGATGCCGAACGAGGTGGCGGAGGAAACGCTGCCGGCGAACTCCTCGCCGATGCGGTCCTGCATGTAGTAGCACTTCAGCCAGGACTCGACATCGCGCGTCGCCTCGTCGGCGCGCCGCTCGGTCTGCGAACAGCGGATGCCGATCTCGTCCCATTTCCCGGGCCGGTACTGGGTCCTCTGCAGCACCGCCTTGATGGCGCGATGGATGAGCAGGTCGGGATAGCGCCGGATCGGCGAGGTGAAATGCGTGTAGGACTCGTAGGCGAGGCCGAAGTGGCCGACGTTGTCCGGGCTGTAGACCGCCTGTTGCAGGGAACGCAGCATGACGGTCTGCAGCAGCTGCATGTCCGGCCGGTCCTTCACCTTCTCCAGCAGCTTGGCGTAGTCCTTGGCGTGCGGTTCGTCGCCCCCCGCGAGCTGCAGGCCGAATTCCTTGAGGAACTCGCGCAGCTTCTCCAGCTTCTCCGGCGTCGGCCCCTCGTGGATGCGGTAGAGCGCGGCGTGCTCGTTCTCGTGCAGGAAATCCGAGGCGCAGACGTTGGCGGCCAGCATGCATTCCTCGATGATGCGGTGGGCGTCGTTGCGGCTGACCGGAACGATGCGCGCGATCTTGCCCTGGTCGTCGAAGATCATCTGCGTCTCGACGGTCTCGAAGTCGATGGCGCCGCGCGCCCAGCGCGCCTTCACCAGCACGCGGTAGAGCGCATCCAGGTTCTTCAGGTGCGGCAGCAGTGCTTCGAGCCGTCCTGAGGAGACTGACTTTTCCCCGTAGAGCGCTTCGGCCACTTGGTTGTAGGTCAGGCGCGCATGGGAGTACATCACCGCCGGGTAGAAACGATAGCGCTTGATGACGCCGTTGGCGGCGATGGCCATGTCGCAGACCATGCACAGGCGCTCCACCTGCGGATTGAGGGAACACAGGCCGTTGGATATCTTCTCCGGCAGCATCGGGATCACCCGGCGCGGGAAGTACACCGAGTTGCCGCGTTCGTAGGCATCGCGGTCGAGCGACTGCTCCGCCCGCACGTAGTGGCTGACGTCGGCAATGGCGACGATCAGGCGGAAGCCGCCCTTGCCGTCCTTGCCCTCGCGCTCGCAATAGACGGCGTCGTCGAAATCCTTCGCCGTCTCGCCGTCGATGGTCACCAGCGGCAGGTGACGGATGTCCTCACGTACGCCGCCTTCCCATTTCCAGTCGCCCTTGCGCACCGCGTCGGGCAGCTTCTTCGCTTCCGCCAGCGCCTCCTTCGAGAACTCGAAGGGCAACTCGTGTTTCCTCAGGGCAATCTCGATCTCCATGCCCGGATCGGCGTAGTTGCCGAGCACCTCGACCACCTTGCCGATCGGCTGCGAATGCTTCGAGGGCTGCTCGATGATCTCGGCCACCACCACCTGCCCCGCCACCGCCTTGGGCTTGGCACCGGGGGCCAGCAGGATGTCCTGGCTGATGCGCCGGTTCTCGGCCACCACGAACAGCACGCCGTGCTCGTTGTGCACGCGGCCGACGACGCGATGGTTGGCGCGCTCCAGCACCTCGACGATCTTGCCCTCCGGGCGGCCGCGGCGGTCCATGCCGACGATGCGCGCCATGACGCGGTCGCCGTGCAAGGCCTTGTCCATTTCCTTCGGGCCGAGAAACAGGTCGGGGCCCTCCTCGTCGCGCACGAGGAAGCCGTAGCCGTCGGGGTGGCCCTCGACGCGCCCGCGGATGAGGTCGGCCTTGTCGGGAATGAGCCAGTCGCCGCGGCGGTTCTGCATGACCTGGCCGTCGCGCTGCATGGCGCCCAGGCGGCGCTGGAAGGCATCGAGCTCATGCTCACGAATATCGAGCAGTCCTGCCAGCGACTCGAAGGCCAGCGGCACGCCGCGCTCGGTCAGCGTGGACAGCACGTACTCCCGGCTCGGCAGGGGATTTTCGTATTTCCCGGCCTCGCGTTCATAGTGCGGATCGCGCTTGCGCACCTTGCTCGTCTTGTTTGACAAAATCGATCTTTCCTTTAAAATTGCGCCCTCTTTGCCCAGATGGCGGAATTGGTAGACGCACTAGGTTCAGGTCCTAGCGGTGGCAACACTGTGGAGGTTCGAGTCCTCTTCTGGG